>NZ_JBIBWD010000003.1:369676-714490 GCF_043080985.1 Streptomyces sp. NPDC014894
CGGTTTCCCGCAGTGAATCGGACCGTTGCACCGGGGCTCCGCCTCGCCCCCGCGCGCCTCAATCGCCGGCGGGGCTGGGTGTGCTGTGCCGGGGTTCTGCCCGGGGCCCGGCGTTTCCAAGGCCGGTGGGGCTGTGGCATTCCAGCCCGTCCGGCGTTTGAGGACGGCCCCGGGCCCCGGTTTCCCGCAGTGAATCGGACCGCTGCACCGGGGCTCCGCCCCGCCCCCGCGCGCCTCAATCGCCGGCGGGGCTGGGTGTGCTGCACCGGGGCCCCGCCCCGCACCCCCCGCGCCGATCACCGCGGACCGCTGCCGACCGCCCGACCGCAGCCGTCCGCCCGCCGCCCCCTCACCGCGCGGCCGCTCTCATCGCCGTCCTGGCTCAACGCCGGTGCCGGTGCCCGTGCCCCGGGCCGCCGTCATGCCCGCCACCGGGCCCACCGGGCCCACCGGGCCCACCCTGTCCACCGGGCCCGCCGTGTCCGCCATGTCCACCGGGCCCGCCATACCCACCCCGCCCGTCGTCGTCGTACCCATCTCCCTGGGCCCGCCCCGGCGGGCGGAGCGTCGCGAGCGCGCCCAGGACGAGCAGTGCCAGCGCGGCGAATCCACCGGCGATCATCTTGAAGGAGACGCCGTTCCCGGAGTCCACCACCGCCTCGGCCCGGGCGGACGGCTTGCTGTCCGCGGCGGCCGACGGCGTGTCCAGCGCGCTGACCGGGCTCTGCTTCCCGTAGAGACCGAAGCTGCCGGTCTCCGGGGTCTCGCTGGTGAGGACCACGTCCGAGCAGGAGTAGTAGGTGTCCTGGGTGTCCGTGTTCCGCCAGACGGTATAGAGCACATGAGGCCCGGTCAGATCCTGAGGAATCGTTCCTCCGATCCGGTAGACGCCGTCCTTCGCCTCGGGGTCCTTGACCGAGGCGAACGGCTCGCTCTCCAGATCGGCCCAGCGCAGCGCCTTCGACGGGTCGTACCCCGCCTTGGTGAGGTACAGGTCGAATCTCCCTGGATGCTCCACGGTCGACCGGTACTCCAGGGTGAAGCTCTCGCCCGATGTCAGCTGGGTGGTGGGCCATTCGGCGTGGGTGATGTCCAGTCCGCGGTACGCGTCCAGACCGGCGCTGCACAGCTGCCCGTCCGGTATGAGTTCGCGATCCCGTCCCTGGACCCCGGCCACACCCACCTTGTCCCAGGCGTCGAACGTCAGTCCTCCGTTCGCGGCCAGGGCGGCCCGGCAGGCGGTCGAGTTCTTCGCCGCCTCCGTCGCGCCGCAGGCCGCGGCCCGGCTCATGGGGTCGACCGGCGCCCCGTGGGCGTGCGCGGTCCAGGGGACGGCTGTGGCGAACAGCACCGGTACGGCGATGACTGCGGCACAGCGCAGTGCGAGCGTGGTGGCGGTGCGGGGGTCGATCATCATTGGCAGACCTCCTTGTCGGCCCGGCGGCTTGCCGTCGATTACGGGTGCGCCCGGTGAAGTGTTCACTTCAGGAGGGACGGGCGAGACCCGACACGGTGACGGACAGTGCACCGGTGGGAGCATCCTGGTGGCCAAAAACGCCACCCGCAATGCCCCGGTCCGGAGAAAATCCACCGATTTCCAAGAAGTCGCCGAGGAGGGGGGAATGTCCTGGTTCGGTGGCGGCATCCCCAGGTGGGGACGGGTTGCCGCAGGGCAGGGAGAAGCCTCGGAAGATCGGCTTCCGGGCATGCGGGACCGGGAATCTCACCGAGTGGCCGACCGCGGGGCACGGTCTGCGCCGATGCGGTCGAAGGGGTCCGGCTCATCGCCCGGCGGGAGTTCCGTATCGAGCGATTTCGCGCCACTCACCGAAGCCCGTGGAGTGCGGACGGAAGGCTCTTCCACCCCGGACAGTGAGTGCTGTGATCCAGACTGTAGCGGGCTGAAAGTCGTTGTGGTGGCGAGTTCTCAACTTTTTTGGGGCGTTCGCGCCCGGGCGCCCGGCCGGCCGCGGCCGTCGGGGCGGCCTGGGATGGCACTCGATTGTGGCCAAGCGTAATCACTAGAGCGAGGTCTGGCGGGGAAGGGACTCAACCTACCGTTCCTCACCTGGAGTTATCGTGCAATTGATCGATCCGGCCTCGGCCTCAAGCTATCGGATGAACTTCACTGTGGGTGAGCATTCTCCTCGCCATCTGCGCCGTATCACCCGGGCGTATCTCCATCTCTGGTCTCTGGAAGAGGTGGTGGACGCCGCCGAGCTGGCGGTGACCGAACTGCTCGGCAATGTCGTGCGCCATGTCCCCGACCGACGCTGCGCGTTGCGTCTGCTGCGACTGCCCTGGGGGGTGCGGATCGAGGTGAGCGACGCGTGGGGCCGGATGCCGAGGACGCCCGCGGGCGGCCGGCCGGGGGCGTCGGCCCTGGACGAGAGCGGGCGCGGACTGATGCTGGTGGAGGCGGTGGCCGACCGCTGGGGAGTCGATCCGCTCCCGCCGCGCGGCAAGACGGTCTGGTGCGAGTGCGAGACGAAGAGACGCTCCCGGTGCTGAGTCCGGGGCCGGGCCCGTCGGGAGCCCGGATCCCCGCCCCCTCCTCCGGCGGCACCGCCGTCGGCCGCCGGAGGAGCGGGCGGGACCGGGTCCCACGGCCGGCGGCCGGGAGACGCGGAGGCCGGGACTCACCGGTGGAGGCCGGGACTCACCAGCACTCGACCGACGACGCGGTGTCGTTCTCGCCGGGCAGCACATTGACGCGGTAGCCGTCCCGGATGTCGTGGATGACGCCTCCCCGGCCCTCGTCGGTCCACCAGTCGCACACCTGGCCGGTGTCATTGGACCAGGACGACATCCGGTCGTCGAAGCCGTGGTCCCCGAGCCGCTCGACGTAGGTGTCGGGCCCGAGGGCGATCCCGCCGCCCGTGAAGTCGCGGTCGCGGTAGAGGCAGAGCGCGCCCGCCGGGCAGTCCGAGCCGGCGAAGTGGGCGACCGAAGCGGCGGGCGCGGCCCGGGGCGGCGGCCACGGCGAGGGCCCGGCGGACGCGGGAGCGGCGGCGAGCGCGGCGAAGACGGTCACGGCGGCGGCGATCAGCGCGGTACGGCGCACGGGGAACCTCCGGGGGAGCGGGTACGAGGGCGGTGGGCCCGTTCGCAGACCCGCCCCCGGGATACCCGGACCCCGCGATCGCATCCGCCCGCCGGGCCCCATTCACCCCAAGGTGTCCGCCCGCCCACGGGGGTTGACGCCCGATCCGGGCCACCGCCTGTTTCCGGACCGCCGCCCGCTCCGGACCACCGCCTGTTTCCGGGCCACCGCCCGCTCCGGACCGCCGTCCGATCGGGCTCCGGCGCCCGTTCCGGACCGCCTCCCGCTCCGGCCCAGGACCGCACCCCCGCCGAACGGCCCCGGCCCCGGTCGCGTACGGACGGCGGGTCCGTACACGACCGGGGCCGGGGCGCCCGTACGCGGGTCAGAGCCGGGACAGCTCGGGCTCCGGTTTCGCGTACGAGGGCAGGATCCGGGCCAGCAGGTGGGACCGGCCGGCCACCAGCGGAGCGAGCACGGCCAGCACGAGGACGTACCCCGCGATGAACGGCGAGAGCCGCTCGTCCAGCCCGGCCCCGGCCGCCATGGTGGCGAGGATCAGGGCGAACTCACCGCGCGCCAGCAGCGTGGTGGCGATGTTCGCGGTCGGGCCGGGGCCGAATTTGTAGATCCGCGCGGCGGCGAGCCCCGCGAGCACGTTCATCGCCAGCGTCACCGCGACCGCGGCCAGCACCGGCCAGAGCACGGTCGGCAGGTCGCCCGGGTCGATGGAGAGGCCGAAGGCGAAGAAGAAGATGGCGCCGAAGGCGTCCCGCAGCGGGTGGACCAGCTTCAGGATGCGCTCGCCCGACGTCGTGCTGCCGAGCATCAGGCCGACCATGAACGCGCCGATGGCGTCGGCGACTCCGAACCACTCCGACACGCCGGCCATGAAGACGGCCGCGCCCAGGAAGGAGATGACGAGCAGTTCGTCGTCGCGGGTGTTGATGAGCCGTCCGATGACCTTGGTCCCGAAGCGGGCGGCGAGCGCCAGCGCCAGCAGGAAGCCGAAGGCCTTGCCCGCGTCCATGACGGCGGCGGAGAGGCTGTCCGCGCCCGACAGGATCGGCTGGAGGGCGGCGAGGTAGAGCGCGAGGAAGATGTCCTCGACCACGATGATGCCGAGAATCGGTTTGGTCTCGGGGTTGCCGATGCGGCCGAGGTCGACCAGCACCTTCGTCACGATCGCGGACGAGGAGATGCCGAGGACGCCGGCGAGGACCAGCGCCTCCGAGGTGCCCCAGCCGAGCGCGAAGCCGAAGCCGAGTCCGGCGCCGACGTTGAGGAGCAGATACGCCCCTCCGGCCATGGCCATCCGCCGGCCGCCGGCCTTCAGATCGTCGAGGTGGAACTCCAGCCCGAGATAGAAGAGCAGCAGGACCAGCCCGAGGGCCGAGAGCATCTCCAGATCGTGCGGGTCGGAGAGCAGCACGATGCCGGGGGTGTGCGGGCCGAGAAGGATCCCGGCCAGGATGAACAGGGGAATCGTGGGCAGGCCGATACGGCCGCCGAGGCGGGCGAGCAGGGCGGCGGCGAGGAATGCGCCGCCCATGGCGATGAGAGTGTCCGCGTGTCCGATGGGTTCGTCCTCCGTTTAGGGCCGTCAAGAGGGCGTCAAGGAACCGTCAGTAATTAGTTTACCAAAAGATTGACGTTCGCAACTATATCGACTTCGCGGTGAGAGGGAAGAGCGTCCGGGGGTGGGGTTCTCCCTACCTCCGATGCGCCTGCGACCGCCATGGCCCGACCCGCCCGCGCTCCGTAGCGTCAGAGCATCAACCTGCACTGACCTGCACAGACAGCGACAACGGAGGACACGATGGGGCTGCGGCGCCGCAACCGACGGGACACCGAGGACATCCGGGGGACGGCCTCGACCGCCCCCGGCCCGTCCGGTCCGCACGACCCCCACCCCGTTCACTCCGCCACGCCGCGGTACGCGCAGGACCACCCGGCGTACCCGCCGTCGGACCACCCGGCGTACGCGCCGGGCCGGACCGGGGCGCACACCCCGGACCACCCCGCGCACGCGCCGAACACCCCGGACCACCCCGCGCACGCGCCGAACACCCCCGCCGCCGTCGAACTCGCCGGCGTCCGCCGTCAGTACGGCAGGGGCGGCGGCGCGGTCCACGCCCTGCGCGGCATCGACCTCGTCCTCCCGCGCGGCAGCTTCACCGCCGTGATGGGCCCCTCCGGCTCCGGCAAGTCCACCTTCCTCCAGTGCGCCGCCGGCCTCGACCGCCCCACCGCCGGATCCGTCCGCCTCGGCGGCACCGAGATCACCGGAATGAACGAGAACAAGCTCACCGTGCTGCGCCGCACCCGGCTCGGCTTCGTCTTCCAGGCGTTCAACCTGCTGCCGTCGCTGACGGTCGAGCAGAACGTGCTGCTCCCGATGCGGCTCGCGGGCGAGCGCCCCGACCGCCGCCGGGCCGCCGAGGTCCTCGGCCAGGTCGGCCTCGGCGACAAGGGCGCCCGCCGCCCCGCCGAGCTGTCCGGCGGCCAGCAGCAGCGCGTCGCCCTCGCCCGCGCCCTGGTCACCCGGCCCGACGTGATCTTCGCCGACGAACCCACCGGAGCCCTGGACACCACCACGGCCGCCGAGATCCTCACCCTGCTGCGCTCGGCCGTCGACGGCCTCGGCGCCACCGTCGTCATGGTCACCCACGACCCCGTCGCCGCCGGCTACGCCGACCGCGTGCTCTTCCTCGCGGACGGCTCCATCGCCGACAGCCTCACCTCGCCGGACGCGGAGCGGATCGCCGCCAGGATGCGGTCGCTGACCTCGCGCACCGCCTTCGCGGGGGCGGCCGCCTGATGTTCCGTCCCAACGGTCTGGCCCGCGCGGCCATCCGCTTCAAGCCCTCCTCGTTCATCGGCACCTTCGTCGCCCTGCTGATGACCGCCGCGATCGTCTCCGCCTGCGGAATCATGCTGGAGAGCGGGGTCAGGGCCACTGTGCCGCCGCAGCGCTACGCGGGCGCGCCGGTCGTCGTCGAGGCCGACCAGCGGGCCCACCTCTGGGTCGGCAGCGGCGAGGGCCGGTACGACGCCCACGCCGAACTGCCCGGCCGGGCCCGGCTGGACGGCGCCCTGCTCCGCACGGCCGCCGCCGTCCCCGGCGCGGCCCGAGCCGTACCCGACATCGCCTTCTCCGTACGGGACGAGAAGGCGGCCCTGCCCGCGCAGAACTGGGGATCGACCGCCTTCACCGGCGTCGCGCTCCGCTCCGGGAACGCGCCGCGCCCCGGCGAGGTCGTCCTCGGCGGCGGCGCGCGGATCGGCGAGCGGGTCACCCTCGAAACCCCCGCCGGAAGCCGGGGCTTCACCGTCTCGGGCCTGACCGGCGGCGGCGCCGGAGCCTGGTTCGCCGACGCCGAGGCCCTGAACCTCGCCGACCGGGCGGGGAAGATCGACGCCATCGCGGTCCTGCCCGAGCGGGGGACCGAGCCCCGCGCGCTCGCCGCGGAGCTGACCTCGGTCCTCGGCGCCGGCGACGACAAGCCCCGGGTCCGCACCGGGGACGCCAGGGGAGAGGCCGAGAGCTCCGCGCTCGCCGGGGCGAAGGAACTCCTCACGGGGCTCGGCGGCTCCTTCGGCGGCATCGCCACGATGGTCGCCGTCTTCACCGCCGCCGGCACCGTCGCGCTCTCCGTCGGACTGCGGCGGCGCGAGTTCGCCCTGCTGCGGGCCATCGGCGCGACCCCGCGCCAGGTGCGCCGCTCGATCGCGACCGAGGCCCTGCTCGTCGCCCCGGCCGCCGGCGCCCTCGGCTGTCTGCCCGGGCTCGCGCTGGCGACCTGGTGGTTCGGACAGCTCCGGGACAAGGGCGCGATCCCCGCCGCCGTGGAGCTGAGCGTGTCCTGGATCCCGCTGACGGCCGCCGCGGGCACCGCCGTCGTCACCGCGCTCCTCGCCGGATTCCTGGCCGCCCGCCGCCCCTCCCGGATCAAGCCGGGCCAGGCGCTGGCCGACGCCTCTGTCGAACGCCTCGGATTCGGCTGGATCCGTACACCGCTGGGCATCGCCGCGCTGGTCGGCGGGATCGTCCTCACCAAAATCGCCGCCGAGGAGACGGGGAGCGCCGCGGCGGACGCGGCGCTCGGCGTCGTGATGACCTTCATGCTGGCGGTGGCCCTGCTCGGCCCGCTCATCGCCCGGGCCTGCGCGGCGCTCTTCGGACTGCCGCTCCGCGCGGCCGGCGCCTCCGCCTCGCTCGCCGCCGCCAACTCGGCGGCCAACGCCCGGCGGCTGGCCTCCGCGATCACCCCGATCGTGCTGGCGACCGCGTTCGCCTCGGTGCTGGTCTTTCTCCAGACCAGCACCGACCGGGCGACGGAACGCCAGCAGCGCGCCGGCGTCACCGCCGACCATGTGGTGACCGGCCGCGACGGCACACTGCCGCTGGACGCCCCCGAGCGCGCGGCCGCGACCTCCGGCGTTTCGGCGGCCGTCTCCCTGCTCCGCACCTCCGTCCTGGTCACCGCCGACTCCGGCCCCGACGTCTCGCTGCTCCAAGCCTCCGCACAGGGCGTCGGCGGCCGCGCGGCCGATCTGGCGAAGGTGCAGGACCTCGGGGTACGGGAGGGCTCGCTGCGGAATCTCGGCCCCGGGAAGGTCGCGCTCGACGCGGCGCTCGCGGACTCGGCCGGAGTCGGCGTCGGCGACCGCTTCGACTTCCGGCTCCCGGACGGCACGGCCTCCCGCGCGAAGGTGGTGGCCCTGTACGGACGCGGTCTCGGCCTCGCCGAGGTCACCCTCCCGGCGGCCGCCCTCACCGGCCATGTCTCGTCCCCGTACCCGAACGATCTGCTGGTACGGGGGACTCCCGCGGCGGCCGGGGCGCTCGCGGCGCTGGGCACGGTCCACGACCGCGACGGCTATGCCTCGGCCCAGAGCACGGAACGTGAGCTGAACGCGTGGGCGAATACGACGATGGCGGCGATCCTGGGCGGATTCGCGGCCGTGGCGGCGGCGAACACCCTGGTGATGACGGTGCTGGACCGCCGTCGTGAGCTGGGCATGCTGCGGCTGATCGGCTCCACCCGCAGGCAGGTCATGGGCATGATCCGCTGGGAGGCGCTGCTCGTCGCCGTCATCGGCCTCGCGCTCGGCACCGGCATCGCGCTGGCCACCCTCATCCCCATGACGAACGGCCTCACCGGCGAGCCGCCGCACATCCCCCCGCTGCTGTACGGCTCCCTCGTCGCCGCGATCCTCGGCCTCTCCCTCGCCTCCACCGCGCTGCCGGCCCGGACGGCCCTGCGCACCTGAGCGGCACCGGCCGCCCGATCGAGGGCGGGGGAGGGGAGACGGCCGTAGAGTCGGTGGCATGTCCCAGCCGCTGACCCTCGCCCAGGTCGAATCCATCGCCCGCGACGCCCACGCGGGACGGACCGACAAGTCCGGCCGCCCCTACGCCGAGCACATCGCGGCGGTCGCCGAGGGCGTCCGCGCCCGGGGCGGCAGCGAGGAACAGATCGCGGCCGGCTGGCTCCACGACGCCCTGGAGGACCATGTCCTCTCGCTGGAGTGGCTCCAGACGGCCCCGCTCCACCAGTCCGTCAAAGACATGGTCCTCGCCCTCACCCGCGGTGAGGGCGAGGACCTGGAGTCCTACACCCGGCGGATCCTCGCCACCCCGGGCGCCCTCCTCGTCAAGGAGGCCGATCTCGCGAGCAACACCGACCCGGTGCGGCTCGCCGTCCTCGACGAGCCCACCCGCACCCGGCTCACCGAGAAGTACGCCGCCACCCGCGCCCTGCTCGGACTGGCCGAGGGCTCCCAGCCCTGACCCGGTTTCCCGGAAACGGACCCGTTCCGGGAAACCGGACCCGGCGCTCGGGCCCCGACCCAGTGCTCGGGCCCCGATCTAGCGCTTGGGCCCCAGCTCGGCGGCGTCCCGCCGGAACGCCCACTCCATGTCGGGCTCGGTCGCCCAGCGCAGCGCCCGCCGCACCGGCGGGGTGCAGAACAGGGTGACCATGACGGTGGTGACCAGCGTGAGCAGGATCTCTCCGGCCGGATCGCTCAGCCAGGCGTTCGCTTCGAAGAAGCCCGTGTACTCCGCGGCCTTCAGCGGCAGCCCGTGCAGCAGATAGCCGCAGATCGTGCCCACCCCGAGCGCCGTGAACCAGGTCTTGCGCCGGGGGACCCAGGCCAGGAACCCGGCGGTGAGCAGCACCCCGAGCGCGAAGATCGCGAGGGTCGTCACCACCCCGGTCCACCAGGGCATGCCCAGCTCCTGGGCGCTGTCGGAGCGGTAGAACCAGCCCAGCTTCACATGGGGCGCGACCCAGTACGCGAGAGCCAGCGTCACGGCGAAGAGCGGCACCGCGAGCATCCGCACCTCCCGCCGCCGCACCAGCTGGAAGTGCTCCGGCTTCAGCACCAGCCCCAGCACGAAGAACGGCAGGAACTGGAGCACCCGCTGGAGGTTCAGGTCCTCCCCGATGTTCGGCGAGATCGCCGCGAGACAGGCGATCACGATCGCGACCGGCAGCGGACGGCGGATCTGCCGCCACAGCGGGGCGGTCAGCCGCCAGACGAACAGCGCGGCCAGGAACCACGTCAGATAGAACGGGTCGAGCAGGCTGATCGGCTGATCGGATCCCTTGTCGAGCCACCGCCTGAGCAGGGTGTAGACCAGCTCGAAGACGACATACGGCAGGGCGATGCCGGTCAGCAGCCGTCTCAGCTGGTGCGGGCGCCCGGAGTAGCTTCGGGAGAAGTAGCCGGAGATCACGATGAACGCCGGCATGTGGAACGTGTAGACGACGAGGTACAGCGCCCGTGTGGCACGGCTGCCCTCCATCACCGGTTCCCATGCGTGCGCGATCGCGACCAGCACGATGGCCAGGTACTTCGCGTTGTCGAAGAACGGGTCCCGCCCGGGGGAGGCGGCGGCCGGGGCGGGCCGCGAGGCCGTCTTCGGCGTGGTCAGAACGGCGGTGGCGCCACCGCTCGTTCGGTCTGTGGGGACTGTGGGGGTGGGGTCCGGCTCCCGGGCCTTGGGGCCGGGGGCCCTGCGATATCCATGCGGAGCGTGGAACATTCGAGGCACCTTAGCCGTGAGGAATCGAATTCGTAAAACCCCCTACGAGTTCCTCCTATTGGATTCCTAAACCTCCGCCAACTGTCCCCTATGCCCCAATTAATCCTCCTTAAATGGTGCATTTCAGCACGACTTTGTGACCCTGTGAAATATCTCCCACCCCATGTTTGAATTTCTCGTGACCGTTGTGTGCCCGCATGGCAACGATCAAGCCGAATTCCCCGCCCCGCCGTTGCCCCCGTACGGGTCCCGGACGGCCTTCCGGACGCCGCGTCCTGCGGCGATGGCGGCCCGTGGCCGGTGGATGGCGTGATTCCGCCCCGGACGTTCTGTCAGGTGGCCGCATACAACGCGCTGTTGGTGGCACGATGGTCTTGAGGCAGGGGTGTGCAGGGCCGCATGGCCCCGGCCGGTTGTGCGGGACCGACCGAGGGTGTGATCAGTTGTGGCCATTTCACTGTCCGTGGTGCTGCTGTTGGGAATCATCCTCGTGATCATGATTCGCTCCGGCCAGCTCAAGGGCGGGCCGGTGATCGTCCCGATACTCTTCGGCTTCTTCCTCGCCTCGTCGGGCATGGCCCCGTCCATCGAGCGGTTCCTGAACTCGATAGCGGCCACGATCAACGACATCAGCTTCTGACGGCGGAGAGCCGCGGCCGATCGGGTGTGAACCACCGGTCGGCCCTTCGCCGTGTCCGGGGCCCGGCCGCGTGCGTCGGGGCGCGGTGCGGAAAGGGCGCGGCGCGGAAGGGGGCGCGGCCTGCATTCGGTCGCGGTGCGCATCGGCGTCCGGCGGCGATGCGGCCCGGCGGCGGGGCAGGGCCGCGAACGGCCTCGGGCCCGGTCGCGACGGAGGCGACCGGGCCCGAGGGCGTGAAGAGAGCGGGCGACGGGAATCGAACCCGCGTAGCTAGTTTGGAAGACTAGGGCTCTACCATTGAGCTACGCCCGCATGCGTCGCACCGCAGGTCATGGGCGGATCGCCCGACCGCGGTACGAGAAGCATCGTAGCGGGTCCGGGCCCCGGGTCGCACACCCCGTTCGGCCGCCGCTCCACTCCGCGGCGAAGCGCCGTGAAAATCCCGCGACCGCTCTGTCGGCGAACATGTACCCTACGTGTCGCACCGGCGGGGTGTGGCGCAGCTTGGTAGCGCGTCCGCTTTGGGAGCGGAAGGTCGTCGGTTCGAATCCGGCCACCCCGACCACGATCGTCTTCGACCCCCCACAAGATCGCGTTGTGGGGCTCATCCTGCGTGCGGCTACTATGCAAGCTGCGTGCCCGTGTGTCCGGCGATGAGTCCGACCGAGTGAGACGACTGAGACGACGATCCGGGCCGATCGGCCGAGCCGCCGCCTGTGCGGCGGATGCGGCAGAACCCCAGAATCAGCCACCAAGGAGACCGAACCGTGAAGAGCGCCGTGGAGACCCTGAACCCGACCCGGGTTCGGCTCACTGTCGAGGTGCCCTTCGAGGAGCTCAAGGACAGCCTCGACGCGGCGTACAAGAAGATCAACCAGCAGGTCACGGTGAAGGGCTTCCGCAAGGGCAAGATCCCCGCCCGGATCATCGACCAGCGGTTCGGCCGTGGTGCTGTGCTGGAGGAGGCCGTCAACGAGGCCCTCCCGAAGTTCTACACCGAGGCGGTCAATGAGGCGGAGATCAACCCGCTCGGCCAGCCCGAGGTCGACATCACGGAGCTGAAGGACGGCGAGACGCTGAACTTCACCGCCGAGGTCGACATCCGCCCGGCCATCGAGATCCCGGACTACTCCGGCATCGAGGTCACCGTGGACGCGATCGAGGTCACCGACGAGGACGTCGAGAAGGCCGTGGAGGAGCTGCGCGAGCGCTTCGCCTCCACCACGCCGGTCGAGCGTGCCGCCGAGGACGGCGACATCGTCACCATCGACCTGGAGGCCAAGGTCGAGGGCGAGGTCCTGGAGGACGGCGTCGCGACCGCCGTCCAGTACACGATCGGCTCGGGCGAGCTGCTCGACGGCATCGACGACGCCGTGAAGGGCGTGGAGGCCGGTGGCGAGGCCACCTTCACCTCCCAGCTCAAGGGCGGCTCGGCCGAGGGCAAGGACGCCGAGGTCACCGTGAAGGTCACCACGGTCGCCAAGCGTGAGCTGCCCGAGCTGGACGACGACTTCGCGCAGCTCGCGAGTGAGTTCGACACCCTCGAGGACCTGAAGGCCGACAGCCGCAAGCGGCTGGCCGGCATGAAGCAGTACGACCAGGCCACCCAGGCGCAGGAGCGCGTCCTGGAGAAGCTCCTGGAGCTGGCGGAGGTGCCGATCCCCGAGAAGCTTCTCGAGGACGAGATCAACACCCGCAAGCACAACCTGGAGCACCACCAGCTCGGCCAGATGGGCCTGGACCTCGCGAAGTACCTGGAGATCCAGGGCAAGACCGAGGACGAGTTCGTCGCCGAGACCAAGGAAGCCGCGGTCAAGGGCATCAAGACCCAGTTCATCCTCGATGAGCTGGTCAACCGGGAGAAGCTCAACGTCAACCAGGAGGAGCTCACCGAGCACCTCATGCGGCGCGCCGCTTCCTCCGGCATGAGCCCGGACCAGTTCGCCCAGGCCGTGGTCGAGGGCAACCAGGTGCCGATGCTCGTGGGCGAGGTCGCCCGCGGCAAGGCGCTGGCCCTGGTCGTCGAGGCCTCCAAGGTCCTGGACACCAACGGCGAGGTCGTCGACCTGGACGACGAAGAAGAGACCGCTGAGACCACGGAGACCGCTGAGGTCGCCGCCGACGCGGACGACAAGGCCGAGGTCAAGGCCGACGAGAAGGCCGAGGACAAGCCGGAGGCCTGAGCCCCCGACGACCCTCTCAGCCCGCACAGCCGTGCACAGGGCCCGGACGCCGCCGCGTCCGGGCCCTGTGCCGTACCGAACCCGCCGATTCCGCTCAACCCTCCCGTGGACACCTTGCGCTCCGAGCGAACAGTTCGGGAACCGGGATGGCGTTGTCCGACCTGCGCGTTAGGGTCCATGAGTACGAGGGCAGGGGAGTACCCGCCCCCAGCTACGAAGACGCTGAGACGGCAGGCAGCCGTCAGAGACGAGCAGGTGGATACGTGACGAATCTGATGCCTTATGCCGCCGGTGACCTTCTTGGTGGAGGCCTCGGCGACCAGGTCTACAGCCGGCTGCTCGGCGAGCGCATCATCTTCCTCGGCCAGCAGGTCGACGACGACATCGCCAACAAGATCACCGCGCAGCTGCTGCTCCTTGCCGCTGACCCGGACAAGGACATCTTCCTCTACATCAACAGCCCCGGCGGTTCGGTGACGGCCGGCATGGCGGTCTACGACACCATGCAGTACATCCCGAACGACGTGGTGACCATCGGTATGGGCATGGCGGCCTCCATGGGCCAGTTCCTGCTGACCGGCGGCGCGGCGGGCAAGCGTTTCGCCCTGCCCAACACCGACATCCTGATGCACCAGGGCTCGGCCGGACTCGGCGGCACCGCCTCCGACATCAAGATCCAGGCCGAGTACCTGCTCCGCACCAAGCAGCGTATGGCGGAGATCACCGCCCGGCACTCCGGCCAGACCGTCGAGGCGATCATCCGCGACGGCGACCGGGACCGCTGGTTCACCTCCGAGGAGGCCAAGGAGTACGGCCTCATCGACGAGATCATCACGGCCGCGTCGGGCGTTCCGGGCGGCGGCGGCACCGGCGCCTGAGCCGGCCGCCCCGCTCCCGCGGCCCGTACCCCGCCGCGGGAGCCGGGCCAGAGCCCTCAGCAGCACCGGCCGCCGCTCTCCCCGGCGCCCCCAAGCCACTCCAGCCCGCGAAACGCCGCGAACGCCCGCGCACGTTACGCAGAACGCCACCAGGACGGTGAACACCCACATGAGCAACAACTCCGCGAGCGGCCTCTACACCGGCCCGCAGCTGGACAACCGCTATGTCGTCCCGCGCTTCGTCGAGCGCACCTCGCAGGGCGTGCGGGAGTACGACCCGTACGCGAAGCTGTTCGAGGAGCGCATCATCTTCCTCGGCGTGCAGATCGACGACGCCTCGGCCAATGACGTCATGGCCCAGCTGCTCTGCCTGGAGTCGATGGACCCCGACCGGGACATCTCGATCTACATCAACAGCCCCGGCGGCTCCTTCACCGCGCTGACGGCGATCTACGACACGATGCAGTTCGTGAAGCCCGACATCCAGACGGTCTGCATGGGCCAGGCGGCCTCCGCCGCGGCCGTGCTGCTCGCCGCCGGCACCCCCGGCAAGCGGATGGCCCTGCCGCACACCCGTGTGCTGATCCACCAGCCGTCCTCCCAGACGGGCCGGGAGCAGCTCTCGGACCTGGAGATCGCCGCCAAGGAGATCCTGCGGATGCGCGAGCAGCTGGAGGAGATGCTGGCCAAGCACTCCACCACGCCGATCGAGAAGGTCCGCGACGACATCGAGCGCGACAAGATCCTGACCGCCGAAGAGGCACTGGCGTACGGTCTGGTCGACCAGATCGTCTCCACCCGCAAGACCACCGCGGGAGCGGCGGCCTGACCGGTGCGCAACCCTCGGCGCGGTGCACGAGCATGTGAACCGCGCCAAGGGGGGCCCGAACGAGGGCCCCGGCAAGGTACCGTCGGATATGAGGCACCAGGAGTCGGCCGAACCAAGCCGCTCCCAGGCGAAGGGGAAGCACCTCGTGGCACGCATCGGTGATGGCGGCGACCTGCTCAAGTGCTCGTTCTGCGGAAAGAGCCAGAAGCAGGTGAAGAAGCTCATCGCAGGCCCGGGTGTGTACATCTGCGACGAGTGCATCGATCTCTGCAATGAGATCATCGAGGAGGAGCTCGCGGAGACCTCCGAGGTGCGGTGGGAGGAGCTCCCCAAGCCTCGTGAGATCTATGAGTTCCTCGAGGGCTATGTCGTCGGGCAGGAGCCCGCGAAGAAGGCCCTCTCCGTCGCGGTCTACAACCACTACAAGCGCGTTCAGGCCGGGGAGACCGGCGGCGCGCAGGGCCGTGACGACGGCATCGAGCTGTCGAAGTCCAACATTCTGCTGCTGGGCCCCACCGGCTCCGGCAAGACCCTGCTGGCGCAGACGCTCGCCCGGATGCTCAATGTTCCCTTCGCCATCGCCGACGCGACCGCGCTCACCGAGGCGGGCTATGTCGGCGAGGACGTCGAGAACATCCTGCTGAAGCTCATTCAGGCCGCTGACTACGACGTCAAGAAGGCCGAGACGGGCATCATCTACATCGACGAGATCGACAAGGTGGCCCGGAAGAGCGAGAACCCCTCCATCACCCGGGACGTCTCGGGCGAGGGCGTTCAGCAGGCGCTGCTGAAGATCCTGGAGGGCACCACCGCCTCCGTGCCGCCGCAGGGCGGACGGAAGCACCCGCACCAGGAGTTCATCCAGATCGACACCACGAATGTGCTCTTCATCGTGGGCGGCGCGTTCGCCGGTCTGGAGAAGATCATCGAGTCGCGCGCGGGCGCGAAGGGCATCGGCTTCGGCGCCACGATCCGCTCCAAGCGCGAGATCGAGGCGAGCAATCAGTTCCAGGAG
Organism: Streptomyces sp. NPDC014894; assembly: GCF_043080985.1. Lineage (NCBI taxonomy): Bacteria > Bacillati > Actinomycetota > Actinomycetes > Kitasatosporales > Streptomycetaceae > Streptomyces > Streptomyces sp. NPDC014894. The sequence goes on from NZ_JBIBWD010000003.1 coordinate 385,322, forward strand.
GTCATGCCGGAGGACCTGGTGAAGTTCGGGATGATCCCCGAGTTCATCGGCCGGCTGCCCGTCATCACCTCGGTCCACAACCTCGACCGCGAGGCCCTGCTGAAGATCCTGGTCGAGCCGCGCAACGCGCTGGTCAAGCAGTACCAGCGGCTGTTCGAACTCGACGGAGTCGAGCTGGACTTCGACCGTCCCGCCCTGGAGGCCATCGCCGACCAGGCCATCCTGCGCGGCACCGGCGCCCGCGGACTGCGCGCCATCATGGAGGAAGTCCTCCAGTCGGTGATGTACGAGGTGCCGTCCCGCAAGGACGTCGCCCGGGTCGTCATCACCGCCGACGTCGTCCGCAACAACGTCAACCCGACCCTGGTGCCCCGTATCGTGAAGAACGACGGCCGCCACGAGAAGTCGGCCTAGCGGCCCGTCACGCAGACGGACGAGAGGGGGCCCGGCCGAATGGCCGGGCCCCCTCTCGTCCGTGCGTCGGGCTCAGATCTTCGTACGCGAGGTCTTGTAGAGCTTGGCGGTCAGCTCGGAGAGCTGCTCCTGGGTCAGCGGCTTGCCGCCCATGCCGAACATCTGCCCGGCGTCCAGCGGGATGAGGGCGGCGATGGTGCTGTAGTCGGCCCACATGCAGACGGGCGTCTCGAACGTCTTCATCTTCAGTCCGCCGCCGACGTCGCCGGTGCCCTTGGGGTCGAACTTGGCGGTCTGGCACTTCATCACCGCGCCCTCGAAGCCGGCGGGCTTGTACTCCTTGGAGTCGCCGATCATCTCGATCTTGGGCTCGCCCGCCCCGCTCTTCTCCATCCCGCTCTGCTCGAAGTAGACGTCGATCGCCTTCTCCGGGTCGGAGATCTCGCCGTACAGACCGCTGAAGAGCAGTCCCTTGCGCTGGAGAGGGGAATCCCCCTTCTCGCCGGCCGCGTACTCGGCGTTGACCTCCTTGGGGCCCTTCACCCCGACCTTCTCGGCCTTCTCCAGCTTCTCGCCGCTCGGCGTCGAGTTCTTGACCGTGCCTTCCATGGCGAACTCGTCGACCGAGTCGGCCGGGGTCAGCTTGTACCCCTTGGTGCTGTCGGCGACCTGGCTGTCGCCGCCGCCGTCGCTGCCGAGCAGGAAGAACGCGCCGCCCGCGATCACCGCGAGCGCGACCGCGCAGGCCCCGACGATCAGACCGGTCTTCTTCTTGGGCGCGGGCGGCGGGGGCGGCACCTGTCCGCCGGGGTAGGGCGGCTGCTGCCCGTACGGCCCGGGCTGCTGCGGCGCGCCCCACTGGCCCGGCTGCTGCGGCTGCTCGCCGGGCCCGCCCGCTATCGGCTGCTGCGGCTGCTGGGGATAGCCGTACCCGGGGGCCGGGTGCTGCGGGTACCCGTAGCCGGGCTGCTGCGGCTGCTGGGGCTGCTGCTGCGGCGCGCCGTAGGGGCCCGGCGCGCCGTACGGCCCCGGCTGCGGCTGCTGCCCGTACGGTCCGGGCTGCGGCTGCGGGGGCTGCTGCGGCTGCTGCCCGTACGGCCCCGGCTGGTTGTGGCTCATCTCTGGGTTCCCCTCCAGATACTTATGTGATGCGAACATCCTCACTCAGCCGCCGGGGAACCGGAGCGGCGGGGGTCACACCGTTACCGAACTATCCCGTTTCAGTACGCCACCGTGACACCCCTAAACTGGGCCCGTGACCGAGAACGCTCAGCAGACGCCAGCCAGCAACCCCGAACTGCCGACCCAGTACGCGCCGGCCCAGGTAGAGGGGAAGCTGTACGAGCGCTGGGTGGAGCGGGGGTACTTCACGGCGGACGCCAAGAGCGAGAAGCCGCCGTACACCATCGTCATCCCGCCGCCGAACGTCACCGGCGCCCTCCATCTGGGCCATGCCTTCCAGGTCACCCTGATGGACGCGCTGACCCGCCGGAAGCGCATGCAGGGGTACGAGGCGCTCTGGCTGCCCGGCATGGACCACGCGGGCATCGCCACGCAGAACAAGGTGGAGCAGCAGCTCGCCGAGGAGGGCAAGTCCCGCCACGACCTCGGCCGCGAGCACTTCACCGAGCGGGTGTGGCAGTGGAAGGAGGAGTACGGCGGCCGGATCCTGGGCCAGCTCCGCCGGCTCGGCGCCGGGCTCGACTGGAGCCGTGAGCGCTTCACCATGGACGAGGGCCTCTCCCGGTCCGTCCAGACGATCTTCAAGAACCTCTACGACGACGAGCTGATCTACCGCGCCGAGCGCATCATCAACTGGTGCCCGCGCTGTCTCACCGCGATCTCCGACATCGAGGTCGACTACCAGGACGACAACGGCGAGCTGGTCTCGCTGAAGTACGGCGAGGGCGAGGACACCCTCGTCGTGGCGACCACCCGGGTCGAGACGATGCTCGGCGACACCGCCGTCGCCGTCCACCCCGACGACCCGCGCTACGCCCATCTCATCGGCCGGCGGATCAAGCTCCCGCTGACCGACCGAACGATCCCGGTCGTCGCCGACACCCATGTCGACCCCGAGTTCGGCACCGGCGCGGTCAAGGTGACGCCCGCCCACGACCCCAACGACTTCGCCATCGGCCAGCGCCACGGCCTGGAGTCGATCACGATCATGGACGAGCGGGCGGTCATCACCGTCCCCGGCCCGTTCCAGGGGCTGGACCGGTACGAGGCCCGCGCCGCGATCGTCGCCGCCCTGCGCGAGCAGGGCCGGGTCGTCGCCGAGAAGCGCCCGTACTCCCACTCGGTCGGACACTGCTCCCGCTGCGGGACCACCGTCGAGCCGAGGCTCTCGCTCCAGTGGTGGGTCAAGGTCGGCCCGCTGGCCCAGGCCGCCGGCGACGCCGTCCGCGACGGCCGGGTGGAGATCCACCCGGCGGAGCTGTCGAAGCGCTACTTCGACTGGGTCGACAACATGCACGACTGGTGCATCTCGCGCCAGCTGTGGTGGGGCCACCGCATCCCCGTCTGGTACGGCCCGAACGGCGAGACCGTCTGCGTCGGCCCCGACGAGCAGCCGCCGAGCGGCGAGGGCTGGGTCCAGGACGAGGACGTCCTCGACACCTGGTTCTCCTCCGGCCTCTGGCCCTTCTCCACCCTCGGCTGGCCGGAGCGGACGCCGGACCTGGAGAAGTTCTACGCCACCGACGTCCTGGTCACCGGCCACGACATCATCTTCTTCTGGGTCGCCCGGATGATGATGTTCGGTCTCTACGCGATGGACGGGGAGGCCCCCTTCCACACCGTCGCCCTCACCGGTCTCGTCCGCGACGAGAACGGCAAGAAGATGTCGAAGTCCAACCCGAACTCGGTGGACCCGCTGGACTGGATGGACGCTTACGGCTCCGACGCCGTCCGCTTCACCCTGGCGCGCGGGGCCAACCCGGGCGCCGACGTCCCGATCGGCGAGGACTGGGTCCAGGCCTCCCGCAACTTCGCCAACAAGATCTGGAACGCCACCCGCTTCGCGCTGATGAACGGCGCGACCGTCGAGGGCGAGCTGCCCCCGGCCGAGCGGCTCTCCGCCGCCGACCGCTGGATCCTGTCCCGGCTGAACAAGACCGTGGCCGAGGTCGACGCGTACTACGACGACTTCCAGTTCGCCAAGCTCTCCGACTCGCTCTACCACTTCGCGTGGGACGAGGTCTTCGACTGGTACGTCGAGCTGTCGAAGACCACCTACTTCGCCGGCGGCGAGCAGGCGAAGGTCTCCGCGCGGGTCCTGGGCGAGGTCCTGGACGTGACGCTGCGGCTGCTCCACCCGGTGGTGCCGTTCGTCACCGAGACCCTGTGGACGACGCTCACCGGCAAGGAGTCGCTGGTCGTCGCCGACTGGCCGGCGGACAGCGGCTTCCGCGACGAGGCGGCCGAGCGGGAGATCGAGCTGGTCCAGCGCGTGGTCACCGAGGTCCGCCGGTTCCGCAGCGACCAGGGCCTGCAGCCCGGCCAGAAGGTCCCGGCCCGCCTCGGTCTCGACGGCACGGCGCTCGCCCCGCACGAGGCGGCGATCCGCCAGCTGCTGCGCCTCCAGCCGGAGGGCGAGGGCTTCAGCGCCACGGCGACCCTGCCGGTCGCGGGCGCGACGGTGGCGCTCGACCTCTCGGGCACCATCGACGTCGCGGCCGAGCGCAAGCGGCTGGCCAAGGATCTGGCCGCCGCCCAGAAGGAGCGCCAGCAGGCCGAGGGCAAGCTCGGCAACGAGGCGTTCCTCGCGAAGGCCCCCGATCAGGTGGTGGCGAAGATCCGCGGACGGCTGGCCGCCGCCGAGGAGGACATCGCCCGGATCACCGCCCAGCTGGACCGCCTCCCGGAGGCGTGAGCAGGTCAGAGGCGTGAGCGAGGGCCCCGGGGGGATTCCCCCCGGGGCCCTCGCCGTACCCCGGCCGCCCCATCTACGGCATATCAGCCATACGGCTGAAAACCATCCCCCTGCCGAGTGCGCCCCCGCACCCCTGGATGATGGGGGACATGCCGCTCACCGCCGCGTCGTACGCCGGCCGCCGCCTGGTCGCGGCCGGCCGCAGGCGCACCCGCCGCTGGGCCACCTCACCCCGCGCGGTCGACGTCCTCACCGCCCTCAGCTGCTTCTCGCTGATGGTGCTCGACGTGCCCGGCCTCGCCACCGCGGACAACGCCCTCAACAGGTTCACCGCCACCCTTCTCCTCGCCTGCGGCGCGGCCACCCTCGTCGTACGCCGACGGCTCCCCTGGATCCCCTATCTCGTCGCCCTGATCCTCCTCGGCCTCCTCCACGAACTCACCCTCATCCAGTTCGCCCTCTACTCCATCGGACGCTTCCGGGGCCGCTGGGCCGGCTCCCTCGCCACCGTCGGCTACATCGCCGCCGCCTGGGCGCTCTTCACCCTCATCGGCCCGCCCGAACGGCACCCCGGCTCCCTGAGCGAATTCCTCAGCCTGGTCGTCCCCATCGGCGTCCTCGCCTCCGGCGTCGGCATCGCCGCCTACCGCCGGGACCTCGTCCGCGAACTGGAGGTCCAGCGCGCCGAGACCGCCGCCCTCCAGGCGGTCCAGGACGAGCGCACCTCCGTCGCCCGCGACGTCCACGACCTCGTCGGCCGGGAGCTGACCGTCCTCGCCGTACGCGCCGAGGTGCTCTCCACCCGCTCCCGGGGCACCGCCCACCAGAAGGACTTCGAGGAGCTGGCCGACACCGCCCGCCGCGCCCACCTCATGCTCAACGACACCATCGTCCACCGCGCGGACGAACGCACCGCCACCCCCGGACTCGAAGGGCTGCCCGCGCTCGCCGAGGAGAGCGCCGCCATGGGCAGCCCGGTGACCCTGGAGATCGACGAGGACGCGCGCAGACTCTCCCCGCTCCGCCAGACGGCCGTCTACCGCGTCGTCCAGGAGTGTCTGACCAACGCCGCCAAACACGCGCCCGGCGAGCGCGTCACCGTCACCATCGACCTGGAGGGCCACCGGCTGCGCGCCGTCGCCCGCAACGCCCTCCCGGCGGCCGCCCCGCCCACCGCGCCCGTCTCCAGCGGCACCGGCACCTTCTCCATGCGCGAGCGCGTCCGCGCCATGGGCGGCACGCTCCGCGCCGGTCCCGACGGGACCGGCGGCTACGAGGTGGCGGCCCTGCTCCCGGCCGGCTGGCTCCGCCGCGACCGCCCGGACGCCCGGGCCGCGAGCCCGCGCGCCCGCTGACCCGCCGTCCGCCGGGCCCGCCGCCGTCCGCCGCGCCGCCCCCGCCGGGCCCGCGCCCCCGGCCCCGGGCGCGGTGAGCCCGGGGAAGCGCCCCGGGCCCCGGAGCCTAGACTGGACCCGTGAGTGAGCATCCGGCCGACCGACCCGCAGAGCCCGACCCCTTCGACGAGATCGTCGGTGCAGAGACCGACCGTGACCCCGACCTGGCGGTGATCGAGGCCGGCAGCCGCACCCTGCGCGCCCAGTCCGGCTCCCCGCAGGGCGACACCGTGCCCGCCCGCCCCGCCGACCCCGAGGTCGACCGCGCGCTGCGCGCCGTCGAGGCGGATCTGGCGACCCGCTGGGGCGAGACCAAGCTCGAACCCTCGGTGACCCGGATCGCCGCCCTGATGGACGTGCTCGGCGAGCCCCAGCGCGCGTACCCCTCCATCCACATCACCGGCACCAACGGCAAGACCTCCACGGCCCGCATGATCGAGGCCCTGCTTTCCGCGTTCGACCTGCGCACCGGCCGCTACACCTCCCCGCATGTGCAGTCGATCACCGAGCGGATCAGCCTCGACGGCGCGCCCATCGACCCCGAGCGGTTCATCGCCACGTACGAGGACGTCAAGCCGTACGTCGAGATGGTCGACGCGTCCCAGGAGTTCCGGCTCTCCTTCTTCGAGGTGCTCACCGGCATGGCGTACGCGGCCTTCGCGGACGCGCCCGTGGACGTCGCCGTGGTCGAGGTCGGCATGGGCGGGACCTGGGACGCCACCAATGTGATCGACGCGGCGGTCGCCGTGATCACCCCGATAGCGCTGGACCACACCGACCGCCTCGGCTCCACCCCCGGCGAGATCGCCGCGGAGAAGTCCGGCGTCATCAAGCAGGACGCGACGGTGATCCTGGCCCAGCAGCCGGTGGACGCCGCGCAGGTGATGCTGAAGAAGGCCGTCGAGGTGGACGCCACCGTCGCCCGCGAGGGCATGGAGTTCGGCGTGGTCTCCCGCGAGGTCGCCGTCGGCGGCCAGCTGCTGACCCTGCGCGGGCTCGGCGGCGAGTACGGCGAGATCTTCCTCCCGCTGTACGGGGCGCACCAGGCGCACAACGCGGCGGTCGCGCTCGCGGCGGTCGAGGCGTTCTTCGGCATCGGCGCGGACCACGCGCGCACGCTGGACGCGGACACCGTCCGCAAGGCGTTCGCGGCGGTCACCTCGCCGGGCCGGCTCGAAGTCGTGCGGCGCAGCCCCACGGTCGTCCTGGACGCCGCGCACAATCCGGCGGGCGCGCGGGCGGCCGCCGAGGCGGTCACCGAGGCGTTCGGCTTCTCCCGGCTGATCGGCGTGGTCGGCGCGAGCGGCGACAAGGACGTCCGGGGGCTGCTGGAGGCCTTCGAGCCGATCTTCGCCGAGGTCGTCGTCACCCAGAACTCGACCGCCCGTTCGATGGACGCGGACACGCTCGCGGCGATCGCGGTGGAGGTCTTCGGCGATGAGCGGGTGGTGGTCGAGCCCCGGCTCGACGAGGCCGTCGAGGCGGCGATCACGCTGGCGGAGGAGGAGGCCGAGTACGCGGGCGCGGGCGTGCTGGTGACCGGTTCGGTGATCACGGTCGGGGAAGCCCGGCTGCTGCTGGGGAGGGGCTGACATGCGTACGCTCTGCGCGTCCACACTGATCGGCGAGTTCTTCGTCATCGGGTTCGCGGGCCTGGTGGCCATGAAGGACCCGGATCTGTCCATGGGTCTGGTCTGGACGGTCTGCGGGATCGGCATGGCCCTGTCGGTGCTGCTCTGCGGGATGCTCTCCCGCCCGGGCGGGGTCCAGCTCGGCTGGGCGCTCCAGATCGGTCTGGTGCTCAGCGGGTTCTTCGTGCCGATGATGTTCCTGCTCGGCGCGTGCTTCGCCGGACTGTGGTGGGCCTCGGTGCACTACGGCGGCAAGATCGACGAGGCCAAGGCCCGCTGGGCGGCGCAGGCCGCCCGGGCCGAGCCCCAGGGCTGACGCCCGGCCGCGGCGCCGGGGCCCGCGGGCCCCGGCGCCCCGGCTGACCGGCGGTCAGGTCCGGGTGCCGGCCGCCGGGAGCGCCCCTGTAGCCTCGGCTCACCGCACACGTATGCCTGCAAGGAGCCGTACACCATGACCCAGCGCACCCTCGTCCTCCTCAAGCCCGACGCGGTCCGGCGCAAGCTGGTCGGCGAGATCCTCGGCCGGATCGAGGCCAAGGCCGGCTGGACCGTCAGCGCGCTGGAGCTGCGCACGCTGGACCAGGAGACCCTGGAGCGGCACTACGGCGAGCACAAGGGCAAGCCGTTCTACGAGCCCCTGGTCGCGTTCATGGCCTCCGGTCCCGTCGTCGCGCTCGTCGTCGACGGCGAGCGGGTCATCGAGGGCGTCCGGCAGCTCGCCGGCCCCACCGACCCCATCGCCGCCGCCCCCGGTTCCATTCGCGGCGATTTCGGTACCGTCGTCCGCGAGAACCTGATCCACGCCTCGGACTCCGAGGAGTCCGCCATTCGAGAGCTGAAGATTTTCTTTCCGGGACTTTCCTGACCCCGCATCAGCCAAACAGCGCTCATGACCTGGGGCGACCGATGTAATTCGGTCGCCCTTCGGCATATGCGAACGCAATCCGGGAACGGATCGCTGCGACACCTCGTCCCGTAAAGAAGAGGTGGACCACCGCGCCGTGTCCGTGGGGACGGCATTACGATGGAAGCCTCACGCCACAGCACCCACCCTCGCCTTCCTGAAAAGCTGTCAAGGCTCGATCCGGGAAGGCCAGACGCATCCTCATGGGGAACAACATGTCGTTCATCGGCCGTGACATGGCTGTCGACCTCGGGACCGCCAACACGCTGGTGTACGTCAGGGGCCGGGGGATCGTTCTCAACGAGCCGTCCGTCGTCGCCATCAACACCAACACGGGCGGCATTCTCGCGGTCGGCTCCGAGGCGAAGAAGATGATCGGCCGGACGCCGGGCAACATCGTTGCCGTCCGGCCGCTGAAGGACGGCGTCATCGCCGACTTCGAGATCACCGAGCGGATGCTCCGCTACTTCATTCTGAAGATCCACAAGCGTCGCTATCTCGCCCGTCCGCGTGTCGTGGTCTGCGTGCCCTCGGGCATCACCGGCGTCGAGCGCCGCGCGGTCATCGAGGCGTCGACGCAGGCGGGCGCCCGGCAGGTGCACATCATCGAGGAGCCCATGGCCGCGGCCATCGGCTCCGGACTCCCGGTCCATGAGGCCACCGGCAATATGGTCGTCGACATCGGTGGCGGCACCACCGAGGTCGCCGTCATCTCCCTCGGCGGAATCGTCACCGCGCAGTCCATCCGGGTCGCCGGCGACGAACTGGACAACGCGATCATTCAGCACATCAAGAAGGAGTACTCACTCCTGCTCGGCGAGCGCACCGCCGAACAGATCAAGATCACTATCGGCTCCGCCTACGACATGGACCAGGACGAGCACACCGAGATCCGCGGCCGCGATCTCGTCTCCGGTCTGCCGAAGACGGTCGTCATCTCGGCCGCCGAGGTCCGCAAGGCGATCGAGGAGCCGGTCAATTCGATCGTCGACGCCGTCAAGACCACCCTCGACAAGTGCCCGCCCGAGCTGTCGGGCGACGTCATGGACCGCGGCATCGTCCTCACCGGCGGCGGCGCGCTGCTGCGCGGGCTCGACGAGCGGCTCCGCCGCGAGACCGGGATGCCCATCCACATCGCCGAGAACCCGCTGGACTCGGTGGCGCTCGGCTCGGGCAAGTGCGTGGAGGAGTTCGAGGCGCTCCAGCAGGTGCTGGACGCCCAGCCGCGCCGCTAGCCCTCCCCGCTCCCGCCCCCCCGGGGCGGGAGGGGCCCGCGCCCGGACGCCCGCCGCCGGCGGGACCCGGGGCGAGCGGCCCCCGGCCGGGGCGCGGCCGGCCCGGCACCGCGCGGACCCGGGCGGTCCACCGGACGGGTGCCTGCCAACCCGTACGGCAGATCGTTGATATACAGACATCCCCATTCCTACGAGGAAGGCACGGCCGCCGCACGTGAGGGACACACGAGAGAGCCGTCTGCTCCTGGTGCTGCTGATCGCCATCGCGTTCGCTTTGATCACGGTGGACATCCGCGGGGGCGAGGACTCACCGATCGACGGCGCCCGGCAGGCCGCCGCCACGGTCTTCGGCCCGGTGGAGAACGGCGTCGCCTCGGCCGTCGACCCGGTCGGCAACGCCATCGGGGCCGTACGGGACTCCGGCGAGCGCCATGACCGCATCAGCGTGCTGGAGCGGGAGAACGCCGAGCTGAAGGCCAGACTCGGCAGCGACGACCGCAACCGCAGCCGGGCGCGCGAGCTGGACCGGATGCTGAAGACGGCCGGCGCGGGACAGTACGGCATCAAGGGCGCCGAGGTCATCGCCATAGGAGCGGCCCAGGGCTTCTCCTGGACGGTCACCATCGACATCGGCTCCCGCGACGGCATCCGGCGCGACATGACCGTGCTCAACGGCGACGGGCTCGTCGGCCGCGTCACCACCGTCGGCCCGCACACCGCCACCGTCCTGCTCGCCAACGACCCCGACTTCGCCGTCGGCACCCGGATGGAGAAGACCGACGAGCTGGGCTTCGCCACCGGCCAGGGCGACCGCCCCCTCTCGGTCCAGCTGCTCAACGGAAAGCACAAGGTCAAGAAGGGCGACCGGCTGGTCACCTTCGGCTCCCAGGCCGACAAGCCCTTCGTGCCCGGGGTCCCGATCGGCCAGGTGGTCCGCGTCGACCCCTCCGGCGGCGATCTGACCCGCACCATCTACGTCGATCCGTATGTCGCCTTCAGCAAGCTCGACATCGTCGGCGTGGTCGTCCAGGCGCCCCGCACCGACCCCAGGGACACCGTGCTGCCCGCCAAGCCCGCCGGGCCCAGGCCCACCCCGACGGTCACCGTCACCGTCACCCCCTCCGCCCCCGGTCTCGGCAACGAGCAGGCGCAGGGCCGGGACAGCGGGCCCGTCCCCGGCACCGCCCGCGCCCCCGCGCCCGGCGAGACCCGGGCCCCCGGCGCCGCCCCCACCCCGGACCCGGGCGCGAGCACGGACCCGGGCGCGGCGGCGGACGGCGTACAGAACGGCGTACCGGACGCCCCACCGCCCCCGGCCGACCCCGGAACCGGCCAGAACAACGAGCAGCAGTAGGAGCTGATCCGCCATGCGTGTCAACCGGACGCTTCTCTCCACGGCCCTCGTCGTGGTCGCGCTCGTCCTCCAGGTCTCCGTCCTCTCCCGCCTCCAGCTCCCCGGCGCCGTCCCCGATCTGCTGCTGCTGACCGTCCTCGGACTCGCCCTCGTCTACGGGCATCTCGCCGGGGCCTTCATCGGCTTCGGCGCCGGCCTCCTCGCCGACCTCGCGCCCCCCGCCGACCACGCCGCCGGACGGTACGCCCTCGTCCTCTGCCTCATCGGCTACCTCGCCGGACTCGCCCGCCCCGAGAACGGCAAGCTCAAGTCCGCCACCGGCCCGATGCTGGTCGTCGTCGCCGCCGCCATCGGCTCCACCCTGCTGTACGCGGGAGTCGGCGCCCTCGTCGGCGACACCGCCGCCCGCCATGTGGGCCTCGGCAATCTGCTGTTCACCGCCGCCGTCTACGATCTGCTGCTCGCGCCGTTCACCGTGCCGTTCATCATGGCGCTGGCCCGCCGCACCGACAACGACCCGCTCGCCGACAGCCAGAACGGCGGCGCGGGCGACGTCTCCTCGGGCTGGCTCGCCTCCGGCACCGGGCTGCGCATCGGCGCCCAGCGCGGCGGCATGCGCGTCAAGGCGGCCCGTAACAGAGCCGCCCGCGCCGGACGGATCAAGGGGGTCAAGCGACTGTGAGCAACATCCCGGAGACCGGACGGACCCCACGGGTCCAGATCCGTCTGGTCGTCATCCAGGTACTCGTCTTCTCCCTGCTGCTCACCCTCGGCGGACGCCTCTGGTACCTCCAGATCCGCAATGGCCAGGAGTACACCGACGAGGCGAAGAACAACGGCGTCCAGCGCGTCGTCCAGCCCGCCGTCCGCGGCTCCATCCTCGACGCGCGCGGAGTGGCGCTCGCCGACAACGAGACCCGGCTCGTCGTCTCCGCCTCCCGCACCGAGCTGATGAAGATAAAGGACGACGGCGAAGCGGTCCTCACCCGGCTCGCCGGAGTCCTCGGCATGAAGCCCAAGGACGTCCAGGACAAGGTCCGGCTCTGCGACGCCAAGACCAAGAAGCCCTGCTGGAACGGCTCCCCCTACCAGCCGATCCCGGTCACCGACGAGGCCACCACCCAACAGGCCCTCCAGATCCGCGAACGCGCCGAGGACTTCCCCGGCATCACCGCCGAGCCCACCGCCGTCCGCCGCTACACCGCCCCCGGCAAGGCCAACACCGCCCAGGTGCTCGGCTATCTCTCGCCCGTCACCGACCAGGAGATCGAGAAGGCCAAGGACACCGAGTCCCCCTTCCTCCGCTCCGACCAGGTCGGCCGCTCCGGCCTGGAGCGCACCTACGACCACGCGCTCCGCGGCAAGGCCGGCGTCACCCGCTACGAGGTCGACAACCTCGGCCGCGTCATCGGCGAGGCCGACCGCGACAAGGCCCAGCCCGGCGCCAACCTCGTCACCTCCATCGACGCCCGCGTCCAGGCCGTCGCCGAGTACGAGCTGAACGAGGCCATGAAGGCCGCCCGCAAGGACATCGACAAGAACAACACCGGCGTCAACTACAAGGCCGACGCCGGCGCCGTCGTCGTGATGGAGAACAAGACCGGACGCGTCATCTCCATGGCCTCCCTGCCCACCTACGACCCCAACGCCTGGGTCGGCGGCATCTCCGGCAAGGACTACGAGCGCCTCACCGACAAGGGCTCCAACTACCCGCTGCTCAACCGGGGCATCCAGGGCCAGGCCGCCCCCGGCTCGATCTTCAAGGTGATCTCCTCCACCGCCGCCGTCAACGCCGGATACGACTTCGACGGCACCTACCCCTGCCCCTCCTCGCTCTCCTTCGGCGGACGCGAGTTCAAGAACTTTGAATCCAAGGGATACGGCTCCATCAGCCTCGGCCGCGCCCTCGAAGTCTCCTGCGACACCGTCTACTACGGCCTCGCCCACCGCGAATGGCTCAAGGACGGCGGCATCAAGCCCAAGAAGGACGCCAAGGACTGGTTCTACCGCACCGCCCACCAGTTCGGCCTCGGCGAGAAGACCGGCATCGACCTCACCAGCGAGGTCCCCGGCCGGGTCCCCGACCGCCAGTGGAAGCAGGACTACTGGGAGCAGCTCAAGGGCACCTGGTGCAAGGAGGGCAAGAAGGGCGGCAGCTACGTCGAGCAGATCGCCTACGAGAACTGCCTCGAAGGCAACCGGATGCGCGCCGGCGACTCCGTCAACTACTCCATCGGCCAGGGAGACACCCTCGTCACCCCGATACAGATGGCGACGATCTACGCGGCCATCTCCAACGGCGGCACCCTCTACCGGCCCACCGTCGGCCGGGCCGTCGTCAGCGCCGACGGCAAGCAGGTCACCGAGATCAAGCCCGAGCGGGCCGGCAAGCTCCCCATGGACACCGCCACCAACCGGAAGATAAACGACGCCCTCGCGGGAGTCGCGACCCGGGGATCCGCCGCCTGGCGATTCGGCGGCTGGCCCCAGGACAAGATCCCGATGCACGCCAAGACGGGCACCGCCGAGGTCTACGGCAAGCAGACCACCTCCTGGTTCGCCTCCTACACCGACGACTACACCATCGTCATGACGATCTCCCAGGGCGGCACCGGCTCCGGCGCCTCCGGACCCGCCGTCCGCAAGATCTACGAGGCGATGTACGGACTGGACGAGAAGGGCGGCCAGGACCTCGGGCGCGCCCTGCTGCCCGCCCCGCACAAGACCCTCCCCCGGATCGGGGCCGACGGATCCATCGACGCGCCCAAGATCTCCCCGTACCGGCCGCGCAAGCCGGTCGAAGCACCACAGCAGCTCGCGGCCGCGCCCGCGCGAAGGGACTGAGGCATGGCCGGCTCCCATGGCTTCTCCGTCTCCGGCTACGGACCGAGGCGCGGCGGACTCTGGTCCCAGCTCTCCGCCCGCGACTCGGTGGTCCGGCGGCTCGACTGGCCGCTGCTCTGCTGCTCCTTCCTGCTCTCCGGCATCGGCGCCCTGCTCGTCTGGTCCGCCACCCGCGGCCGCACCGAGCTGACCGGGGGAGACCCGTACGACTTCCTCTTCCGGCACATACTGAACACCGGAATCGGCATCACGCTGATGATCGGCACCATCTGGCTCGGCCACCGCACCCTGCGCGGCGCGGTCCCGGTGCTCTACGGCATCTCCGTCCTGCTGATCGTGCTCGTGCTCACCCCGCTCGGCGCGACCATCAACGGCGCGCACGCCTGGATCGTGATCGGCGGCGGCTTCTCCATCCAGCCCTCGGAATTCGTGAAGATCACGATCATCCTGGGCATGGCCATGCTGCTCGCCTCCCGGGTCGACGCGGGCGACCTCGCCCACCCCGACCACCGCACCGTCGCCAAATCGCTCGGCATCGCCGTACTGCCCATGGCCATCGTCATGCTGATGCCCGACCTCGGCTCGGTCATGGTCATGGTCGTCATCATGCTCGGCGTACTGCTCGCCTCCGGCGCGCCCAACCGCTGGATCCTCGGACTCATCGGCAGCGGAGTGGCCGGCGCGGTCCTCGTCACCGCCCTCGGACTGCTGGACGAGTACCAGATCAACCGGTTCGCCGCCTTCGCCAACCCCGAGCTGGACCCGGCAGGCGTCGGCTACAACACCAACCAGGCCCGGATCGCCATCGGCTCCGGCGGACTGCTGGGCACCGGCCTCTTCAAGGGCTCCCAGACCACCGGACAGTTCGTCCCCGAACAGCAGACGGACTTCGTCTTCACCGTCGCCGGCGAGGAGCTGGGCTTCGTCGGCGCCGGACTGATCCTGGTCCTCCTCGGCGTCGTGCTCTGGCGCGCCTGCCGGATCGCCCGCGAGACCACCGAGCTGTACGGCACCATCGTCGCCGCCGGAATCATCGCCTGGTTCGCCTTCCAGTCCTTCGAGAACATCGGCATGACCCTGGGGATCATGCCCGTGGCCGGACTCCCGCTCCCCTTCGTCTCCTACGGCGGCTCCTCCATGTTCGCCGTCTGGGTGGCGATCGGACTGCTCCAGTCCATCCGGGTGCAGCGGCCGATAACGGCCTGAGCCGTCACCCGGTCGTGGCGCGGGTCTGCCGCGCGGCGGCTTCGCGAACTAGATTCGGTTCATGGTGGACACGAAGCGCGAAATCGAGCGGAAGTACGAAGCCACTCCCGAGACCCGGCTCCCCGACCTGTCCGGGGTCGCCGGGGTCGCGGCCGTCGCCGACCGGGGCACGGCCGAGCTGGACGCCGTCTACTACGACACGGCCGATCTGCGGCTCGCCGCGGCCTCCATCACCCTGCGCCGGCGCACGGGCGGCGACGACGCGGGCTGGCACCTCAAACTGCCCGTCGCCCCCGGCGTCCGGGACGAGATCGGCGCCCCCCTCTCCGACACGCTCCCGCGCGCGCTGCGATCGCTGGTGCGCGCCCGCGCCCGGGAGGCGGAACTCGTCCCGGTCGTGCGCCTGCTCTCCTCCCGCCGTCTGCTCCATCTCGTCGGCGCCGACGGCGAGCTGCTCGCCGAGGTGGGCCGGGACTCCGTCCGCGCCCGGCGGCTCCTCGGCGGCGACCACGAGACGGCCTGGGACGAGATCGAGGTCGAGCTGGGCGACTACAGCGACCCCGTCGTCCTCGACCAGGCGCACAAGAAGCTCGTCAAGGCCGGGCTCGCCCCCTCCGCCGCCCCCTCCAAGCTGGCCCGGGCCCTGGCCGAGACCGGATTCGCCGTCCCGGCCCACCGGCCGCCCGACACCGCCGACGCCGGCGGCCGGATCCTCGCCCATCTGCGCGAGCACGTCGGCGCCCTGCTCGCGTACGACCCCGGCGTACGGCGGAATCTGCCCGACGCCGTCCACCAGATGCGGGTCTCCACCCGCCGGCTGCGCAGCGCCTTCCGGACGTACCGGAAGATCCTCGACCGCACGGTGACCGACCCCATCGGCGAGGAGCTGAAATGGCTCGCCGGGGAGCTGGGCGTCGCCCGCGACCAGGAGGTGCTCGCCGAACGCCTGCGCGCGCGGATCGACGAGCTGCCGCGCACCCTGCTCCTCGGCCCGGTGCGCGGACGGCTGCGGATCTGGACCGTCGCCCAGGGCTCCGGGGCCCGCCGCCGGGCCGTGGCCACCCTCGACAGCCCGCGCTATCTCGCCCTGCTGGACTCCCTCGACGCCCTGCTGGCGGATCCCCCGCTGCTCAAGGCGGCCTCGGGCGCGCCCGAGGACGTGCTGCCGCGCGCCATGGTGAAGGACTTCCACCGGCTGGAGGCCAGGATCGACCACGCCCTGGGGCTGCCGCCGGGCCCCGAGCGCGATCTGTCCCTGCACGACGCCCGCAAGGCCGCCAAACGGGCCCGTTACGCGGGGGAGGCGGCCACCCCCGCCCTCGGCCGCCCGGCCAAGCGGTTCGCCAAACGGATGAAGGCCGTGCAGTCCGTCCTCGGCGACCACCAGGACAGCGTGGTGGCCCGCGACACCCTGCGCAATCTGGCGATCCAGTCCCACGCGGCCGGTGAGACGTCCTTCACCTGGGGGCTGCTGTACGGCCAGGAGCAGCGGTCGGCGGCCGATCGCGAGCGCGAGCTGCCCGAGGTGTGGGCCCGGGCCGCGGATCCCGCGCTCCGCGACCGGCTCGGCGGCTGACGCCCGGACCGGCCCGGCCGGCGCCCGGCCCCGGCGGCGGACCGTACGGAGGCGGCTCTCCAGCGCGTTACGCTAGAGAGTCGCCCCCTTGCCAGCTCACGAAAGTCCCGAGATGTCTGCTGCTGAGTCGGTCTTCCCACAGCTCGAAGCTCTGCTCCCGCATGTGCAGAAGCCCATCCAGTACGTCGGCGGTGAGCTGAACTCCACCGTCAAGAACTGGGACGAGTGCGATGTGACGTGGGCGCTCATGTATCCGGACGCCTATGAGGTCGGGCTGCCGAACCAGGGCGTCATGATCCTTTACGAGGTGCTCAACGAGCGTGAGGGCGTCCTCGCCGAGCGGACCTACAGCGTCTGGCCGGACCTCGAGGAGCTGATGCGCGAGCACAAGGTGCCCCAGTTCACCGTGGACAGCCACCGGCCCGTCGGCGCCTTCGACGTCTTCGGCCTCAGCTTCTCCACCGAGCTGGGCTACACCAACATGCTCACCGCCCTCGATCTCGCGGGCATCCCGCTGGAGGCGCGGAACCGCACGGTGGACGACCCGATCGTCCTCGCGGGCGGCCACGCGGCCTTCAACCCCGAGCCGATCGCCGAGTTCATCGACTGCGCCGTCATCGGCGACGGCGAGCAGGCCGTGCTCGACATCACCGAGATCATCCGCGCCTGGAAGGCCGAGGGCCGCCCCGGCGGCCGCGAGGAGGTGCTCTTCCGGCTCGCCAGGACCGGCGGCGTGTACGTCCCCGCCTTCTACGACGTGGAGTACCTCCCCGACGGCCGGATCGCCCGCGTCGTGCCCAACAGGTCGGGCGTGCCGTGGCGGGTCTCCAAGCACACCGTCATGGACCTGGACGAGTGGCCCTACCCCAAGCAGCCCCTCGTCCCCCTCGCCGAGACCGTCCACGAGCGGATGTCCGTCGAGATCTTCCGCGGCTGCACCCGCGGCTGCCGTTTCTGCCAGGCCGGCATGATCACGCGTCCCGTACGGGAGCGAAGCATCACCGGCATCGGCGAGATGGTCGAGAAGGGTCTCAAGGCCACCGGCTTCGAGGAGGTCGGACTGCTCTCCCTCTCCAGCGCCGACCACTCCGAGATCGCCGACGTCGCCAAGGGCCTCGCGGACCGGTACGAGAAGGACAAGATCGGCCTCTCGCTCCCCTCCACCCGCGTCGACGCCTTCAACGTCGACCTCGCCAACGAGCTGACCCGCAACGGCCGCCGCTCCGGGCTCACCTTCGCCCCCGAGGGCGGCTCCGAGCGGATGCGCAAGGTCATCAACAAGATGGTCTCGGAGGAGGACCTGATCCGCACCGTCGCCACCGCCTACGGCAACGGCTGGCGTCAGGTGAAGCTCTACTTCATGTGCGGTCTGCCCACCGAGACCGACGAGGACGTCCTCCAGATCGGCGACATGGCGGTCAACGTCATCGCCAAGGGCCGCGAGGTCTCCGGCTCCCAGGACATCCGCTGCACCGTCTCCATCGGCGGCTTCGTGCCCAAGCCCCACACCCCCTTCCAGTGGGCCCCGCAGCTCAGCGCCGAGGACACCGACGCCCGCCTCACCAAGCTCCGCGACAAGATCCGCGGCGACAAGAAGTACGGCCGCTCCATCGGCTTCCGCTACCACGACGGCAAGCCCGGCATCGTGGAGGGCCTCCTCTCCCGCGGCGACCGCCGCATCGGCGCCGTCATCCGCGCCGTGTACGAGGACGGCGGCCGCTTCGACGGCTGGCGCGAGCACTTCTCCTACGACCGCTGGATGGCCTGCGCCGCCAAGACCCTCCCCGAGACCGGCGTCGACGTCGACTGGTACACCACCCGCGAGCGCACCTACGAGGAGGTCCTCCCCTGGGACCACCTCGACTCCGGCCTCGACAAGGACTGGCTCTGGGAGGACTGGCAGGACGCCCTCGACGAGACCGAGGTCGAGGACTGCCGGTGGACGCCGTGCTTCGACTGCGGGGTCTGTCCTCAGATGGACACCCACATCCAGATCGGCCCGACGGGGAAGAAGCTGCTTCCGCTGTCGGTCAAGAAGTAGGGGCGACCAGCGGTCACGCCGGCCGGCGGATGGCTCGGCCGCTTGCCCGCGTACCCGGGGCGGCCCGCGCCGAAGCCCTCTGAGGGCGCTCGAGGCCCAGGAACGTGAGCAGGCGTCCCGTCCCGCACGCCGCGCACGCCGCTCCGCCCTCCGGCGGGACCAGGGCATCGTTGATCACCGCGGGAGTGAACGGAACGGCCGCCGACATGACTCGTGCCGCGGCCTGCTGATCGGCCGTCACCGACCTCGGCGCGTGCCTGGCAGGAACACTCGGACCGCCCGTGCCCGGCTCGCCCGTCCGACGCGCGACGGGCGGGCCCGGGCCGGAGCCCGAGTGTCCGTCCTGGTCGTCCGTGCCCCCGGCGAACGCCGGTTCGTGCCGGGGCTTTGGGGCCGGTGAGGCGAGAAGGCGCGAGGGGGGATCCGGAAGGGCGTGGGGTGCGTCATGGCTGGTATGGCCGCTACCGCGCAGAATCAGCCACCCGCCCGTGACGACGCGGCGGGGGAGGGGTGCTTGGCCGCGGCCGTGCGGTTTCCCGTGCGGGTGGCGGTGCTGCTCGTGGTGGTGCCCGTGCGGATGGTCTGGGAGCTGCTGGTGCCGCTGGGGCGGGCGGCGCGGCCGCTCGGGCGGGCGATCGGCGGGGCGCTGCGGTTCGTGGTGAAGCTGGTCACGGTCTGGCCCTGGCGGTATCTGGTGGTGCCGGTATGGACCTTTGGCATCGTCCGGCCGGCCGTCTGGCTCCATGAGCATGTGCTGCGGTACGCGGTGCTCGTCCCCCTCCGGTGGCTGCTGGAACGGGTGCTCGTCCCGGCCGCCCGGGGTGCGTTCACACTGCTGGTCCGGATGGTCGTGGGCGTCGGCAGGGCGCTGGGGTGGACCTTCGCGCATCTGGTGTGGGGGCCTCTGTGCTGGGTGATCGGGCATGTGATCGCCCCGCCGCTGGGTCTGCTCTGGAGATATGTGCTCCGGCCCGTCGCCCGGGAGATCGTCGCGGCGCTCGGTCTCGCCTGGCGGATCACCGGCCGGGCCGCCCGGGCGATCGGCGCCGTGCTGGCCCCGGTGCTGCTCCCGCCGCTTTGGTGGCTCGGGCGGCTGGTCCGCGACCGGCTCTGGGCCCCGGCGCGCGCCGCCGCCCGCTCGGCGCTGCGGACGGCGCGCGAGACCGTGGAGCAGATCCGCCGGGCGACCCGCCGCCGGCCCGACGGTCCGAGGCCCGGGAAGGCGTCCTCCCGGGCCCGGAAAGCGCCGCCCGGGAAGCGTACGGACGGCCCGGACCGCTGAGCCCCGGGAACCGGGGCCGCCCGCGACGCGTACTCTGGGTAGTACAACGACTGTCCCCGGCGCGGCGGCCGGGCCCGAGATCTCCCTCCATCAGCGGGGGTGAGCCGGGCCGGGCCCGCACGGGGGGCCCGCATTCCGAGGGCTGCGCCGCCGGCGCCGCCCCGCACCGAGGAGAAGAACCACTGGGCAAGCGACAGCCCGAAGGCCCGCCGCCCGCACCCGCGGTGCAGCGCATCCGACTGCGCTACACCAAGCGCGGCCGCCTCCGGTTCACCAGTCACCGTGACTTCCAGCGCGCCTTCGAGCGGGCGCTGAAGCGTGCCGAGGTGCCCATGGCGTACTCGGCGGGCTTCACCCCGCACCCGAAGGTGTCGTACGCCAATGCCGCACCCACCGGCACGGGCAGCGAGGCCGAGTATCTGGAGATCGCCCTCACCGAGCAGCGCGACCCCGCGATCCTGCGGGAGCTGCTCAACGAGTCGCTGCCGACCGGTCTCGATGTCACGGACGCCGTCGAGGCCCGTACGTCGGGGCTCGCCGACCGGCTCACCGCTTCCGAGTGGGAGCTGAGACTGGACAAGGTCGAGGTCGAGGACGCGGAGAGGGCCGCCGCGCTCTTCCTCGCGGCCGAGACGGTCGAGGTCCAGCGCCGTGCCAAGAACGGCATGCGCACCTTCGACGCGCGAGCCGCCGTGGTGGAGCTTCAGGTGGTCCCTCCACAGCCTGATAGGCCCGTGGACGGCCCCTGTGCGATACTGCGGCTGGTTGTTCGGCACGTAACGCCTGCCGTGCGACCCGACGACGTCCTGTCCGGTCTCCGCGCTGTGGCCGACCTGGCGCCGCCGGTCCCCGCAGCGGTGACCAGGCTGGCGCAGGGGCTCTTCGACGAGGAGTCCGGCACGGTGACCGACCCGCTCGCGCTCGACCGCGAGGCAGTTCCGGCCGCCCCACCCACGGCCGCCGGGACGGCCGCCCCCCAGCTCTGACCGGGGGGTCCCGCGGCGGATCGGGTGTTTTGGTCCCGCCGCGCTCACAGGCAGTCGTTGCAGCACGGCCCTGGTACTCGGGAGCCACCTGAGTCGGGCCGCGCGAACCCACACAAGACTTTCGCCAGGCCGTGCGTACATCGCGTAGGGAACCGGCGAGCCAGACATTGAGCTCCCGTGCGGCGCCCGCGCCCCGGACGGCACCACCGCGCGTCGCGCGGTTCACGGCCGTACGGAAAGCCGGCGCCCGGGAGCGTGACGGGAGAACCGCCCGCATGCTTGAAATGAACGAATCCGGCACCGCCGGAGACAACACCGAGGACAACAGTCCCAGCGACACGCTGCCGCCGCGCCGCCGTCGCCGCGCCGCGTCGCGCCCCGCCGGTCCGCCCGGCGGCGCCGCCGAGGCCGCCGCCCCGGAGACGGCCGAGTCCGCTCCGGCCGCCGAGGCCGAGACCGCCGAGGAGACGCCCGCGCCGCGTGCCCGTCGCCGTGCCACCCGCAAGGCCACCGCGCCCGCCGGTACGCCGCAGTCCGCCGAGCCGCTGCAGGCCGCCGAGCCGGTCGAGGCTGAGGCTGAGGCCGCTGAGGAGACGCCCGCGCCGCGTGCTCGTCGTCGTGCCACGCGTAAGGTCGCCGCGCCCGCCGCCGAGTCGGTCGAGGCTGCTGAGCCTGCCGCCGAGCCGGCCGAGGAGGTCCCGGCCGCCGCCCCCGCGCGTAAGAGCCGTCGTGCCACGCGTGCGGTGAGCGCTCCCGAGGCTGAGACGGTTGCCGAGCCGGTCGAGGCTGAGGCTGAGGCCGCTGAGGAGACGCCTGCGCCGCGTGCTCGTCGTCGTGCCACGCGTAAGGTCGCCGCGCCCGTCGCCGAGTCGGTCGAGGAGGCTCCGGCCGCCGAGTCGGTCGAGGAGGTTCCTGCCGCCCCCGCGCGTAAGAGTCGTCGTGCCACGCGTGCGGTGAGCGCTCCCGAGGCCGCCGAGTCGGTCGCTGAGTCGGTCGAGGCTGAGGCTGAGGCCGCTGAGGAGACGCCTGCGCCGCGTGCTCGTCGTCGTGCCACGCGTAAGGTCGCCGCGCCCGCCGCCGAGTCGGTCGAGGCTGCTGAGGTTGAGGCTGCTGTGGCGGATGTTGTCGAGGATGCTCCGGCCGCGGCTCCCGCGCCGAAGCGTCGTCGTGCCACGCGTGCCGTGAGCGCCCCCGAGGCCGCCCAGCCGGTCGCCGAAGCCGCCGAGCCCGTGGCGCCCGTCGCGGCCGCCGTGACCGAGGCCGAGACCGAGGTCGCCGAGGAGGCCCCCGAGCCGCGTCGCCGCCGCCGGGCCACCCGTGCGGCGAGCGCCCCCGAGCCCGTCGCCGCCGCCGTCGAGACCGCCGAGCCGGTCGCCGAGACCACCGAAGCCGCCGAGCCGGTCGCCGAGGCCGTCGAGCCCGAGGCCGCCCCGGTCGGCCGTACCCGCCGCCGGGCCACTCGCGGCGCGTCCGCCCCCGCCGGTGCGCCGCGCTCCGCCGAGCGCGAGCCCGAGGCCGCTCCGGTCGCCGCCGAGCCGGTCGCCGAAGCCGTCGCGCCCGCCGCCGCCGAGGTCGCCGAGGAGGAGGCCGCCGAGCCGCGTCGCCGCCGTCGCGCCACCCGTGGCACGAGCGCTCCCGAGGCCCCCGCCGTGAGCGAGCGGCAGCCGCAGCAGAGCCCGCCCGCCGAGCAGTCCGGCCCCCGGGGCCGTGGCCGCAGGCGCGCCACCTCGCCCGAGTTCACCGCGCAGTCGGACGCCTCCCCGGCGCGCCGCTCGGCCCGCCCGGCCGTCGCCGTCTTCCAGGCCCCGGTCTTCACCGAGCCGATGTTCCAGACGCCCGAGACGGCGGCCGCTGCCGCCGCCGCGGCGCTCGACACCGACGTCGACGAGGAGGCGATCGAGCCGGAGGAGCGGATCGCCGAGTCCGCCGAGCCGGCCGTCGCGGAGCCGGTCGCCGCCGAGCCCGCCGGCCGCCGTCGCCGCCGCCGTCGCGGTGAGAGCGCCGAGACCGCTCCCGCGCCGGCCGAGAAGGCCGCCGAAAGGACCGAGAAGGCCGAGAAGGCCGACAGGATCGCGGAGCAGCAGTCCGAGGAGGCCTCCGTCGAGGACGCCGCCGAGGCCGAGCCCGCCGGAGCCGACGAGCACGACGAGTTCGAGGACCGCCCCTCGCGCCGCCGCCGCCGCGGAGGCCGTCGCCGTCGCCGCGGTGAGTCGGCCGACGCCGACGAGACCGACGAGCGGGGCGCCGAGCCGGAGGAGCGGACCGCCGAGGACACCGCCGCCGAGCCGGCCGCCGCCGACGAGGAGACCGAGCACGACGACGAGGACGAGCACACGGGCAGCTCCAGCAGCCGCCGTCGTCGCCGTCGCCGTCGCCGCAGCGGTGACTCCGTGGGCGACGACGAGTCGGGCACGAGCGACCCCGAGCGTACGGTCGTCAAGGTCCGCGAGCCGCGCCCCGCCCGCTCCCGCGGCGAGGAGCCCTCCGACGAGGTGCAGTCCATCAAGGGCTCCACCCGCCTGGAGGCCAAGAAGCAGCGCCGTCGTGAAGGCCGTGAGCAGGGCCGCCGCCGGGTGCCGATCATCACCGAGGCCGAGTTCCTCGCCCGCCGTGAGGCCGTCGAGCGGGTGATGGTCGTCCGCCAGAGCGGCGAGCGCACCCAGATCGGCGTCCTGGAGGACGGCGTCCTGGTCGAGCACTACGTCAACAAGGAGCAGGCGACCTCGTACGTCGGCAATGTCTACCTGGGCAAGGTGCAGAACGTACTGCCGTCCATGGAGGCCGCCTTCGTCGACATCGGCAAGGGGCGCAACGCCGTCCTGTACGCCGGCGAGGTCAACTTCGAGGCGCTCGGCATGGCCCACGGCCCGCGCCGGATCGAGGCCGCGCTCAAGTCCGGCCAGTCGGTGCTCGTCCAGGTGACGAAGGACCCGATCGGCCACAAGGGCGCCCGGCTGACCAGCCAGGTCTCCCTGCCCGGCCGCTACCTGGTCTATGTGCCCGAGGGCTCCATGACCGGGATCAGCCGCAAGCTGCCCGACACCGAGCGCGCCCGGCTGAAGACCATCCTCAAGAAGATCGTCCCCGAGGACGCGGGCGTGATCGTGCGCACCGCCGCCGAGGGCGCGAGCGAGGACGAGCTGCGCCGTGACGTCGAGCGGCTCCAGGGTCAGTGGGAGGACATCCAGAAGAAGGCCAAGAGCGGCAACGCGCCGACGCTGCTCTACGGCGAGCCGGACATGACCGTCCGGGTCGTCCGGGACATCTTCAACGAGGACTTCTCCAAGGTCATCGTCAGCGGTGACGAGGCGTGGGAGACCATCCACGGCTATGTCCACCAGGTCGCGCCCGACCTCTCCGACCGTCTGCAGCGCTGGACGAGCGAGGTGGACGTCTTCGCGACGTACCGCATCGACGAGCAGCTGATGAAGGCGCTGGACCGCAAGGTCTGGCTGCCGTCCGGCGGTTCGCTGGTCATCGACAAGACCGAGGCCATGATCGTGGTCGACGTCAACACCGGGAAGTTCACCGGCCAGGGCGGCAACCTGGAGGAGACGGTCACCAGGAACAACCTGGAGGCGGCCGAGGAGATCGTGCGTCAGCTGCGGCTGCGCGACCTCGGCGGGATCGTCGTGGTCGACTTCATCGACATGGTCCTGGAGTCCAACCGGGATCTGGTCATGCGCCGGCTGCTGGAGTGCCTGGGCCGCGACCGTACGAAGCACCAGGTCGCCGAGGTCACCTCGCTGGGCCTGGTCCAGATGACGCGCAAGCGGGTGGGCCAGGGTCTGCTGGAGTCCTTCTCCGAGACCTGTGTCCACTGCAACGGCCGCGGTGTGATCGTGCACATGGAGCAGCCGACCTCCTCCGGCGGCGGCGGTGGCGGCAAGCGCTCCAAGAAGCGCGGCCGCGGCGGCGCCGAGCACGTCCACGAGCACGAGGAGACGGGCGGCCGGACGGCCGACGCCGAGGCCGAGACGGAGGCGGAGGTCGCCGCCGAGGTGGCCGCGCCCACCGCGCTGCCCGAGCCCGCGTTCGTACCGGACGAGGATCTGTACAGCAGCGCCGCCGAGGCGGAGGCCGCCGCCCTGCGCGGGCGCGGCCGCCGTCGGGCGACCCGCAGGGCGTCGGCTCCGGCCGGTGCGCCGAGGGCCGCCGAGCCCAGGGCCGCCGAGCCGGAGGTCGTGATCGAGGCGAAGGCGGAGCCGGTCGCGGAGCCCGTGGCGGTTCCCGAGCCCGTCGCCGCCGAGCCGGCCGCCGTGTCCGAGGCGGCCCCGCCGAGGGCCCGTCGCCGGGCGACCCGCAAGGTCAGCGCGCCGGCCGGTTCGCCGTCGGGCGCCGAGGAGGCCGCGGTCGTCGTGGTCGAGGCGCCCGCGCCCGCCGCCGAGGCGGCGGAGCCGGCGGCTCCGGCCAAGAAGGCGGTCCGCAAGACCGCCAAGAAGGCCGCGCCGGCGAAGAAGGCGGCCGCCAAGAAGACGGCGGCCAAGACCACGGCCAAGAAGACGGCGGCGAAGAAGACCACCGCCAAGAAGGCCACGAAGAAGACGGCCGCGGCCGAGCAGCAGTCACCGGCGTCGGTCACGGCGTCGACCGACGACTGACCGGTCGACCGGCTGACGCCCGGCCCCGCGCCGGTACGCGTACCGATGCCCCCGTCCCGTACTCCGGGACGGGGGCATCGCGCGTTCCCGGGCTCCTCGCGCGTTCCCGGGCTCCTCGCGCGGGCCGTCCCGGCGTCCCCCGTACGGGGTCGACAGGACCGAACGGTTGACGCGCCGGGTTGACGGAGTGTTCGTGTTGAGCCGATAGGGGGAGGGCGGCCCGTGGGACACCGGGGCCGCCGTCCCCCTCCTGCACGATGGCCCTGCCGCGATCAAGGAGGGCGTCCATGGCGACCAGCAGTCGGCAGCCCGTTCCCGCCGCTCGCCCGGTCATCGACGAGGAGGAGATCGAGGCCGCCGTCCGGGTGCTGCGCAGCGGCCGGGTGGTGCAGGGGCCCGAGGTGGCGGCGTTCGAGGAGGGGTTCTCGGAGCTGGTCGGCGGGCGGCACTGCGTCGCCGTCAACTCCGGCACCTCGGCCCTCTTTCTGGCCCTGCTGGCGCTGCGCGTCGGACCGGGCGACGAGGTCGTCGTGCCGTCGTTCTCGTTCGCCGCCACCGCCAATGTGGTCCGGCTGGCCGGGGCCGAGGTGGTCTTCGCCGACATCGACCCCGTCACCTACTGTCTCGACCCGGCCGCCGTCGAGGCCGCCGTCACCCCGCGCACCGCCGCGATCATGCCGGTGCATCTGTACGGGCATCCGGCGGCCATGGACCGGATCATGGCGATCGCCGCCGCCCGGGGGCTGGCCGTGGTCGAGGACGCCTGCCAGGCGCACGCGGCGGCGCTGCACGGCACCCCCGTGGGGGCGTTCGGCGACGCCGGGGCGTTCAGCTTCTACCCGACGAAGAACATGCACTCCCTGGAGGGCGGCATGGTCTCCACGGCCGACGCGGGGCTCGCCCGGACCCTGCGGCTGCTGCGCAACCAGGGCATGGAGCAGCGGTACGCGAACGAGATCATCGGCATCAACATGCGGCTGACCGACGTCGCCGCCGCCGTGGGCCGGGTGCAGCTGGCGAAGCTGCCCGCCTGGACCGAGCGCCGTATCGCCAACACCGCCTATCTCAGCGCGCACATCACCGCGCCGGGGGTGGTGAAGCCGACCGCGGCCCGGGGCGCGCGGCACAGCTACCACCAGTACACGATCCGGGTCCCGGGCGACCGGGAGGCGGCGGTGGCCCGGCTCGCCGGGGCGGGGATCGGCAGCGCGGTGCACTATCCGACGCCGATCCACCGGCTGAGGCCGTTCTGGGAGCCGGACCAGCGGGCGGGCCGCCGCTGGGAGCTTCCGGAGACCGAGCGCGCGGCGGCGGAGGTGATCTCGCTGCCGGTGCACCCCTCGCTGTCGGAGGCGGACCTCGCCCGGGTCGCGGAGGCGGTGAACGAGCTGGGGGGCGGCCGGCCTGGACGCGCCGGGCCCTGGCCCGAGCCCGAGCCAGGACCCGGACCCGAGCCAGGACCCGGACCCGAGCCAGGACCAGGGCCCGAGCCAGGACCCGAGCCAGGCCCAGGCCCAGGCCCAGGCTCAGGCCCCTGACCGTGCCGAGCGGGGAGCGGCCCGGTGACCGGCGCGCCCAGGCCCCCGGGTCCGGGGCCCACCGCCCCCAGGCCCCCGGGCCCCGGCTCCACCGCCCTCCGCCCCCCGCTCCGCGTCGGTCTCACCGGGCTCGGCTCGATGGGCCGCCATCACGCCCGGGCGCTCGCCGCCCTGGACGGCGTCGAGCTGGTCGGGGCGGTGGATCCGCTCGGCGACCGGGAGGGCCGCGCCCAAGGCGCACCGGTGCTGCGCACCCTGGGCGAGCTGATCGCGCTGGGCATCGACTACGCGGTGGTGGCCTGCCCGACCGCGCTCCATGTGGACGTCGGTCTGGAGCTGGCCCGGGCCGGCGTCTGCGCGCTGATCGAGAAGCCGCTCGCCGACACGGTGGAGGGCGCGCGCCGGCTGGTGACGGCGTTCGAGTCGCGGTCGCTGGTGGCGGGGGTGGGCCATATCGAGCGGTGCAATCCGGCGCTGCGCTCGCTGCGGCTGCGGCTGGAGTCCGGCGAGCTGGGCGAGGTGTACCAGGTGGTGACCCGCCGTCAGGGGCCCTTCCCGCACCGGATCGCCGATGTGGGCGTGGTCAAGGACCTCGCCACCCATGACATCGACCTCACCGGCTGGGTGACCGGCCGCGAGTACGCCGCGATCGCGGCGCGCACGGTCTCCAAGTCGGGCCGTCCGCACGAGGACATGGTCTCGGCGGTCGGCCGGCTCGGCGACGGCACCGTGGTCAACCACCTGGTGAACTGGCTGAGCCCGCTGAAGGAGCGATTCACCTCCGTCACGGGCGAGAACGGCTGCTTCGTCGCCGACACCCTCACCGCCGACCTCACCTTCTACTCCAACGCCGCGCAGCGCACCGAGTGGGAGGCGCTCCAGGCGTTCCGGGGCGTCAGCGAGGGGGACATGATCCGGTACGCCATTCCCAAACGGGAGCCGCTGCTCGTGGAGCACGAGCTGTTCCGGGACGCGGTGCTCGGCGCGCCCGCCGACATCTGCACCCTGCGCCAGGGGCTGCGGACGGTGGAGGTGGCGGCGGCCGTCCTGGAGTCGGCGGCGAGCGGGACCACGGTCGAGCTGGCCGCGCCGGCCGTGGCCCGGTAGGGCGGCGCGCCGTGGCCGGGCCGTCGCCCCTCCCCGAGACCTCCCGAGGCGGCACGGCCGTGACCGGCCGCCCCGATGTGACGGTGGTGATCGCCGTCTACAACACGATGCCGTATCTGACCGAGTGTCTCGACTCGCTGGTGGCGCAGTCGATCGGGCTGGACCGGCTCCAGATCGTGGCCGTGGACGACGGTTCCACCGACGGCGGCGGGGCCGAGCTGGACCGGTACGCGCGAGCCCATCCGCGGACCTTCACCGTGATCCACCAGCCGAACTCCGGCGGTCCCGCCGCCCCCAGCAATCGCGGCCTGGCCTCGGCCGACGGCCGCTATGTGTACTTCATGGGCTCCGACGACCGGCTCGGCCCGGAGGCGCTGGCCCGGCTGGTGGCCTGCGCCGACGAGCACGGGTCCGACATCGTGGTCGGCCGGATGACGGGGGCGGGCGGCCGCTATGTCCATCAGGCGCTCTTCACCGAGAACGCGCGGGACGTCGGTCTGAACGACTCGGCGCTGCCGTTCACGCTCTCCAACGCGAAGCTGTTCCGCCGCGAGCTGGTGGACCGCCACGGGCTCAGCTTCCCCGAGGACATGCCGGTCGGCAGCGATCAGCCGTTCACCATCGAGGCCTGTGTCCGGGCCCGCCGGATCTCGGTCCTCGCGGACTACACGTACTACTACGCGGTCAAGCGCCGGGACGCCGGGAACATCACCTACCGGGCCGGTCATCTGGCCCGGCTGCGGTGCACCGCGCGGATCATGCGGCACGCGGCCGGGCTGATCCCGCCCGGCCCCGAACGGGACAGTCTGCTGCACCGGCACTTCACCTGGGAGCTGGCCAAACTGCTCCAGGCGGACTTCGCCGCGCTGGACGGGCCGGACCGGGCCGAGGTGTGCGCGGGGATCGCCGAACTCGCCGACGCCTATCTCACCGAGGCGGTGAGCGCACGGCTCCCGGCGCGACGGCGGGCCGCGCTGGCCCTCGCCCGGTGCGGCGCGGTCGGCGGTCTGCTGGCGCTGATCGAGGACGAGGAGCGGCACGGGCCGGTGTTCGAGCTGGCGGGGGACCGGGCGTTTCTGCGCCGCCCCGGTTTCCGGGATCCCGCGCTCGGCCTTCCGGACCGGGAGTACGAGCTGCTCGGCGAATCGGTTCTCCCCGCGCTGGCGGCCGGTACGGAGCTGCTGGCGGCCGACTGGGAGCAGCACGGCGACGACCTCGCCCTCACGATCGCGGTCCGCGTCCCGCTGACCGGCGACACCTCCTCGGCCGTCGTCCGGCTGACGCCCGGTCCGCTGCCGGAGGAGCCGGGCCGGATCCTGCCCCCGGGCTCCGGGCCGCCGCCCGCCGCGGGCGCGTTCGTCCGTACGGAGCGGGACGGCGGGACGGTGGTCCGGGCCGTGATCCCCGTCGAGGCGCGGACGGCCGATCTCGCCGTATGCCTCCAGGTCAGGATCGCGGGCCGGCTCCATGAGATCCCCGTCCGGGCCCGGGGCGCGCCCATGCCGCTGGCCCGGCGCTGGCGGATGACGGATCCGTACCGGGCGGCGGTCCGGATCGGGGCCGGGGACCGGCCGGTCCTGCGGACCGCGCCGCTGTGTCCGCCGTACGAGCCCCGGCTCTCCCGGGTGCGCCGCGAGCTGGCCGCCCTGCTGCCCCACCGCGCGAGGAGGACGTGACTGATGGACATCTGTGTGGTGGCGCTCGGCAAGATCGGACTGCCGCTCGCGGTCCAGTTCGCGGCCAAGGGCCACCGGGTCAGGGGCGCGGACGCCGACGAGCGGGTCGTGGAGCTGGTCAACGCGGGCGCGGAGCCCTTCCCCGGCGAGGCGGGGCTCGACCGGGCGCTCAAGGACGCCGTCGGCGCGGGGCTGCTCACCGCGACCGCGGACACCGCCGCCGCGGTCGCCCGCTCGGAGGCCGTCGTGATCGTCGTCCCCCTCGTCACCGACCCGGCCGGCGATCCCGACTTCGCCTCCCTGGACGCGGCCACCCGCGCCGTCGCCCGGGGCCTCGCCCCCGGCACTCTCGTCTCGTACGAGACCACCCTGCCCGTGGGCACCACCCGCACCCGCTGGGGGCCGATGCTGGCCGAGGGCTCCGGTCTCGCCCCCGGCTCCGGCTTCTCCCTCGTCTTCTCGCCCGAACGCGTCCTCACCGGACGGGTCTTCGCCGATCTGCGCCGCTATCCCAAACTCGTCGGCGGCGTCGACGCCGCCTCCGCCCGGCACGGCGCGGACTTCTACGCGCGGGTGCTCGACTTCGACCCGCGCCCCGAACTGCCCCGCCCCAACGGCGTCTGGGACCTCGGCAGCGCGGAAGCCGCCGAGCTGGCCAAACTCGCCGAGACGACCTACCGCGATGTGAACATCGCCCTCGCCAACCAGTTCGCCCGCTTCGCCGGCCGGCACGGCATCGACATCGCCGGCGTCATCGACGCCTGCAACTCCCAGCCGTACAGCCGCATCCACCGGCCCGGCATCGCGGTCGGCGGCCACTGCATCCCGGTCTACCCCCGGATGTATCTGTGGAACGACCCGGACGCCACCGTCGTCCGCGCCGCCCGCGAGGCGAACGCCGCCATGCCCGGGTACGCGGTCGAGCTGCTCGCCGCCGCCCACGGCGATCTGACCGGGGCCCGGGTCCTGGTGCTCGGCGCGGCCTACCGGGGCGGCGTCAAGGAGACCGCCTTCTCCGGCGTCTTCCCGACGGTCGCCGCGCTCGCCGCGCGCGGGGCCCTCCCGCTCGTCTCCGACCCGCTGTACACGGCCGCCGAACTGACCGCGCTCGGGCTCACCCCGCACCGGGGCGAGCCCGTCACCGCCGCGGTCCTCCAGGCCGACCACCCCGAGTACCGCACCCTGTCCGCCGCCGATCTGCCGGGGGTGCGCGTCCTGGTCGACGGCCGCCGCACCACCGACCCGGCGCGCTGGGCGGGCGTGCGCCGGGTCGTCATCGGCGGCTGACCGCCCCACCACACCGAAGGACTCGATGCAGATGCCGCTGTCCCCCACCCCGCCGAAGCTGGCCGTCGTCGTCGCCAACGGCATCACCGGGGACTCCCGGGTGCAGAAGACCGCGCTCGCCGCCGCCCACGCGGGCTGGGACGTCACCCTCGTCGGCCGCGCCGCCGGGAAGAAGCCCGAACACTCCTGGCTCGGCCCCGTCAAAGTGGTCCGGCTGCCCGTCGGCAATCGGATGGAACGCCTGGTCAACGCCCGGAAGAACCGGGGCGGCCCCCGAGCCAGACTCACCCAGTGGGGCATCCGCGACCGCGCCGCCCTCGATCAGATCCGCGACGCCCACCGCGTCTGGGTCCGCGAACAGACCACCCGGATCGGCCATCTCGGCGCGACCCCGCTCGGCGGGGCCGCCGCCATCGGCCTGCGCGCGCTGGTCCGCGCCCGGCGCGGCGCGCACCGGCTCCGGATCCGCGCCTACCGCTGGGAGCAGCGCCGCAAGACGTCCCGGACCACCGGCGACTGGCGGCGGGACTGGCCCGCGCTGCTCGACCTCGATCTCGCCTTCGGCCCCTTCGTCGAGGAACTCGCCCCCGACGTCATCCACGCCAACGACATCACCACCATCCACACCGCCGCCTCCCGGCTGCGCGCCCGGGGCCGCCGCTGCGCCTGGCTGTACGACGCGCACGAGTACGTCGCGGGCATCGGCTGGGCCAAACCGGCGATGGCGAGCGCCTTCCCGGCCGTGGAGCGGGAGTACATCCACCGGGCGGACGCGGTGGTGACCGTCTCGCCCGAGCTGGCCGGTCTGCTCCGCGCCGACCACCGGCTCCGCGAGACCCCGTCCGTCGTCCGCAACGCCCCGGTCCGCGCGGTCGTCGGCGAGGCCGCCGGGCGGGTCTGCGTACGGACCGCCTGCGGGCTCCCGGAGGGCGTGCCCCTGCTGGTGTACGCGGGGTGGCTCGCGCCCGACCGGGGGGTGGCCACCGCCGTCGACGCCCTGGCGCTGCTGCCGGACCACCATCTGGCGGTGGTGACGGGGCGGCCCGGCGCGGGGCCGGCCGCGCTGCGGGAGCGGGCGGAGCGGCTGGGCGTGCGCCACCGGGTGCATGTGGTGCCGTATGTGCCGCCGCACCAGGTGGCCGACTATCTCTCCTCCGCCGATCTGGGGCTCATCCCCTTCCACCGGGTCCCCAACACCGAGAACTCGCTGCCCACCAAGGCCGCCGAGTATCTGCACGCCGGGCTGCCGCTGGTCTCCAGCGACGTCCGGGCGGTGAGCGCGTTCGTCCGCGCCCACGGGGTGGGGGAGGTGTTCACCGCCGAGGACGCCGGCTCCTGCGCGGCCGCGGTGCTGCGGGCCACCGCCGACCGGGACGCGCTGCGGAAGAACATCACGGAGGCGCTGCTGGCCGAGCTGAGCTGGGAGCGGGAGGCCGAGACCCTGCTGCGGGTGTACGGGCGGATCTCCGGGAAGACGCCCGGCGCGGGCCCGGCCCGGCCGTGCTGGGACGCCGAGGAGCGCGCGGACCGGGACGGCGGGCGGACGGCGGGGCGCTGGCGGCCGCTCGGGGCCACCCCCGTACGGCTCGGGCTGGCCCCGGCCAATCACGCCGGGCAGCTCGCGGCCTTCGCGACCGCGATCACCAGCCGCCGCGAGACGGTCTCGGCCGAGGTGGTCAAACACCGGTCGGCGGGCCGCTGCCACGACTATCCGGCCGATGTGCTCGTCGACGGCACGGCGCTGCGGAATCTGGACGTCCAGCTCGAACAGGTCCAGCGCGTCCTGCGCCGCTACACCCATCTGATCGCCGACGCCTTCCGCCCGGTCTTCGGCCCGCTCAACGGCACCGGCGTGGAGGGCGATCTCCCGGCGCTCGCGCAGGCCGGGATCAAGGTGGCGCTGCTCGCCCACGGCAGCGAGGTCCGCGATCCTGCCCGGCACCGCGCCCGCCATCCGCACTCCCTCTTCCACGACGCTCCCGACGGCTACGAGGCCGAGCTGTCCCTGCTGGCCGAGCGGAACCGGCGCGTCGCCGAGGAGTCGGGGCTGCCGGTCTTCGTGACCACCCCGGATCTGCTGCTCGATCTGCCGGGCGCGGTCTGGGCCCCGCTGGTCGTCGACGCGGACGCCTGGTCCGGTCTGCGTCCGGTGATGGCGCGGACCCGGCCGCTGGTGGTCCACGCGCCGTCCGCGCGCTGGACCAAGGGGACCGGGCGGGTGCTGCCGCTGCTGGAGGATTTCGACCGGCGCGGCCTCATCGACTTCCGGCTCGCCGAGGGGCTGCCGCCGGCGGCCGTGCGGGAGCTGGTGCGCGGCGCGGACGTGGTGATCGACCAGTTCGCGATCGGGACGTACGGGACCTTCGCCTGCGAGGGCATGGCGGCGGGCCGCCCCGTCGTCGCCCATGTGGACGAGGAGTCCGTCGCGGCCTGCGGGGTCCGCCCGCCGATCGTCGGCGCCACCCCCGACACCCTGCGCTCGGCCCTCGAACACCTGCTGGACGACCGCGACTTCGCCGTCCGCACCGGCCACGAGTCCGCCGCCTTCGTCCGCGCGTTCCACGACGGCACGGCGACGACGGCGGCCCTGGACGCTTTCCTCCGCTCCTGAGCCGTGGCCTCCGCCTCCCGGGCCGCGGGCCCGGGGTTTCCCGAGCGCGAGGCCCGTGCCTGTCGCGGCACGGGGCGACGCTGCCGCGGTGTCCCCGTTCCCCGCTCCGTCGGGCCGGCGCTTCCCGACCGACCGCAGGTCCCGCGCCTCCCGGGCCCCGCGCCTCCCGGGCCCCGTGCTTCCCGGGTCGCGCGCCGCACGTCCTCGGGGCTGCGGAGCACTGCCTTCCGCGCTGCGGGCCCCGTGCTTCCCGGGTCGCGCGCCGCACGTCCTCGGGGCTGCGGAGCACTGCCTTCCGCGCTGCGGGCCCCGTGCTTCCCGGGTCCCGCGCCGCACGTCCTCGGGGCTGCGGAGCACTGCCTTCCGCGCTGCGGGTCCCGCGCCTCCCGGGCCGCCGGCCCGGGGCCTCTCGGCCCTCCGGCTCGCGCCCGCCCGGCGAGCCGCCCCGTCCGACCCGCGCCCGCGGGGCGCGCCCTCACCCCCCGGCCGCGCCCTCCTCCTCCAGCAGCCGCACCACCCGGCCGGCCGCCGACCCGTCCCCGTACGGAGCCCCGCGCGCGGCCCGGGGCGCGGGGCGGGCCGCCAGGCGGGCCCAGCGGTCCCGGGGCAGCTCGTACGGATCGGGTACGAGCATGTTCCAGCCGCCGTCCAGCGTCTCCACCCACTCCGTCTCGGGGCGGACCGTGGTGCAGGGCCGGCCCAGCAGGAACGCCTCCTTCTGGAGCCCGCCCGAGTCGGTGACCACCCCCGCCGACGCCAGCACGGCGGCGACCAGCTCCGCGTACGGCAGCGGACGGCTCACCCGCACCGAGCCGCGCGCCAGCTCCACGCCGTACTCCCGGGCACGGGCGGCGAGCCGGGGATGGACGAGCAGCGCCACCGGCAGCGGCAGCCCCGCCAGCGCGCCGATCAGCGCCGCCAGCCGCGCGGGGTCGTCGGTGTTGCCCGGGCGGTGCAGGGTGGCCAGCAGAAACGGCCGCCCCGCCGGGACCCCGGCTGGCGGCGCGGCCGGCCGCCGCGCCGCCAGCACCTCGTCCCGCGTCCGCAGACAGACGTCCACCATCACATCCCCGGCCAGCCGGGTGCGGGCGGCCAGCCCCTCCCGGGCGAGATGGCGCACGGCCTCCTCGGTGGGGGCGAGCAGCAGATCGGCGCAGTGGTCGGTCAGCACCCGGTTGTGCTCCTCCGGCATCCGCCGGTTGAAGGAGCGCAGCCCCGCCTCCAGATGGGCGACCGGCAGCCCGGTCTTCACCGCCGAGAGCGCGCCCGCGAGCGTCGAGTTGGTGTCCCCGTAGACCAGCACCCAGTCCGGGCGCTCCTCGGCGAAGACCTCGTCCAGGGCGGCCAGCGCCGCGCCCGTCTGCACCCCGTGGCTGCCGGAGCCGACGCCGAGACGGACATCGGGATCGGGGATGGACAGCCCGGAGAAGAAGACGTCGGAGAGATCGGCGTCGTAGTGCTGTCCGGTGTGGACGATGCGGTGCCGGTGGCCGGCGGCAAAGAGGGCCGCCGCGACCGGGGCGAGCTTCACCAGCTGGGGGCGGGCCCCGACGACGCTGAGAACCTTCACGCTGCTGCGCTCCCTGGGCTCGTCCCGCGGACCCGGCTCCCCGGGGAGTGATCCGCCGCCGGGCGGCGCGTGGCGAACGCGCCGGAAAACCGATCAAACCATGACGATGGTGGGGCGGGCGGGAATACCGGGTGGAATCACCTCCCGGCGCATCGGGAAGGGCGTGCGCATGGAATCCTCGCAGGGCACCCGGGGCCGGGTCGTCATGCTCGTCGACAACGGCGTCAAGGCCGACTCACGCGTCCAGAAGGCGGCCCGCTCCGCCGCCGCGGCGGGCTGGGACGTCATCCTCCTCGGCGTCTCGCCCACCTCCAAGATCCAGACCTGGCGGATCGGCGGGGCCCGCGTCCGGCTGATCCCCAAACCGGCCCATCTGGAGCCGCGCCGCCACGAGCTGCGCCATCCGCTGTTCCGCCGCCCGCTGGCGTACCGCTCCCAGCGGCTGGCCCGCTACCGGGTGCAGACCGTCAAGGCCTGGCGCTCCGACCTGGCCTTCCGCCGGGCGGCGGAGCGGGCCGCGCGGGCCGGTCACCCCGGCTCCAGCGCGAGCGGCTCGGCGGCCCGGCTGCTGCTGCCGAGGGCCGCGGCCAGGGCGCTCGCCGCCTGGGTCGGCCTGCGGGCCCGGGAGACCGACCGCCTCCAGCGGCTGCGCGCACCGCTCACCGCGCCGCTGGACCGCACCTCCACCGCGCTGTGGTCGACGCTGATGGGCCGGCGCGCCTGGCGCCGGCTGATGCCGGGGCTCTGGGACTACGAGCTGGCCTTCGCCGCGCACATCGACGCCTTCGAGCCCGATCTCGTCCACGCCCACGACTTCAGGATGCTCGGCGTCGGGGCGCGGGCCGCGGTGCGCGCCCGGGCCCGGGGCCGCGCGGCCAAGCTGGTCTGGGACGCCCATGAGTACGTGCCGGGGCTGCCCGCCTTCCACGGCCGCTGGCTGCCGGGCCACATCGCCTGGGAGAAGGAGCACGCGGTCTTCGCGGACGCCGTGATCACCGTCTCGCCGCCGCTGGCGCGGATGCTCCAGGAGGGCCACGGGCTGCGCGAGCTGCCCTCCGTCGTCCTGAACGCGCCGGTGACCCGCCCGGAGGCGGACGAGATCGCGGACGCCCCGCCGGCGGGGGACCTGCGCGCGCTGTGCGGGGTGGACGAGACGACCCCGCTGCTGGTGTACGCCGGGGGCATCAGCCCGGTGCGCGGGGTGGAGACCGTCATCGGGGCGCTGCCCTCGCTGCCCGGCGTCCATCTCGCCCTGGTGTCGGTCACCCCCCGGAAGATGAAGGCCGTCGCGGGCGCCCGCCGCGCCGCCGCCCGGGCGGGCGTCAGCGACCGGGTCCACTTCCTGCCGTACGTGCCGCACTGGCAGGTGCCGCGCTTCCTGGCCCCGGCGGACGCCGCCGTCAGCCCGCTGCTCCATCTCGCCAACCACGAGCTGGCCCTCAGCAACAAGTTCTTCGAGTACGCGCAGGCCCGGCTGCCGCTGGTGGTGAGCGACATCCGCACGATGGCCGAGATGGTCGAGGCGACCGGGGCGGGCGAGGTCTTCCGGGCCGGGGACGCCGAGGACTTCGCCCGGGCCGCGCGGACCGTGCTCGCCGACCCGGAGCGCTACCGCGCCGCGTACCGTGCGCCGGGGCTGCTCGACGGCTGGACCTGGGAGGCCCAGGCGGAGGTCGTCGAGGCCCTCTACACCCGGCTGCTGCCGGACCGGCCGCCGCTCTCGCTGAGCGTCCCGTCCGGCGACTCGCGATAGTGCGCCCCGGTGCTCGGGCACTCCCAGCCGCCCGGCTCGCCCGCCCGCTCGGTCAGCCGGACCCCGGCCCGGCCCACCCAGCCGATCCGCCGCGCCGGGACCCCGGCGACCAGCGCGAAGTCCGGGACGTCCCGGGTGACCACGGCCCCGGCGGCGATCATCGCCCAGCGGCCGACGCGCAGCGGGGCCACACAGACGGAGCGGGCGCCGATCGACGCCCCGTCGGCGACGCGCACTCCCACCGGCTCCCAGTCCCCGGCGCGCTTGAGCGCGCCGTCCGGGTCGACGGCGCGCGGATGCCGGTCGTTGGTGAGGACCGCCGCCGGGCCGACGAAGACGCCGCGCCCCAGCTCGGCGGGCTCGTACACGAGGGCGAGGTTCTGGAGCTTGCAGTGGTCGCCGATGCGGACGCCCGCGCCGACATAGGCGCCGCGCCCGATCACACAGCCCTCGCCCAGCCGGGCCCGCTCGCGGATCTGCGCCAGCTCCCAGACCGTGCTGCCCGCGCCGATCTCGGCGCTCTGGTCCACCTGCGCGGTGGGCCGGACCGTCCAGGTCACCGTGGGTCCCCTTCCATGGGTCGGGACGGCGGGCGAGGCGGCGTCCCCGCCGCGCGGGTCGCCCCGCCCCGGCCGCCGCCCGCCGAGCATAGGCCCGGTTTGACCCTCCGCAGCGGTCCCCGTAACCTTGACCCTCGGTGTGTTTCCCTACGCACCCATCCCCTGAGCACCCACCTCCCGTAGATTCTCCGGTTCTCCGGTTCTCGGTTTCCGTCTTCACGGTTTCCGGTTCGGTACGCCGGTACGGGGGAGGCCGCTCGTCCTTCCGGATCGTCACGGCCCCCGGGCCCGTGTGAGCGGCTGGCATCAGGGGTCCGATCCGAGCGAAAGAGAGATCCGCGTGTACGCCATCGTGCGCAGCGGTGGTCGCCAGCACAAGGTTGCTGTCGGCGACATCGTTGAGGTTGACAAGATTCCCACCGCCAAGGTTGGCGACACGGTAGAGCTCTCTACCCTGCTCGTGGTCGACGGCGAAGCCGTCACCAGCGACCCGTGGGTCCTGGCCGGGATCAAGGTCACCGCCGAGATCGTGGACCACCACAAGGGCGTCAAGATCGACATCCTGCGCTACAAGAACAAGACCGGCTACCGCCGCCGCCAGGGTCACCGTCAGCAGTACACGGCGATCAAGGTCACCGGCATCCCGACGGCCGCGAAGTAAGGGACTGAGGAGACATGGCACATAAGAAGGGCGCATCGTCCACTCGGAACGGTCGCGATTCCAATGCTCAGCGGCTCGGCGTGAAGCGCTTCGGCGGTCAGGTCGTCAACGCCGGTGAGATCCTGGTCCGCCAGCGCGGCACCCACTTCCACCCGGGCTCGGGCGTCGGCCGCGGCAGCGACGACACCCTGTTCGCACTGAACGCCGGGGCGGTCGAGTTCGGCCGGCACCGTGGCCGCAAGGTCGTGAACATCGTTCCGGTCGCCGGCTGATCGATTCATTCGATCCATTCGGAACCGTAGAACGGTTTTCGCCGCGGATTGTTCCGTGAGTTTGCGTGGAGGCGGATCTCACTTCCCTTATCGGGAAGCGGGTCCGCCTCTGCTGTGTTACTGCTAGAAAGTTCCGTAAACAATGGAGGCACACCCATGACCACCTTCGTGGACCGCGTCGAACTGCATGTCGCCGCGGGTAACGGAGGCCACGGCTGCGCCTCCGTTCACCGGGAGAAGTTCAAGCCGCTCGGCGGCCCCGACGGCGGCAACGGCGGCCGCGGCGGCGATGTGATCCTGGTGGTGGAGCAGTCGGTGACCACCCTGCTCGACTACCACCACAGCCCCCACCGCAAGGCCACCAACGGCCAGCCCGGCGCGGGCGACAACCGCTCCGGCAAGGACGGCCAGGACATGATCCTGCCCGTCCCGGACGGCACCGTCATCCTCGACAAGGACGGCAATGTCCTCGCCGACCTCGTCGGCCAGGGCACCACCTTCGTCGCGGGCCAGGGCGGCCGCGGCGGCCTCGGCAACGCGGCGCTCTCCTCCGCCCGCCGCAAGGCCCCCGGCTTCGCGCTGCTCGGCGAGCCCGGCGAGGCCCGTGACGTGGTCATGGAGCTGAAGACCGTCGCCGACGTGGCCCTGGTCGGCTACCCGAGCGCGGGCAAGTCCTCGCTGATCTCGGTGCTCAGCGCCGCCAAGCCCAAGATCGCGGACTACCCCTTCACCACCCTCGTGCCCAACCTGGGCGTCGTCACCGCGGGCTCCACCGTCTACACCATCGCCGACGTCCCCGGGCTGATCCCCGGCGCCAGCCAGGGCAAGGGCCTCGGCCTGGAGTTCCTGCGCCATGTCGAGCGCTGCTCGGTCCTGGTGCACGTCCTGGACACCGCCACGCTGGAGTCCGACCGCGACCCCGTCTCCGACCTCGATGTCATCGAGGCCGAGCTGAAGCAGTACGGCGGCCTGGACGACCGGCCCCGGATCGTCGTCCTCAACAAGGTCGACATCCCCGACGGCCAGGACCTCGCCGAGATGATCCGCCCCGAGCTGCTCGCCCGCGGCTACCGGGTCTTCGAGGTGTCGGCCGTCGCCCGCACCGGGCTGAAGGAGCTGTCCTTCGCCCTCGCCGGGATCATCGCCGAGGCCCGCGCCGCCAAGCCCGCCGAGGAGGCCACCCGTATCGTCATCCGCCCCAAGGCGGTCGACGACACCGGCTTCACCGTCGTCCGCGAGGAGGGCGACCTCTACCGGGTGCGCGGCGAGAAGCCCGAGCGCTGGGTCCGCCAGACCGACTTCAGCAACGACGAGGCCGTCGGCTATCTCGCCGACCGGCTCAGCCGCCTCGGCGTCGAGGAGAAGCTGATGAAGGCCGGCGCCCGGGCCGGCGACGGCGTCGCCATCGGCCCCGAGGACAACGCCGTCGTCTTCGACTGGGAGCCGACCATGATGGCGGGCGCGGAGATGCTCGGCCGCCGCGGCGAGGACCACCGCCTGGAGGCCCCGAGGCCCGCCGCCCAGCGCCGCCGCGACCGCGACGCCGAGCGCGACGAGGCCCAGCGCGAGTACGACGAGTTCCACCCGTTCCAGTGAGGCCGCCGATCCGGCGCTGAATCGATCCGGTGACGGGAACACCCCGTCCCGGACCGGCTCCGCGCCGGATCCGCCGCGCCCCCCAAGGCCCGCGCGCCCCAGGGCCCCCGCCGCCGCCCGCCCCGGGCGTCCGCCCCCCGCCTCCCCGGCGGCCACTCTGTTTCCGCACGGCCGCCCGCACCGCTGTCGCGGCCGGGTCCCCCCGGCGTGTCACGGCGCGCCGCGAGCGGCACGGCCCGCCGACGCCGCGACCGGTCGGGGCGGCACGGCAGACGGCCCGGGCGGACGAGCGGAGCACCGGTGAAGATCTCTTTTCTCATCCACACCATCTACGGCATCGGCGGGACCATCCGGACCACGCTGAACCTGGCGGAGGAACTCGCCGGCGGCCATGAGATCGAGATCGTCTCGGTCTTCCGCCACCGGGACGTCCCGCTCTTCGACATCGACCCGCGGATCACCGTCGTACCGCTGGTCGACACCCGGCCCAATTCGCCCGCCCGGGAGAAGGACCACCCCGACCACCGGACCCCGGCCGCGCTCTTCCCCCGCTCCGAGGCGCGCTACGGCGAATACAGCGCCCTCACCGACCGCCGGGTCCGCGAGCACTACGCCGCCTCCGACGCCGATGTCGTCATCGGCACCCGCCCCGGCCTGGTCGCCTACACGGCCCGGTTCGCGCCCCCCGGGGCCGTGACCATCGGCCAGGAGCACATGAGCCACAACCACCACAGCGAGGCCCTCCGCGAGGAGATGCGGCCGCACCTCGCCGCCCTGGACGCCTTCGTGACGGTCTCCGAGGGCGACGCGGCCGTCTGGCGGGCCCGGATGCCGCTCCCCGACACCCGGGTGCTGGCCGTCCCCAACAGCGTCCCCGCGCCCGCCGTGGCCCCCTCCGACCTCTCCCGCCCCGTCGTCGTCGCCGCCGGCCGGCTCTCCCGCGAGAAGCAGTACGAGGTGCTGATCCGCGCCTTCGCCAAAGTGGTCGCCGTCCACCCCGAGTGGACCCTGCGGATCTGCGGCGCGGGCGCCGAGAAGGAACGGCTCCGCCGCCGTGTCCAGAAACACCTGCTGAGCAATCACGTCCTGCTCATGGGCCCCCGCTCGCCGATCGACCCCGAGTGGGTCAAGGGATCCGTCGCCGTCTCCACCTCCCGCCACGAGTCCTTCGGCATGACCCTCGTCGAGGCGATGCGCAACGGTCTCCCCGTGATCAGCACCGACTGCGACTACGGCCCGCGCGAGATCGTCAGGGACGGCGAGGACGGAATCCTGGTCCCGGTCGGCAAGGCCGACGCGGTCGCCGGCGCGCTCCTCGCGCTCATCGAGGACGAGGGGCTGCGCCGCAAGATGGGCGCCGCCGCCGCCCGCAACTCCCGCCGCTTCGACCCGGCCCCCGTCGCCCGCCGGTACGCCGACCTCTTCGCCGAACTGGGCGCGGGCTCCCCCGCCCGCCGCGCCCGGACCGCCACCGCCCCCGCCGTCGCGCTCGCCTCTGCAGCCGCCGCCCCGCCCGCTCTCGCGCCCGCCGCCCCGCCCGCCGCGCCCCGGCCGGCCCCCGGGCGCGCCTTCGAACCGGTGGCCGACTGCGTCGCCGAGGACGACGGCTCGCTCACCGTCACCGTGGTCGCCCCCGCATCCGCCGTCCTCACCCACCCCGGCCTGCGTCTGGTCTGCGTCCGCACCGGCGGCCCCGACCCGGCGGAGACCCGGATCTACCCCTTCGGCCCGGACGGCGCCGCCACCGTCCCCGCCGACGACGACTTCGCCGAGGGCCAGTGGCTCTGCGCCGCCGACCACCCCGGCGGCGCCCGCCGCACCGCCCTGCTGACCCGCTCGGTCGACCAGCGCGGCGCACTGGGCGCGGAGCGCCGGCTCACCCCCGGCGCCGGGGTCCGCCACCGGGTGCCCTACCGGCGCGGCCCCCGGCACCAGCTGGCCCTGCGCTCCTGGGTGCGGCCCGTCCACGCCGAGGCGGGCGACATCCGCCGCTCCGGGTCCCGGCTCACCCTGGAGGGCCGGGTGCTGGGTCCCGCCGCCCCCGCGGACGGGGCCGAGCTGACGCTGCGCCGCCGGGGCGGCCCCGAGGAGGAGATCGCCTTCCCCGCCGTCCGCGACGGCGCGCGCGGCTTCCGGGCCGTCATCCACGGCGAGGCCCCCGCCGCCCGGCAGCTGACCGCCCACGACGTCTGGGAGGTCTGGCTGCGCTGCGCCCCGGACCGGGACCCGGTGCGGGTGGCGCGGCTCCTCGACGACGTCGTCGACAAGAGCGACGTCTTCGTCTATCCGGACGCCCTCACCCACAAGCGGCGACCGCTGCTCCTGGCGCGCCGGGTGCTGCGCAGGCTCCTGGGCAGGGAGCAGCGGCTGGTGAAGGTGTCGCTCGGCTACGACGGCGACAATGGTCTGGTCCTCCGGCTCACCGACCGCCCGCCCGGATGACCGGGCCCGCGCCCGGGCCGCCCGCCCGTACCAGCCCCTGCCTGTCCGCCCGTACCAGCCCGTACCCGTCCGCCCGTACCAGCCCGTACCAGCCCGTACCTGTCCGCCCGTACCCGCCCCATGACGTCCGTCACCCGCCTCCCGCAGGCCCGGCGCCCCGACAGCCGGGGCCCCGGGTGAACACCGGGTGGACCCGGGGCGAGCGTCAGCCCCTACCCGCCTTGCGAGGTTGTCACACAGAGTGCGACCATCGCACCGTCTCACTCGTCTGAAGGTAGGTCGTTCTGTGTCTGTGCCGCACGAAGCCAAGCCCCGTACCACGGCAGTCGTCCTCGCCGGGGGTACCGGCCAGCGCGTGGGTCTGTCGATCCCGAAGCAGCTGCTGAAGATCGCCGGCAAGGCTGTCATCGAGCACACACTGACGATCTTCGAGCAGGCCGACTCCATCGACGATGTGATCGTGCTGATGGCCCCCGGGTTCGTCCCCGACATCGAGAAGATCGTCGCCAAGGCCGGACTGACCAAGGTCACCAAGGTGATCGAGGGCGGCGCGACCCGCAACGAGACCACCGAGCGCGCCATCGCCGCCCTCGGCGAGGGACTGGCCGAGGGCGAGGACCGCAACGTCCTCTTCCACGACGCCGTCCGCCCCCTGCTGTCACAGCGAGTGATCCAGGACTGTGTGGACGCCCTGGAGCGCTACCAGGCCGTCGACGTCGCCATCCCCTCCGCGGACACCATCATCGTGACCCGCACCCACGGCGAGGACGGCGAATTCATCACCGACGTCCCGGACCGCTCCCGGCTGCGCCGCGGCCAGACCCCGCAGGCGTTCAAGCTCTCCACCATCCGCAGGGCGTACGAGGTGGCCTCCGGCGACCCGAACTTCCAGGCCACCGACGACTGCTCGGTCGTGCTGAAGTACCTGCCGGACGTGCCGATCCACGTCGTCGCGGGCGACGAGTACAACATGAAGGTCACCCAGCCCGTCGACGTCTTCATCACCGACAAGCTCTTCCAGCTGGCCTCGACCGCCGCCCCCCGCCAGGCCGACGAGGCCGCCTACCGCGAGCTGCTCGAAGGCCGCACGCTGGTCGTCTTCGGCGGCTCGTACGGCATCGGCGCGGACATCGCCGAGCTGGCGAAGACGTACGGCGCGAACGTCTACGCGCTGGGCCGCTCCACCACCGGCACCCATGTCGAGAACCCGGAGCACGTGGACGACGCGCTCTCCAAGGCGTACTCGGAGACCGGCCGGATCGACTACGTCATCAACACCGCGGGCGTCCTGCGCATCGGCAAGCTCGCCGAGACGGACAACAGCACCATCCAGGAAGCGCTGAACGTCAATTACCTGGCG
This sequence comes from Streptomyces sp. NPDC014894, assembly GCF_043080985.1. Taxonomy (NCBI): domain Bacteria; kingdom Bacillati; phylum Actinomycetota; class Actinomycetes; order Kitasatosporales; family Streptomycetaceae; genus Streptomyces; species Streptomyces sp. NPDC014894. Next base: position 429,100 of record NZ_JBIBWD010000003.1, read on the forward strand.
CCGGTCCAGATCGCCCGTGCTTCGTACAAGTACCTGGCGGAGACCAAGGGTCAGCTTCTGCTCTACACCTCCTCCAGCTATACGCGGGGCCGCGCCGAGTACAGCCTTTACTCGTCCACCAAGGCCGCGATGGTGAATCTGACCCAGGCGCTCTCCGACGAGTGGGCGAGCGAGGGCATCCGGGTCAACTGCGTCAATCCCGAGCGGACCGCGACCCCGATGCGGACCAAGGCGTTCGGCGCGGAGCCCGCGGGCAGCCTGCTCTCCTCCGAGGCCGTGGCGCGCACCTCCCTCGACGTCCTCCTCTCCGAGCTGACCGGTCATGTCATCGACGTCCGCCAGCAGGACCCGACCCGGGGCGCGAGCGAGGCCTCCGGCTTCGAGCAGGCGCTCGCCGCGGTCCTGATGCGCGAAGAAGATATGCAATAATTCGCTGTTAAAGCGATGAATGCTGTCACAGCAGTTTTGCGGGCCTCCGTGAACCTCCCTATGCGCGAAATGCCGGGGATGTTGGGGGACACGGAGGCCCGGCCGTTCGCTGTGTGAAGTCCTGACTCCGCCCTCGGGTTGCGAAGTCCCGGATTCGCAATTCTCGCAAAAAGGACCAAATCGGCACCCTTGGAGCAGGTTCTTCGTGATTTCCACAGCCATTCGTCTGGCGCGCGTCGGCAGCCTGTCCGAGCTGGCCGCCGCGGTTCTCCTCGGACTCGGTTATCCCTGCGTCATGATCGCCGCACTGCTGCCGAACGTCTGGATGTTCGCGGCAGCGGCCACCGCCACCTATGTCGCCGACTGGTATCTGCACCGCAAGGGCAGCTATCTGATCAACCGCCTCGGCAAGGTCCGCGTCGGCATCACGATCCGCTTCCTGCTGCGCCAGGTCCTCCTGGTGCTGCTGCTCGCCCGTGAGGGCCTGGCCGAGACCACGCTCTTCTACGTGGCCGTCGCGGGCTTCCTGGTCTTCTACGGCCTCCAGGCCCCGCACGGCGCCCTGGTCACCCTGATCCGGCTGCGCCGCTCGATGCCGGTGGTCACCCGGAACGTCGACCTCCAGAGCCTGGGCATCCCCGACGCGCCGCCGGCCGCGCTCCGCGTCCGCGCCGCCGAGAAGATCCTCCACATGGACATCCCGGCCGTGCTGGGCGTCCTGCTCGCCACCGCCCTGAACCGGGACGCCCTCGGCTACGCGGGCCTCGCCGTCAGCATCGGCCTCGCCGTGCTCTACATCCTCGCGCTCGCCCCCTACCTGCGCCGCAAGCGCCGGGTCCCGGCCGCGCCCGAGGTCCTCGACGCGGTCAGCGACTGGCTGCGCGAGTACCAGCCCACCGTCGTCCTGTACTTCTCCGGCTCCAAGGAGTCCGCCTACCAGGCCAACATGTGGCTGGAGACGATGGAGAACGTCGACGGACGGCCGCTGATCATCATGCGCGAGCGCGGACTGGTCAACAAGCTCCACCCGACCACCGTCCCGGTCATCTGCGTGCCCGGCGCGACCCACCTGATGAACATGGACCTCTCCTCGGTCCGGGTCGCGCTCTACGCGGCCAACGTCGGCAAGAACATCCACCTGCTCCGCGTGCCCACCATCCAGCACGTCTTCATCGGCCACGGCGACAGCGACAAGCTCGCCAGCGTCAACCCGTACAGCAAGGTGTACGACGAGGTCTGGACCGCGGGCCGGGCCGGCCGCGACCGCTACGCGCTGGCCGACGTCGGCGTCCGCGACGACGACATCGTCGAGGTCGGACGCCCGCAGCTGGCGCCCATCCAGTCCTGGACCGGCGCCCCGAAGAACCCGATCCCCACCGTGCTCTACGCCCCCACCTGGGAGGGCTGGGACGACAACCCGGGCAACACCTCGCTGCTGCTCGCCGGTGAGAACATCATCGGCCGGCTGCTCACCGCCGAGCGGCCCGTGCGCGTCATCTACAAGCCCCACCCCTTCACCGGCATCCGCGACAAGCAGGCCAAGGTCGTGCACCAGCGGATCAAGGACATGATCGCGGAGGCGACCGAGGCCCGCGCCGCCGACCCGAGGTGGTCGGGACAGGCCGCCGCCGCGAAGCAGGGCCAGGAGGCCGCCCGCGCCGAGATGGACCGGATCGAGGCCGAGCTGACCGCCCTGGCCAAGCCGGGCCGGGCCCGCCGCGACGCCGCCGAGGAGTCCCGCGACTCGCTCGCCGACCCGCAGCGCCTGGAGCGGATCAAGGCGCTCAGGGCCGAGTGGAACGACGCCTACTGGCGCTCCAACGGCTACTGGGAGCACCTGATCGTGACCGGCCCCGAGCCGAAGCTGTACGACTGCTTCAACGAGTCCGACGCGATGGTCTCGGACATCTCCAGCGTCGTCTCGGACTTCATGGCCAGCGGCAAGCCCTACGCCCTGACCGACTCCGCCGAACTGGGCGCCGCCGAGTTCCAGCGCCAGAACACCGCGGCCCGCGCCGCCGTGATCCTGAGCAACAGCGCCGCCGAACTGGACGCGCTGCTGGAGGCGGTGGCCTCCCCGGAGCGCGATCTGCTGGCGGCCGACCGCCAGGAGCTGAAGGAGTACCTCCTCGGCCCCGACCACCCCACCTCCATGGAGCGCTTCAACGACGCCGTGCGGGACCTCGCGGCCGAGTCGGAGGCCCGCAACCTGGGTGTGGAGCAGCGGCTGAACGAGGAGGCCCAGTACGAGCTGAACCTCCAGCCCGACGCCGGACCGGAGGCCGTCCCGGCCGAGGCCGAGTCCCTCGACCCGGTCGAGACCGACGGATCGGAAGCCTCGCTGCGGCGCTAGAGCGCACCGCTGTTCCCGAGGGCCCGTGCGGCGAGAGCCGCACGGGCCCTCTGGCGTTTCCCGGCCGCCGGGCGGGGAAGGGCGCGCCCCGGCCGGCCGCCGGCCTGTCCAGCCGGTGAAATGCCCGGGCGTACGCGGCCCGCACTGACATAGATTCAGCCTGTGACCGTGGCAAGAGAGCAGGTAACCCAGGCCCGCAGGATCGTCGTCAAGGTCGGTTCGTCCTCGCTGACCACCGCGTCGGGCGGCCTCGACGCCGACCGCGTGGACGCGCTCGTGGACGTGCTCGCCAAGGCCCGGGACGGGGGCGAGAAGGAGATCGTGCTGGTCTCCTCCGGGGCCATCGCCGCCGGGCTCGCCCCGCTCGGCCTGGCCCGCCGCCCCAAGGACCTGGCCCGGCAGCAGGCCGCCGCCAGCGTCGGCCAGGGACTGTTGGTCGCCCGCTACACCGCCTCCTTCGCCCGCTACGGCGTACGCGTCGGCCAGGTGCTGCTGACCGGCGACGACACCAGCCGCCGCGTCCACTACCGCAACGCCTACCGCACCCTCGACCAGCTGATCGCCATGGGCGCGGTGCCCGTGGTCAATGAGAACGACACCGTCGCCACCGACGAGATCCGCTTCGGCGACAACGACCGGCTGGCCGCCCTCGTGGCCCATCTGGTCCGCGCCGATCTGCTGGTCCTCCTCTCGGACGTGGACGGCCTCTACGACGGCGACCCGGCCAGGCCCGGCAGCTCGCGCGTCGAGGAGGTGCACGGGCCCGCCGACATCGCGCATGTCGAGACCGGCGGCGCGGGCCGGTCGGGCGTCGGCACCGGGGGCATGGCCACCAAGGTCGAGGCCGCCAGGATCGCGGCGGCGGCCGGGGTCCCCGTCGTCCTCACCTCCGCCGTCCGGGCCGCCGACGCGCTGGCGGGCCGGGTCACCGGCACCTTCTTCCACCGCACCGGACGCCGGTCCGCCGACCGGCTGCTGTGGCTGGCCCACGCCTCGACCCCGCGGGGCGCGCTGATCCTCGACGACGGCGCGGTCGAGGCGGTCGTCCACGGCCGTGCGTCGCTGCTGCCCGCCGGGATCGCCTCGGTCGAGGGCGAGTTCAGCGCCGGCGACCCGGTCGAACTGCGCGACGCCCGGGGCGCGGCGGTCGCCCGGGGCCTGGTCGGCTTCGACGCCAAGGAGATCCCCCAGCTGCTCGGCCGCTCCACCCGGGACCTCGCGAAGGAGCTGGGTCCCGAGTACGAGAGGGAAGTCGTACACAGGGACGATCTGGTCGTCCTGCACTCCTGAAACGGCTGAAAGTCCCGCCAACCAACAGGGACCTTTACCAAAACCACCCCATGTTCCGTCCAGGACTGGTCAACTTTGTGGCGGGGGGATGGCGGGGTACAGCAAGACGACACATGCAAACAGGAGGCCGCCGGTGAGACGAGCGCGCCCAGGGGATGTGCCCCGAGGGAACGGGGGCGTCCCGCGCATCCGCAGGACCGCGGGCGACCACGGCCGTACGACGGCGGGTGGAGCGTCCCGCACGACGGCGGGCGACCAGACCCGTGGGACGGCGGGTGAGGAACGCACTCTGACGAGCGTCGAGGCGGGCGCCGACTTCGACGACTCGGGCTTCGACGACTCCGACGTCGACGGCTCGGGTCGCGACGACTCCGGGGAGGGAGCCGAACAGGACCGGGAGGGGACCGACCGCCGGCCGCGCGGAACCGGCCGGGGCCCGGAGCCGGGCGCCGGCGCCAGAGCGGGGGAGTCCGGCGCGTACGGCGACGACCCGGCGCAGTCGAAGCTGTGGCACATCACCCTCAGCGTCTCCGGACCCGAGGCGCCGCTCACGGAGGTCAGACGCGGGCTCGAACAGCTGGCGCACGATCACCCCTTCCTGCTGACCAGCCGCTATGCGGGCGACCATGCCGAGATCCGGTACTGGGAGGAGGCCCGGGACCTGCATGACGCGGCGGCCGTCGCGCTCAGGCTCTGGGGCGAGCACCGCTCCACGGCGAAACTGCCGCCCTGGAAGATCGTGGGCCTGGAGGTCATCGACCGGCAGACCTACCACCAGCGGCTCGCGGAGGGCTACGGTCCGCCGCCCGCGTCCCGGGTGGGAGTCCACCCCTTCTGAGCCCCGGGGCCGCCGTCTCGCAGTACGGGACGGTGCGGAGTACGGCACGGACGGCCGCGGCGAGCGCACTACCCTGCGGGTATGACCACGCCCTCGCCGCTTTCGCCGTACGACAACCTCACCCCGGTCACCCAGGCCGCCTACCGGGCGCGGTCCGCCGCGGCGGATCTCGCGCCGCTGCCGCGCTCGGCGAAGGACGACGCGCTGCTGGCGATCGCGGACGCGCTGGAGGTCCGTACGAGCGAAGTCGTCTCGGCCAACGCCGAGGACATCGCCCGCGCCCGGGAGGCCGGCACCAGCGAGGCGATCATCGACCGGCTCACCCTCACCCCGGAGCGGGTGCGGGCCATCGCCGCCGACGTCCGCCATGTCGCCGCCCTGCCCGACCCGGTCGGCGAGGTGGTGCGCGGCTCCACCCTGCCCAACGGCATCGATCTGCGACAGGTCAGGGTGCCGCTGGGCGTGGTCGGCATCATCTACGAGGCCCGGCCCAATGTGACCGTGGACGCCGCCGCCCTCTGCCTCAAGTCCGGCAACGCGGTTCTGCTGCGCGGCTCGTCCTCCGCGTACTCCTCCAACACGGCCCTGGTGCGCGTGCTGCGCGACGCGGTGGGCGGCGCCGGGCTGCCGGCCGACGCGATCCAGCTGGTGCCCGGCGAGTCGCGGGACTCCGTCCAGGAACTCATGCGCGCCCGCGGCCTGGTGGACGTGCTGATCCCGCGCGGCGGCGCCGGACTGATCCGTACGGTGGTCGAGCAGTCCATCGTGCCCGTCATCGAGACCGGCACCGGCAACTGCCATGTGTACGTGGACGCCGAGACCGACATCGACATGGCCGTCGACATCCTGATCAACTCCAAGGCCCAGCGGCCCAGCGTCTGCAACACCGCCGAGACCCTGCTCGTCCACCAGGACGTCGCCGGGGCCTTCCTGCCGCGCGCCCTGGACGCCCTCGCGGAGGCGGGGGTGACCGTCCACGGCGACGAGCGGGTGCTGGAGCACGCCGAGAGCGCCAAGGCGACGGTGGTGGCGGCCACCCCCGAGGACTGGGAGACCGAATACCTCTCCCTGGACATCGCGGCGGCCGTGGTGGACTCGCTGGACGCCGCGGTGGCCCACATCCGGCTCTGGTCCTCCGGCCACACCGAGGCGATCGTCACCACCTCGCAGGCCGCGGCCCGCCGGTTCACCCAGTTGGTGGACTCGACCACGGTCGCCGTGAACGCCTCCACCCGCTTCACCGACGGCGGCCAGTTCGGCTTCGGGGCCGAGATCGGCATCTCCACCCAGAAACTGCACGCCCGGGGCCCGATGGGGCTGCCGGAGCTGACCTCCACGAAGTACATCGTCACCGGCGACGGTCACACCCGCTGACCCTCCCTCCCGCTCGCGGTCCCCGGCTCCCTCCGGGCCGGGGCCCGCGCCGTTTCACCGCGCCCCCTTCCCAGGTGGCTTGCCCGCGCCGTCTTCCCGCGCCGCCTTCCCGTCCCGGGCCGCCTTCCGTCCCGGCGGCCCTCCGTCCCGGCCGCTCTCCCGGCCCCGCGGGCTTCCGGTGCCGCCCGCCCCGGCGCACGGCGGTCGCACCCGCGGCTCGCGCCGAGGGCTCGCGCCGGCGGGGAGAGTTCTTCCCCGGACTGCCCAAACCCGGCGGCCCGGTCTACTCTGATTGCGTGCCGGACGACGTGGGGGGCAGGCCGTTCCCGGACGGCTGGGAGCCCGACGACGACCGCGGAGGCGCGGACGAGGACCTCGCCCCCGTGGTCTTCGACGAGGACTTCGTCAATGCCGCCCTCATCCACGAGCCCAGCGCCGTCGAACGGCTGCTCGCCGCCGCCGAGGCCCGCGCGGAGGCCGAGGCCGCCCGCGCCGCCGCCGCCCGTCCCGGCGTCCCCGACGACGAGCTGCACGAAGAGGGATACGGCCCCTACGACGACGACCGGCCGTACGAGGAGGGCTCCCACCCCGACGACGACGGCGATCCCTACGGCAGCCACGGCGGCGCCCTGCGCCCCTATCGCGGCAGCCCCCGCTGGCACCGCCCGGTCGCCTGGGTCCTCGCGCTGGTGATGGGCATCGGGATGGTCGCCCTCGCCTTCACCGCCGTGTACCGGGGAGCCTCGGGCCATCGCCACGACCAGGTGCCCCCGCCCGCGACCAGCGGCGTCGACGCCACCACCCCCGCCGGATCCACCGTCGACCGGCTCGTCGGCCCCTCCCTGTCCGCCGACCCCGGCGCCCCCTGACCGTCCCCCGTCCGGCCCGCTCCACCCCGGCCGGTGAACGCCCGCGTGCCCGGCCGGTGAACGCCCGCGTGGGAACTCGTCCGAGTTTGTCGCGCACCGTCACGTTTACCGAGGCCCCGCGAGACCCACCCTCAAGGTATGGCCGGCCGCGGAGACCCGCCTGAGGGAACACCCGAAGGGCGTCCCGGCGGCGGAGAGGACGAGTACCGATCCGTCGTCTTCGACGAATCGTTCGTCCAGGCTGCGCGGCTTCAGGAGTTCTCCGCGCGGGAGCGGATGGGCGCGCACGCGCCCGCCGTCCGCTCCCTCCCGTCCGCCTCCTGGAGCGTCGGACGCGGCACCGCCCCGGCCCTGCTGCTCGTCCTGATGGTCGCGCTCGTCTTCGGCACCGCGGTCTATCTGGGGGTGCGCCCCCCGTCCCCCTCCTCGTCCGCCAAACGGGCCGAGCCCCTGCGCATCACCCTGATCCCCCTCGCTCCCGCGGGGCGCGTCCCGGGCGGCGCCCCCGGCGATCTCTACGCCCGCAGCCCCGCCGCGCGCTTCCGCTCCGGAGCCGCGGGCATCACCCTCCCCGGCGTCCGCCGCACCGAGCACTTCTCGGTGGGCCAGGTGCTGACCGCGCTCACCACCGCCAAGGACTATCTGGTGGAGTCCTCCCTCGACCCCGACGTCCTCACCGGGGGCGCGGTCCGGCCCGTGCGGGTGCTCCTCGACCCCGACCAGCTGGAGCAGTTCGACCGCAGCATGTCCGCCCCGGCCGCCGACGGCCGCCACGCGGCCACCGGCTGGCTGGTGCGCTACGACCGGAGGCAGGTGGCCCTCGCCGACCCCGACGTACGCGTCAGGGGCACGCTGAGCGTCCGCGAGGCGGGCCCCGACGCCCTGGCGGTCACCTCCGACCACACCTTCGCCTACGCCCTGCGGCCCGTCGGCGGCGCCGAGGACGGTGCCTCGCTCTTCACCGTCCGCCGGGAGCTGCGATTCCGCTTCGACCGGGACGATCTGCGGCAGCACCGGACAGAACTGCTGACCAGCTCCGTCCAGGCCGGCCCCCAGGCGTGCTCGGCCGACGCCGTCTCGGTGCTGCGCCCGCTGCTGGCCGGCCGCCGGCCGCCCGCGGACGCCCCGCCGGGCACGGACCCGTACGCCCTCCGCGACACCCCGACGGCGCTCTGCGGCTCCCTGTCCCCCCGGGCCCAGCCGGGCCCGAGGCGATAGACCCGCCCGGCCGACGGGCCGGTCTACGGGCGCCCAGGCCCCGGGACGGGCAGCCTGACCGGCGGGCCTGACCGGCGGGTCGGACCGGTCGCGCCCGCCGCCGCTCTGGTCGGCCGCCGTCCGGGCCCGCCGCCAGGTCGGCCTCGGCCGGGTCAGCCGCCGCTGCGGCTGCCGTCGGCACCGCCGTCGCCGTTGCCGCTCCCGCCGCCGTTCCCGTTGCCGGTGAACTTGTCGCGGAGCTTCCCGCCCAGGTCGCCCGCGCCGCCGGCTATGTCGCCGACCAGCTTCATCAGCGGATCCTTGCTGGTGCGCACCGTGTCCGCGTAGTGCGAGGCGGACTCCCGGAACGAGTCGGTGACCGAGGTGTCCCGGTCCTCCGAGCGCCTCGGGTAGTGGCCGTCCATGATCCGCTGGTAGTCCCGGCCGTCGGCCCACTTCTTCAGCTCGGCGGCCCGCACCGTGGTGAACGGGTGCGAACGCGGCAGCACATTGAGGATCTTCAGCACGGAATCGCGGAGATCGCCGCCCTCCTCGTACTCCTCCGCCTGCTTCAGGAAGGCGTCGACATTCATCTCGTGGAGATGATTGCCGCCGGCGATCTTCATCAGACCGCGCATGGAGGCCTGAATGTCCTGGCCCACCAACAGCCCAGCCCGGTCCGCCGACAGCTCCGACTTGCGGAACCACTCCCGCAGTGCTGTGACGATCGCCATGATCGCCACATTGCCGAGCGGGATCCAGGCGACCTTCAGCGCCAGATTGGTGAGGAAGAGCAGCACCGTGCGGTAGACCGAGTGGCCCGAGAGCGCGTGACCGACCTCATGGCCCACGACCGCGCGCATCTCCTCCTCGTCCAGCAGCTCCACCAGACCGGTGGTGACGACGATGATCGGCTCGTCCAGACCGATGCACATCGCGTTGGGGCGCGGATCCTGGGTGACGTACATCGCGGGGACCTTCTCCAGGTCCAGGATGTAGCAGGCGTCCCTCAGCATCGAGTTGAGATGGGCGAACTGCTCGTCCCCGACCCGCACCGAGTCGGAGAGGAAGAGAAGCCGCAGGCTGCGCTCCGGCAGCAGCCCGCTCAGCGCCTTGAAGACGGTGTCGAACCCGGTGAGCTTGCGCAGCGCGACCAGCGCGGAGCGGTCCGCGGGGTGTTCGTACGCGCGGGACGAGATGCCGGGGAAGCGCTTGCGCTGCCTGCTCGGCACATTCTCGTGACTGCTTTCGGTCATTCATGCCCCCTGTGTGACCCGGATGGTGCTCGGTGTTTCGGTGTAACGGGTGTGGCTGGTGTGTTCGTCCCCCTGAACAGCCCCCAGCGTAGGCGCTGGGAACGATGTCCGCCGGAGGCTGTGGACAACCCCTGTTCGCCGTGCTCAGCGGGGTCTGTGGACACCCGCCGACGCCGTGGAACGGGGCCGTGACCACCTCAACGACCGAGTCGGCGTGAGCGTGCCCGAGCCTCCCGCATACGATGTGGGCGAAGTCTCTCCGCTTTGTCTCTCCGACCGATAAGGGCCCGCCGAAGATGAGCCTCACCAGCACCGCCACCCACCTGGTCACTCTCGCCGAGGGCGCCGAGGGCGGTGGCCGTCACCAGAGCCTCGAACCGATCGTCACCGGCGCCGGCGCGCTGGCGGTACTGCTGCTCCTGCTGTGGATCACCACCCGCTTCAACCGCGACCGCTGAGCGGCGGATCGGGCCGGGCGGCCGTGCCAGTAGGCTCTGCACGCATGGGAGAGCAGGAAGTGGCGGTGGGCTCCGCGCCCGGCCGGCGGCGACTCGGCGTGATGGGCGGGACATTCGACCCGATCCACCACGGACACCTGGTGGCCGCCAGCGAGGTGGCCTCCCTGTTCCACCTCGACGAGGTGATGTTCGTACCGACCGGGCAGCCGTGGCAGAAGAGTGAGAAGGCGGTCTCGCCCGCCGAGGACCGGTATCTGATGACCGTCATCGCGACGGCGTCGAATCCGCAGTTCTCGGTCAGCCGGATCGACATCGACCGCCCGGGTCCGACGTACACCATCGACACCCTGCGGGATCTGCGCTCCCTCAACGCGGACGCGGATCTGTTCTTCATCACCGGGGCCGACGCGCTCTCCCAGATCCTCGGCTGGCGGGACGCCACGGAGCTGTTCTCGCTGGCCCACTTCATCGGTGTGACCAGGCCGGGGCACGATCTGACCGACGACGGGCTGCCCGAGGGAAAGGTTTCCCTGGTGGAGGTCCCGGCGCTGGCGATCTCCTCGACCGGCTGCCGGGCCAGGGTCGCCCAGGGGGACCCGGTCTGGTATCTCGTGCCCGACGGTGTGGTGCGCTACATCGACAAGCGGCAGTTGTACCGCGGCGAGTGAGCCGCGGAGAGGGGCACCGGTGAACGACCAGCACAACCCGTACGACCCGTATCAGCCGCAGCCGCGCGTCATCGGCTACGACGAGTACGGGCAGCCGGTATACGAGCAGCCCCAGCAGTACGACCCGTACGCGCAGCAGCAGCAACCGCAGCAGCCACCGCTCCAGGCCCAGCAGCCGGACGCGGCCCCGGGCGGCCAGGACCAGGCCCAGACGTACGGCTACGACCCCTACGCCGATTCGCAGGCCCCGGTCTACCGGCAGCCGCAGCAGTACGACCCGTACGCGCCGCAGCAGCCGCTCCAGGCCCAGCAGCCGGACGCGGGCCAGGGCGGCCAGGACCAGGCGTACGGGTACGGCTACGGCGGCGCGTACGGCTACGGCCACGATCCCGCCGCGCCCGCGCCCGCGCCCGCGCCCGCGCCCGCGCCCGCGCCCTCCGCCGCCGTCGACACCGGCCAGGCGTGGGACATCCCGGAACAGCGGGCGGCGGCTCCGGCCGCGCCGCCCGCCCCGGGCCCCGCGCCCGAACCGCCCGCGCCCGCCCGGCCCGAACCGCCCGCGCCGGCGGCGAGCGGCCGGGCGGCCAAGAGGCGGGCGGCGAAGGGACCGGCGGCCAACGAGCCGACGGCGCCCGCGCCGGACCACTCCGGCCCTTCGGCGCCCGACGGCGAACGCGACTACCGCACCGAGCAGTTCTCCTTCATCGAGGAGCCGGACGGCGACTCCGAAGACGTCATCGACTGGCTGAAATTCACCGAGAGCCGCTCCGAGCGGCGCGAGGAGGCCAAGCGCCGCGGCCGCAATCGGGGCGTCGCCCTCGTCGTCGCCCTCGCGCTGGTTCTCGCGGGCGGCCTCGGCTATCTCTGGTACGCCGGACTGCTGCCCGGACTCTCCGACTCGGACAAGACCGGAGCCGCAGCCTCCGGTCCGCAGAAGCGCGATGTCATCGTCCTGCATCTGCACCACACCAAGAAGAAGGGCGTCACCTCCACGGCCCTCCTCGTCGACAACTCCACCACCCGCCGCGCGACCACCGTCCTGCTGCCCAACACCCTCTCCGTCGCCGACGACGACGGCATCGCCACCACCCTCGGCAAGTCCGTGGAGTCCGACGGGTCGGACGGCACCCGGGAGGCGATCGGCACCCTCCTCGGCGCGAAGATCACCGGCACCTGGCGGCTGGACACCCCGTTCCTGGAGAACCTCGTCGACCAGGTCGGCACCATCGACCTCACCACCGACGCCACGATCCCCGGCGCCAAGAGCGGCGACGACCCGCTGGTCGAGAAGGGCCAGGACCAGACCCTCAACGGCCGCGCGGCGGTCGCCTACGCCACCCACCGGGCCTCCGGCGAGCCCGAGACCCGGCAGCTGGAGCGCTTCGGACAGGTCATGCAGGCCGTCCTGAAGAAGATCCCCAGCGACGCCCGGTCCGCGACCGTCACCGTGGAGACCCTCGCCCAGATCCTCGATCCCTCGCTCACCGAGAGTGACCTCGGAGCCTCGCTGGCGAAGCTCGCGGAGCGCGCCAAGGGCGGCGACCACCGGACCGAGCTGCTCCCCGTGCAGCAGGACGGCACCCTCACCGAGCAGGCCACCACCGGAGTCGTCAAGAACGTCCTGGGCGGCTCGGTCAGCGCTCCCGACAAGGGCGACGCGGTTCGGGTGGGCGTCAAGAACGCCACCGGCGGCGCCGAGGCCGCCGAGACCGCCCGGGTCTCCCTGGTCAACGGCGGCTACGCGGTCGTCGACAGCGGCAAGGCGGACCCCGCCGCCACCTCGCGGGTCACCTACGGTGACGATGCGCGCAAGGAGGAGGCGGAAGAGGTCGCCAAGACGCTGGGGCTGCCCGCGAGCGCGGTCGAGAAGAGCGGCGCGGCGCCCAACGCGGACGTCAGCGTGGTGCTCGGCCAGGATTTCAAGACCGGGTGACGGGACCGACAGAAGCCGCGTGACCTGCGCGGACGACAGGAGACGAGCAAGGCGCGAAGAATCGCCGCGAGGAGTGTCGGCGGTACGTGAGACCCTGGTGGGGTCACCCGACCGCCGACGAAAGCCTGCTAGTGACCGCTACGGACCGCTCCATCGAGCTCGTCAGCACCGCCGCCCAGGCGGCTGCCGACCTGCTCGCCCACGACATCATCGCGTACGACGTCAGCGATGTGTTGTCGATCACCGACGCCTTCCTGCTCGCCTCCGCCCCCAACGACCGCCAGGTCAAGTCGATCGTCGACGAGATCGAGGAGCGGCTGAACAAGGAGCTGGGCGTCAAGCCGGTCCGCCGTGAAGGCGACCGCGACGCACGCTGGATCCTCCTCGACTACGTCGACATCGTCGTCCACGTCCAGCACAGCGAGGAGCGGGTCTTCTACGCCCTGGAGCGGCTGTGGAAGGACTGCCCCGAGCTGCCGCTGCCCGAGGACGCGCTGAAGACGCGCGGCAAGGGACAGGAGCACGCCCAGCTGACCGGCAATCCGGACGGTGAGTTGAGCTGAACGAGGACGCCTACAAACGGACCGGCCGCCGGATAGTCCTGTGGCGGCACGGTCAGACCTCGTGGAATCTGGAGCGCCGCTTCCAGGGCACCACGGACATCGCGCTGACCGAGACCGGCATCGCCCAGGCGCGCCGGGCGGCCCGCCTGCTCGCCTTCCTCCAGCCCGACGCGATCATCGCCTCCGACCTGAAGCGGGCCTCCGCCACGGCCGAGGAGCTGGCCGAGCTGGTCGGCCTCCCCGTCCAGTACGACCAGGCCCTGCGCGAGACCTACGCGGGCGTCTGGCAGGGGCTGAGCCACGCGGAGATCATCGAGCGGTACGGCGATCAGTACAACGCGTGGAAGCGCGGCGAGCCCGTCCGCCGGGGCGGCGGCGAGCTGGAGACCGAGGTGGCCGACCGGGCCGCGCCCGTGGTGCTGCGCCAGGTCGAGAAGCTCCCCGAGAACGGCACCCTGATCGTCGCCAGCCACGGCGGCACCATCCGTACCACCATCGGGCGTCTCCTCGGTCTGGAGTCCCAGCACTGGGAGAGCCTGGGCGGGCTCTCCAACTGCTGCTGGTCGGTGCTGGGCGAGGGCGCGCGCGGCTGGCGGCTGCTGGAGCACAACGCCGGCACCCTCCCGGAGCCGGTCCTCGGCGACGACGACTGACACCCGCTGACACCCGCCCGGCCTCCGGGATCCGGCCCTCGTGCGGCCGGCCCGGCCGGACCGGGGCGGTCCGCCTCGGCCCCGTACCCCCGGATTTCACTTTCGGGCAGGTCGCAGGCTAAAGTTCTTCTTGTTCGCAGCGCCGAGCGCGAAGAACACAAGGGGCTATAGCTCAGTTGGTAGAGCGCCTGCATGGCATGCAGGAGGTCAGGAGTTCAATTCTCCTTAGCTCCACAGAAGAAACCGTAAGGATCCCGTCCTCAGCAGAGGGCGGGATTCGGCGTTTCGCCAGCTCCTTCCTGTCAACGCCGCTGACCTTGTTGCGTGGTCATGGCAGAATCGGACGGCCGGAAGGGACCAACGGCCAGGACGGGAGGGGGAACGCGTGTCGGTTCTCCTCAGCTGCCCGTCCTGCGGATCGGTGCATGTCGCCCAGGTCCTCGGCGACAACGGCGGAGTTTCTTACGTGTGTACGTCCTGCGGTCACAGCTGGAGCTGAGTGATGGGGGCACACAGGCGTAAATGCGACTGGTGCGGCAGTGGTACGCCCATCGTCCGCGACATGGACCCGATCAACCCCGAGTACCAGTACTGGTGCGAGGAGTGCGCGCGGGCGCTGATCATAAAGGGCGACCCGATCGAGACCTATCGGGAGCTGGAGGGCGAGCCGATCTACGGCCGTCTCCTCGACGAGCACTGCACGCTGAAGCGCTTCTACTCGTTCGCCACGGCCTGAGCGGCCCCGACCGTCCCCGCAGGGCCCCTCTACGGCAGTCGATTTTCGGCCATCCTCGGCCGGGCGGCCGCGCCCCTCGTTCCCGCTGCTCCGGGGGGTGCGGGAATGGATTTGGTGAAGGGCGCGGGGGAGCGTTAATGTTGTCCACGTCGCCGAGCACGGAGGAAACTTCGGACCGGCGGTATCTCGCAAGGGGCTATAGCTCAGTTGGTAGAGCGCCTGCATGGCATGCAGGAGGTCAGGAGTTCAATTCTCCTTAGCTCCACAGGTACAGAAGCGGTGGATCACCCGATCGGGTGATCCACCGCTTCTGTGTTGTGGGCAGGGCCACGAGGGCCGGTCAGATGCGGTCGGCCGTGGTCAACCGCGTCCGCCGTCCAGCTCCTTGCGCCGGGGAACCCGCAGCTCGGAGCGGTCGTTCCCGGGTACGGGCCCGGCTGTCCGCTCGATCCGCATCGCCAGCGCGGGACACCGCCGCACCGCGCGCCGCGCCCGTCCCCGCAGATGCGCGGGCACGACCGCGTCGGCCACCGAGGGATAGCCGTCCGGATTGATCCGGATCAGCTCCGGGACGATGTCCGCGCAGAGCCCGTGCCCCTGGCAGAGCGTCCAGTCGACCAGAACCCGCTCCTCGCCCTCCGCCGGACCGGCCGTCTCGGCGGGGCCCGGCAGGGGCAGCACCCCGGCCGTCTCCCGTCCGCAGCCGCCGTGCAGCACATGGGCGGCCAGATCGTCCGTGAACGCGGCCAGCGTGGAGGTGAGGAAACGCGCCGAACCGTCCGGATGCTTGCACGCGCCCCGCCCCCGCACGGCCCCGGTGACCTCGCGCAGGGCCTCCAGCGCCGCCGGCCCGCCGCCGCCGATCACATCCGCCAGCCTTCCGGCCGCCGCCGGCAGCCCCAGCTTGCAGGGCCCGCACTGTCCCGCCGTCTCCGCGGCCAGCCAGTTCGCCACCCGCAGCGCCTCGCCCAGCGGGCAGGTCTCCTGGCCGATCGGCGAGATCGCGCCCGCGCCGAGCGAGCCGCCGGCGCCCGCCAGCGACTCGCGCGAGACCACCGACGCGTGGACGGCGGCCGAGTCGATCCAGCCGCCGTGATAGCCGCCGGTCAGCACCCCCTGCGGGTACGGCGGAGCCCCGGCCAGCTGGAGCACGTACCGCAGCGGCACGCCCGTCGGGACCTCCACCACCACCGGACGGGCGACCGCGCCCGAGAGCGTCAGCAGCACCGTGCCCGGCTCGGAGGGGACTCCGGCGGTGCCGTAGCGATGGGGGCCGACCCGGGCGGCGATCGCGAGCTGGGCGAAGGTCTCGGCGTTGGAGAGCAGCGTCGGCGCGCCGCCCACCCCCGCGTCCGAGGCCCGCGCCCGGCGGCCCGGCGGCAGGGCCGGGCCGCCGTTGACGGCCCGGACGACCGCGGCGGCCTCGCCCGAGACCAGGCGTTCCGGCGTACGGACGACCCGGGCGCGCAGCGGCCGGCCGCGCCGGTCGGACAGACCGCGCTCGGCCAGCGCGGCCCGCAGGGAGATCTCCGTGGAATCGCGGGTCACCACGACGACCAGGGTCCGCGCGCCGAGCGCCTCGGCGGCCAGCAGCGCGCCGTCCAGGATCAGATGCGGCGCCCGGTTCAGCAGGACGGTGTCCTTGCGGCAGGCCGGCTCGCCCTCGCTGCCGTTGACCACGACGACCGGTCGCACCCCGCGCCGGATCGCGGAGTCGGCCACGGCGCGCAGCTTCCGCGCGAAGGGGAAGCCGGCTCCGCCCCGGCCGCGGAGGGAGATCTCCTCCGCGAGCCGGGCCAGCCGCTCGCCCGCCATCGGCTCCAGGGGGCCGTGCGCCGTGAGATGCGTCCGCACGTCGAGGCGCGCGGCCAGGTCGAAGCCCCGCGTGAGCCGGGGCAGCCCGACGGCGCGGACCTCGGGGACATCGGGAAGGGGAAGGTTCAAGGCCGGTCTCCCGCAGAGGTGTTCCAGGGCTCTCCCGGCGGGGGAGCGACGAGCGGGCCGGGCGTCGCCGTGTCGCCGTCGTCGTACGGGGCGCGCGCCCCGGGCTCGGGGATCCCGTACGGGGAGGGGGAGGCGTGCGACACGGTGCTCCGGGCGACGGGGCCGCGCCCGGCGCGTCCGTACGGCGGAGGGCCGGGCGCGGGGGGTTCGTACGGCGGGGGTGTGCGGGGCGTGGGTTCGTACGGTCCGGGGTGGTACCGCGGGGGCGTGTGGGGCGGTGGGGGCTCGGACAGCCGCTCGTGCGGTCTTCCGGGCGGTCCGGGATCGTGCGGTCTTCCGGGCGGTCCGTCTTCGTGCGGTCTGCCCGGCGATCCGAGGCCCGGCGGGGGCGAGTGGCCCGGGGCCGGACCGGCCCGCGGGACGTCGGGGGCCTCCCCGGCCCCCGGCCCGCGTTCGGCGGCCTCGCCCGCCTGGGAGACCGCGCGGTACGCGGCCGAGATCCCGCGTTCCGCGCCCCGCCCGTGGACGCCGGCGACCCGCTCCGCCCCGTACGGCGCGGGGGCCTCGTACAGCCGCGGGGAAGGGGCGGTGAGCCCCGGCGGCCGGGGATCGCGGCCGAGCGGAGCGGGCCGCCGGAAGCCGTCGGCCGGGGCGGGTCCGCGCTGCGGCGGGACACCGTCCAGCCGGTCGAGCCCGGTCCTCGGCCCGTAGCCTTCCGGTCCGAAGTTCTCCGAGCCGAAGCTCCCCGGTCCGAAGTCCTCCGGATCGACGCGGTCGAAGCGGTCGAAGCGGTCGACGCGGTCGAAGCCGTCGAGCGGTGCGGCCGGATCGTGGTGTTCCGGTTCGGCGGCCCGGCGGCCCCGGCCCCCGTCGCCCGCCCGGCCCGGCAGCCGGTCCGCGACGATCCGCCGCGTCGGCCGGGGCAGCAGCCGCAGGGACAGCGCGCCCGCGACGCCGATCAGCGCCAGGCAGTACGCCGCGACCACCCAGCCGGCGGCCGGACGGCCCGCGAACAGCCCGTGGACCAGGGCGAGGCACCAGGCGGGGTAGGCGATCATATGCAGCGCCCGCCAGCGGCCGGCGGCCCCGGCCCGGCCCGCCAGGGCGCTGCGCAGCGCCCCGCCGGCGGCCGTGACGATCACGAGCAGCCCGGCCAGCGTGCCGAAGCCGATCAGCCCCGCCGCGCCGGTGACCCCCAGTCCGAACGGGATCAGCGCGCCGACGGGGCCGATGTGCCCGAGTGCGAGTTTCACGGCCGCGTGCAGCAGCAGGAGGCCGAGTGAGGCGGTCGCGGTCGCCCGGTGGACGGCCTGGGAGAGAAGGCGGTGGCGGGGGGAGAGCAGCAGCCGGTCGGTGGCGAGCAGCCCCCAGGCGACGGACGCCGTGAGGGCCACCAGGCACAGGACTCCGGTGGTGTGGTCGAGCGCGTGCCGGAAGTCCTCGCTCGCGCCGACGGCGAGTAAGGGGATCGACGCGAACGCCGCCGCGATGACGCCGCCTTGCACGGGGCGGCGTACTCCGGGGCTCGGTACGGGGGAGGAACGGCTCTTTCGGTGTGGCTTCATGGGGCAGCTCCGAGGGTGCGGGAAATGCGGTCCCGTTGACGCATGCTAGGGCGGCCCCCGCAGGCGGTCCGGGGTTTCGCGTTTACCGGGAGAGCACGCGATCGGGTGACGCGGAGGGCTGTCCCGGATAGATCGGTCATGCCGGGTAATAAGGCGTCCGGAACCGCCCGCGACCGGCCGATCGACGCCGTCGAGCCGCGCGGTCGGTCCGTACGGCGGCCGTCCCCGCGCCCGGATCGGCCGCTGCGGTACCCTGAGGCCATGCGTGCCGTACGCCTTCTGCTTAGCGAGCCGCGCTGATCAGTCCCGACGGATGAACAGATCCGGTCGGAATCGGCGCGGCGTCCCCTCCTGTGTGAGGGGTCCTTTTGTTTCTGGGCATGCCCGCCCGCAAACCGCCGGCAGAGACGATCGATGGAGCTTTAAGGATCATGAGCGAGACGACTTCTGCTGCTTCCGCCGCCGAGGCGGCCGCGCCTCATCGCTATACGGCCGCCATGGCCGCCGATGTCGAGGCACGCTGGCAGGACTTCTGGGACGCCGACGGCACGTACGAGGCGCCCAACCCGAGCGGCGAGCTGGCCGGGGACCCCGCTCTGGTGGCCCGGCCCAAGAAGTTCGTCATGGACATGTTCCCGTACCCCTCGGGCGCGGGTCTGCACGTCGGGCACCCCCTCGGCTATATCGCCACGGACGTCTTCGCCCGCCATCAGCGCATGACCGGCCACAATGTGCTGCACACCCTGGGCTTCGACGCCTTCGGCCTCCCCGCCGAGCAGCACGCGGTCGCCACCGGCACCCACCCCCGGGTGTCGACCGAAGAGGCCATGGCGAACATGAAGCGCCAGCTGCGCAGGCTGGGCCTGGGCCACGACCAGCGGCGGTCGATCGCGACGATCGACCCGGAGTACTACAAGTGGACGCAGTGGATCTTCCTGCAGATCTTCAACTCCTGGTACGACGAGACCGCCGGCAGGGCCCGCCCGATCGCGGAGCTGGTGGCGCAGTTCGAGAGCGGTGAGCGCGCGGTCGAGGGCGCCACGCGCCCCTGGGGCGAGCTGAGCGCCGTCGAGCGCGCCGAGGCGCTGGGCCGGTACCGGCTGGCGTACGCCTCGGACGCCCCCGTCAACTGGTGCCCCGGCCTGGGCACCGTGCTGGCGAACGAGGAGGTCACCGCCGACGGCCGGTCCGAGCGCGGCAACTTCCCCGTCTTCAAGGCCAAGCTGCGCCAGTGGAACATGCGGATCACCGCCTACGCCGACCGGCTGCTGGACGATCTGGACGCCCTGGACTGGCCCGAGGCCATCAAGCTCCAGCAGCGCAACTGGATCGGCCGCTCCGAGGGCGCGCGCGTCGACTTCGCCGTCGAAGGGCGCTCCGACGCCCGGATCACCGTCTTCACCACCCGCCCCGACACCCTCTTCGGCGCGACCTACATGGTGCTGGCGCCCGAGCACGGTCTGATCGACTCCATCCTGCCCGCCGAATGGCCGCAGGGCGTCAAGGAGGCGTGGACCGGCGGTGCCGCCACCCCGGCGGAGGCCGTGGCCGCCTACCGCAAGCAGGCGCAGACCAAGAGCGACGTCGAGCGCCAGACCGAGC
This sequence comes from Streptomyces sp. NPDC014894, assembly GCF_043080985.1. Taxonomy (NCBI): domain Bacteria; kingdom Bacillati; phylum Actinomycetota; class Actinomycetes; order Kitasatosporales; family Streptomycetaceae; genus Streptomyces; species Streptomyces sp. NPDC014894. The sequence continues at coordinate 448,828 of NZ_JBIBWD010000003.1, forward strand.
ACAAGAACAAGACCGGCGTCTTCAGCGGCGCGTACGCGCTGAACCCGGTCACCGGCACCCGGGTCCCGGTCTTCGTCGCCGACTACGTCCTGATGGGCTACGGCACCGGCGCGATCATGGCCGTACCCGGTCAGGACGAGCGCGACTGGGAGTTCGCCGAGGCCTTCAGCCTGCCGATCATCCGTACCGTGCAGCCGCCGGACGGCTGGGAGGGCGAGGCGTTCACCGGCCAGGGCCCGGCGATCAACTCCTCCAACAGCGAGATCTCCCTGGACGGCCTGGACGTCGCCGAGGCCAAGGCGCGGATCACCCAGTGGCTCACCGAGCGCGGCATCGGCGAGGGGACGATCAACTTCCGGCTGCGCGACTGGCTGTTCAGCCGCCAGCGGTACTGGGGCGAGCCCTTCCCGATCGTCTACGACGAGGACGGCGTCGCGCACCCGCTGCCGGAGTCGATGCTGCCGCTGGAGCTGCCGGAGGTCGACGACTACTCGCCGCGCACCTTCGACCCCGACGACGCCGACAGCCGGCCCGAGACCCCGCTCTCCCGCAACGAGGAGTGGGTGAATGTCACCCTCGACCTGGGCGACGGCCCCCGGACGTACCGCCGCGAGACCAACACCATGCCCAACTGGGCCGGTTCGTGCTGGTACGAGCTGCGCTATCTGGACCCGCGCAACAGCGAGCAGCTGGTCGCACCCGACATCGAGCGGTACTGGATGGGCCCGCGCGACGGCATGCCGCACGGCGGAGTCGACCTCTACGTCGGCGGCGCCGAGCACGCCGTACTGCATCTGCTGTACGCGCGGTTCTGGTCCAAGGTGCTGTTCGACCTGGGGCACGTCTCGTCCCCGGAGCCGTTCCACAAGCTGTTCAACCAGGGCATGATCCAGGCCTACGTCTACCGCGACGCCCGCGGCTTCCCGGTCCCGGCGACGGAGGTCGAGGAAGGGGCCGACGGGACGTTCTCGTACCAGGGCGAGCCCGTCAAGCGCGAGCTGGGCAAGATGGGCAAGTCCCTGAAGAACGCCGTCACCCCGGACGAGATCGCCGCCGAGTACGGCGCGGACACGCTGCGTCTGTACGAGATGGCGATGGGCCCGCTGGACGTCTCCCGGCCGTGGGACACCCGCGCCGTCGTCGGCCAGTACCGGCTGCTCCAGCGGCTGTGGCGCAATGTCGTCGACGAGTCGACGGGCGAGGTCACCGTCGTCGACGGCGAAGCGGACGAGACCGTGCTGCGCGCCCTGCACAAGGCGATCGACGGCGTCGGCCAGGACATGACCGCGCTGCGGTTCAACACGGCGATCGCCAAGATCACCGAGCTGAACAACCACCTCACCAAGGCGGGCGGCCCGCTGACCCGAGAGGTGGCCGAGCGCCTGGTGCTGCTGATCGCGCCGCTGGCCCCGCACATCGCCGAGGAGCTGTGGCACAAGCTGGGCCACACCGACACCGTGGTCCACCAGGACTTCCCGGTCGCCGACCCGGCGTATGTCGTGGACGAGTCGGTGACCTGCGTCGTGCAGATCAAGGGCAAGGTCAAGGCGCGGCTGGAGGTCTCGCCCTCCATCGCCCAGGACGAGCTGGAGGCGCTGGCGCTGGGCGACGCCGGGGTCGTGGCGGCGCTGGGCGGCGCGGGCATCCGCAAGGTGATCGTGCGGGCGCCGAAGCTGGTCAACATCGTCCCCGAGTAGTCGGCCGCAGCCGCCGTCAGGGGGGCCGAGAGGTCTCCCCGCGCCGGTGCGCAGGGGTTTTCCGCGGGTTCGCCGCAGATTTTCCGCGGCCTTCCCGCGGGCTCCCCTGCGGGTTTCCCCTACGGGCAGGTTGGGGGTTCCGATGGAACCCCTGGCCTGCCTGTTCCGTTTACGGTGGAGAGAAGCACAATGGACGTACGCAGCCGGCGCACACAGCCGACGCCGAAGGGGCGCACATGGAAGTCGTGATCACGATACTGGCGCTGCTTCTTGTCGCCTTCGTGGCACTGGGGGTCTTCGCCACGGTCAAGGCCGTCCGCGTCGCCAAGCGCGGTGTGGAGCGCACGGTCACCCAGGCCCGCCGCACGGTGGAGGACACCACCCTGCGGGCCAAGAGCCTGGGTCAGGGCGGTGTCGCCGGCGAGCTGGCCCAGCTCCGGCTCTCGCTGCGCACCTCGATGAGGGCCACTCAGGACGCCCTTCAGGCCGGGGCCGCCGAGGACGCGTCCCTCACCGAGACCATCGGTCTCTTCGAACGGCTGAGCGTGCACGGCCGTGAGCTGGACGATGAACTGAAGCGTCTGGAGCGCGAGCCCGACCGGTCCACCGTCGCCTCCCGCCTTCCCGACCTCCGGGAGCGTACGGAGCGGATCACACACTCGGCGGAGTCCCTGCGCTGGGCCGCGCGCGACCGCGCCCGGAGGTTCGCCGACGACGAGCTGGACCTGCTCAGCTCCGAGATCGACATGGAGGCGGGGGCGCTGCGCCACTGGTCGGAGCCCGAGGACCAGAGCACCCGGCCCGCGGCCGGAGCCTCCGGCCGGACGCGGCCGGAAGCGGCCGCCGCCCCGGCAGGGCCCGCCGAGACGCCGGATCCGCAGCCGCAGGCGATCACCGCGCGTGACCCGCGACAGCCGACCGCGTATCCGTGGGAGAAGACCGCCCGCCCCGAGACCGAGACCACGAACTGACCGCGGACCACCGGCGCACGGCGGGCCGGGTTTCGGTGCGGCGTACGACGGTCCTGGTGCCGGGGCGGTGTGGCGTGGTGCCGGTGCTGCGTACGGCGGTGTCGGTGCCGGGGTGGCATGCGGCGGTGCCGGTGCGGTGTACGGCGGTGTCGGTACGAGCGGCGGCCTGCGGGGGCGTCGACGGGGGCGGTTGCGGGGAGTCCGGCGGACATGACCTGCTCCGGGGTCCCGGCGACGGCGTACGCGGCCCGCTCCGCGGCGATACGGCTGTGGTCCCGGCTGCCCTCCGATGCCCGTGACCGGTAATCTCCCGCTCATGTCCCGCCATGTCGCGATCGTCACCGATTCCACGGCCTACCTGCCGCAGCCGGCGATGGACCGCCACGACATCGTGGCGGTTCCGCTGACCGTCGTGCTCGGCGGCCAGGCCCTTGAAGAGGGCACCGAGATCTCGGCCCGATCACTCGCGCAGGCGCTCCAGAAGCGGCGTCCGGTGACCACCTCGCGGCCGAGCCCCGAGACGTTCGCCGAGGTGTACCGGGCGAGTGCGGCGGCCGGGGCGACCGGCATCGTGTCGCTGCATCTGTCCGCCGAGATCTCCGGCACCTACGACGCGGCCGTGCTCGCCGCCAAGGACGCGCCCGTGCCCGTCGTCGTGGTGGACACCGGCATGGTCGCGATGGCGCTCGGGTTCTGCGCGCTCGCGGCGGCCGAGACTGCGGAGAGCGGCGGGTCTCTCGACGAGGCCGTGGCCGCCGCCGAGAAGCGTGCCTCCGGCACCTCCGCCTATTTCTATGTCGACACCCTGGACTATCTGCGGCGCGGCGGCCGGATCGGAGCCGCGCAGGCCCTGCTGGGCTCGGCGCTCGCGGTGAAGCCGCTGCTGCAACTGGACGGCGGCCGGATCGAGTTGCTGGAGAAGGTGCGCACCGCCTCCCGGGCGATCGCCCGCCTGGAGGAGCTGGCTGTGGAGCGGGCGGGCACAAGCGGTGTGGATATCGCGATCCACCATCTCGCCGCCCCCGAGCGGGCCGCCGCCCTCGCCGACCGACTGCGCGAGCGGGTGCCCGGACTGGTGGAACTGCATGTCAGCGAGGTGGGCGCGGTGATCGGCGCGCACACCGGACCGGGACTGCTCGGGGCCGTGATCTCGCCCCGCTGAGGGCCCCCGCTCGACAGACCGCGATCCTTAGCCCGTACGGGTGACGGAGTTGTCCACAACTCCGAGGTTTTCCACGGGATTTCGGTGTCTTCAGCGGGATTCGGCCCCGCTGCCTACCGTCCTGTTCATGGCTCCTCGATCACGTTCCGCGACCAGCGGGCCGGGCCGCGCCCCGGCCTCCGACAGCCGCGCCCGGTTCAGACGCGCGGCGGCCCCCGGCCACGGTCCGGGACGGACGGCCCGAAGGCGGCCGCCCTCCCGTACGAGGGCCCTTGCCCGTACGCGGACGGCCCGTTCCGCTGCCACGGCCGCCGGCCGCCGGGCGGACGCGCTGTTCGGCGCTCCGCCGCCGGGGGCTTCCGGGGCGGCTGGAACGCCCGGCGCACAGCCGCCGGTCGCGGGCGCGGAGGCGGACGCGGACGTCTTGAGCGGTGCGGACACGGGCAGGGCCGAGTCGGCGGTCCAGGGGCGGGGGAGCGCCGGCCTGGCTCTGCGGGAGCGGCTCCCGCTGTGGATCCAGCTCCGCTGCGGTCTGCGGCCCAGGGCCCTTGCCGCGCTCTCCGTCGTCCTCGTGGTGGCCGCGGTCCTCGCCGTCCAGCACTTCTGGGCGGGCCGGCCGCAGGCCGTGCGCGCTCCGGACCTCGTCCGCCCGGCGCCCTCGGCGGCGCAGCAGCCGTCCGGTGCGGGAGGCGCGGGGCGGATCGTCGTCGACATCGGCGGCAAGGTGCGGCGGCCGGGCGTGCTGCGACTGCCCGCGGGCTCCCGGGTCGCCGACGCGCTGCGCGCCGCGGGCGGGGTCAGGGCGGGCGCGGACCTCACCGGTCTCAACCGGGCGCGGCCGCTCGTCGACGGCGAGCAGGTCGTGGTGGGCGCTCCGCCCCCGACGGGCCCGCCCGTCCCCGGAGCGGATCCGCCCCGGCCCGGCGGGAGCGCGGCAGCCGCCCCGGGCGGGACCGCCGGTCCGCTCAGCCTCAACGCGGCCACCGCCGACCAGCTCGAAACCCTGCCGGGAGTGGGCCCGGTCCTGGCGCGGCACATCATCGACTACCGCACCCGCCAGGGCGGGTTCCGCTCCGTCGACCAACTGCGCGAGGTCGACGGCATCGGGGACCGCCGCTTCGCCGACCTCCGACCGCTGGTGCGGCCATGACGAGCCGTCATTCCTCGCGCGCCGGAGCGGACGGCCGGGCGGGGGGCGCTCCGTCACCGCCCGCCGGGGCCGGGCCGGGGAGCGCTCCTGCCCGGGCCCGCCAGGAGGTGCACGCGGCGTCGGGCCACCGGCTCGGCTCGGCCCACCCTCGGCAGGAGGGACCGGCCGATCTCCGGCTGGCGCCCCCGGCCCTGGCCGCCTGGGCGGCCTCCGCCCTGGCCGTGGGCGCTCCCGGGCGGTGGACGGCGATCGGGGTGGCCTTCTGTGTCGCCCTGGCGCTGCTGCTCCTGGTTCTGGCGTCGGCGCGCACGCCGGCCCGAAGGGGCTGGGGGAGGGGCCCGGGCTCGGTGGTTCGCCGTCCGCCTTCGCGACAGGATCGCGCTGGCCTGCCGGGCCGCCGTCCGCCGTCGCCGCAGGGCCTGCCGGGCCGCCGTCCGCCCTCACTCCAGCTTCGCCCGGTCCTGCCCGGCCGACGCCGGGCCCGGGCCCGCGCCTTAGGTGTCCCCTCCGGCTCCACCACTCCCTCCGTCTCCTCCGGCCGCGGTGTCCGTATCGGCTCCGGCGTCACCGCGCTCGCCGCGGTTCTGCTCTGCGCGGCGGCGGGCGGGGCCACCGCCGGGCTCTACGGCGCGGATCTGCGGCGCGGCCCGCTGCCCGGGCTGGCGGAGCGCCATGCCCACGCCACCCTGGAAGTGACGGTCACCACCGACCCACGACTCACCCGCCCCCGGGCCGCCGGGGACCATCAGGGCGCGCGGGCGCTGGTGTTCGACGCGGAGGCGACCCGGGTCACCGCGTCCGACGGGACGGCCACCCGCACCCGGAACCCGGTGCTCGTCGTCGTCCGCCCCGGGCTCTCCCGTGCCGGACTCGACCGCTGGCAGCGGCTGCTGCCCTCGACCCGGCTGCGGCTGACGGGCCGGCTCGCGCCCCCGCTGAACGGGGACGACCGGTTCGCCGCCGTGGTCCGCGTGCCGGGGGACCGCCCGGAGACCATCGGCCCGCCCACCGCCGTCCAGCGCACGGCCGGAGCGCTCAGAGCGGGGCTGCGGGAAGCGTCCGACGGGCTCGATCCGGATCCCCGGGCGCTGCTGCCCGGGCTGGTCGTCGGAGACACCTCACGTATCCCGCCCGATCTTCAGAGCGCCTTCGAGGCCACCGACCTCACCCATCTGCTCGCGGTCTCCGGCAGCAATCTCACCATCCTCCTCATGGTGCTGATCGGACCCCCGGGCAGAGCGCTCAGGGCCGAACGGGGCGGTCTCGCACCCCGGCTGGGCATCACCCTGCGAGGCACCGCCCTGACCGGCGGGGCGCTGACCCTCGCCTTCGTCATCGTCTGCAGACCCGAGCCGAGCGTCCTGCGCGCGGCCGCCTGCGGAGCCGTCGCGCTGCTCGCGATCGGCACCGGCCGTCGGCGTTCCCTCGTCCCCGCACTGGCCGCCGCCGTACTCCTGCTCGTCCTCTGCGTCCCCGCCCTCTCCCGGAGCTACGGCTTCCTGCTCTCCGTCCTGGCCACCGGCGCGCTGCTCACCGTCGCACCCGGCTGGAGCGCGGCGCTGCGACGGCGCGGTGTGCCGCCGAGGCTCGCGGAGGCGCTGGCGGCGGCCGGCGCGGCCCAGGCCGTGTGCGCGCCCGTGGTCGCGGTCTTCGCCGCCCGGGTCAGCCTGGTCGCCGTCCCCTGCAATCTGATCGCGGAGTTCGCCGTCGCCCCGGCCACCGTCCTCGGCTTCGCCGCGCTCGCCGCCGCCCCGGTGGCGATGCCCGTGGCCGAGGCCCTCGCCCGGGTGGCGGGCTGGCCGGCCGGGTGGATCGCGTCCGTCGCCCGGACCGGGGCGTCCCTGCCGGGAGCCCAGCTGGACTGGCCCGGCGGCTGGCGCGGCGGCCTGCTGCTCGCCGTGGTCACCGCGTCGGCGGTGCTCGCCGCCCGCAGGCTGCGCCGCCACCCCTGGACGGCCGCCGGCTGCGCCCTGCTGCTCCTGCTCGCGATCCTCCGCCCGGCCCCGCTGACCAGGGCCGTCACCGGCTGGCCGCCGCCGGGCTGGAGCTTCGCCCTGTGCGATGTGGGACAGGGGGACGCCATGGTCCTGGCGGCGGGCGACGGCACGGGCGTGATGGTCGACGTGGGCCCCGATCCGGAGCCGGTCGACCGCTGTCTGCGCGATCTGGGCATCAGCAGAATCCCGCTGATCCTGCTGACCCACTTCCACGCCGACCACATCAGAGGACTTCCCGGAGCGCTGCGGGGCAGATCGGTCGGCGCGGTGCAGACCACCACGCTCGAAGAGCCGGAGGAACAGAGCGCGTTCGTCCGCAGAACGGCGGCGGAGGCCGGTGTGCCGCTGCTGCGGGCGACGGCGGGGGAGCGCGGACGGACCGGGCGGCTGGAGTGGCGGGTGCTCTGGCCGGAAAGCCCCTCCCCGGACGCCCACTCCGCGCCCCAGGGGCCGTCTGCCGAACCCAACGACGCCAGCGTCACCCTGCTGGCTCGCGTCGACGGCGGTCCCACGCTGCTGCTCCTCGGCGACCTCGAACCCCCGGCCCAGCGCGGGCTGCTGCTCGCCCATCCGGCGCTGCCGCCGGTGGATGTGCTCAAGGTCGCCCATCACGGCTCCGCCCACCAGCACCCCGCCCTGCTGCACGCGGTGCGCCCGCGACTGGCGCTGATCTCGGCGGGCCGGGACAACCCGTACGGCCACCCCGCTCCCCGTACCGTGGACGCGCTGCGGTCCCAGGGGGCCGCGGTGCTGCGCACCGACCGGGACGGGCCGATCGCGGTGACCGGGGCGGGCCGCGGCCTGCGGGCCCATCCGCGCCGGGGAGCCCTCAGGGCCGACCGGACCGCCCGGACCGCACAGACCCGGACCGCCCGCACCTGGGCCGCGCGGGTCGACCAGCACGGGCGCACCGGGGCAGGCCCGAGCGCCCGTCCCGGGTCAGACCAGCCATACGCCGTCGCGCATGAGGTCCCGGTCGGCCAGCTCGTTCACCTCGCGCCAGGCCTTCACCACCACGGGGGTGACCCGGAGATAGACGTACGCCTTGTGCTCACGCGGATTCCAGCCGCGCTGCTTCACCGTGAACGCCTCGCCGGACGACGGCTCCAGCGCCGAGCCCTCCACCATCTCGGCGGAGCCCTCGATGTGCACCACATCCCTGCTGTGTCCCAGCGTGACGACCATCCGCCCGCGCGGGGTCACATTGCGCGCGGTCGGATTCGTCCGCCGCGTGGCCATCAGCAGCGTCTCCCGGTCCCAGACGAACGACAGCGGTACGAGGGTGGGTTCACCGTCCGCCGACGCGGTCGCCGCCCAGAGGTCCTCCTCCGTCTCCAGCTTCGCCAGTACGTCCTGTTTGCGCTGTTCCGGCGTACGCGCCGGCTCCCTCTGAACAGTCATGATCTGCACGCTAGCGGTCGCCGCGCCCTCCCGGCCTCGGGCTCGGGCCCTAGGACCAGCGGTGCATGGCGCGGGTCCGCCGCCGCGCCCACACTGGGGCCATGGACGCCTACCTTCGCCGTATCGGAGCCGAGCGCCCGCGCCGCGCCGACCACGCCGCGCTCCGGGAGCTGCAGGAGCGCCATCTCCTGGCGGTTCCGTTCGAGAATCTCTCGGTCCATTTGGGCGAGGAGATCGTCCTGGAGGAGAAGGCGCTCCTCGCCAAGGTGGTCGAGGGCGGGCGCGGCGGCTTCTGCTACGAACTGGGCGGCGCGTTCGCCGCGTTGCTGCGGGATGTCGGGTTCACCGTCAGCCTGCTCCAGGCCCGGGTCCACGACGGGGCCGGCGGAATCGGCATCCCCTACGACCATCTCGCCCTGCTGGTGGAGACGGAGGCGGGTACGGCGGGGACGGTGGAGCCCGGGGCCGGTGGGCGATGGCTGGTCGATGTGGGCTTCGGTGAGAACTCCCGCCATCCGCTGGACTTCGACGCGCGCGGCGACCAGCCCGATCCCGCGGGGACCTTCCGGATCGTCGAGACCGAGCACGGGGATCTCGATCTGTACCGGGACGGGAAGCCGCAGTACCGCATGGAGACCAGGCCGCGCGTGCTGGAGGACTTCCGGGCGGGCGCCCGGTGGCACAGCACCGCCCCCGAGTCGCCCTTCCTCAAGTCCCTGGTCTGCTCGAAGCTCACCGCGGACGGCCGGATCACGCTCAGCGGCAGCAAGCTCGTCCGCACCGGGCCCGGCGGACGCCGGGAGGAGCCGCTCGCGGACGACGCCGCGGTGCTCGCCGCCTACCGCGACCACTTCGGGCTCCGGCTCGACCGGCTGCCGCCCGATCCGCGGGCCGGCCGGGGCCGGGCGGAGGTCTGACCGGCCCCGGCCGGCCGGGACCGCCGGCGCGACGGTCCGGGCGGGCGGGTCAGGGGGCCTCCAGCCATCCCTCGTACTCGTCGGCGAAGGCGTCCAGGGCCGCCGGGTCGAGCCGGGCGGCCGGGTCCTCCACCACGACCAGCCACTGGGCGTCCTCGGCGTCGTCCTCGCCGGCCAGCGCGTCCCGTACGAGCTGGGGCTCCTCGGTCACGCCGAAGCGGTCGGCCAGCTCCCGCGCCACCTCCTCCGCGGCGTCGCGGTCGGGCAGCACCAATACATGTCGTCCATCGCTCACCCGCCCATTCTCCGGCACGGGAAGGGGTGTCAGCGGCCCATGGGATGCTGGACGCGATGGCCACCAGGAAGAATTCGACCGACGATCCGCTCGCCCCCGTCACGCTCGCCGTGGGCCAGGAGGATCTGCTTCTCGACCGCGCGGTGCAGCAGGTGGTGGCGGCGGCGCGCGCCGCCGACGCCGACACGGATGTGCGCGATCTCACCGCTGACCAGCTCCAGCCCGGCACCCTCGCCGAGCTGACGAGCCCGTCGCTCTTCGCCGAGCGCAAAGTCGTGATCGTGCGGAACGCCCAGGATCTCTCCGCCGACACGATCAAGGACGTCAAGGGCTATCTCGCCGCTCCGGTGGAGGAGATCACCCTCGTCCTGCTCCACCCCGGGGGCGCGAAGGGCAAGGGGCTGCTGGACGCGGCCCGCAAGGCCGGCGCGCGTGAGGTCGCCTGCCCGAAGACGACCAAGCCGGCCGAGCGGCTCACCTTCGTCCGGTCCGAGTTCCGGACGCTGGGCCGGTCCGCCACTCCGGAGGCGTGCCAGGCGCTGGTGGACTCCATCGGCAGTGATCTGCGGGAGCTGGCCGGCGCGGTGTCGCAGCTCGCGGCGGATGTGGAGGGCACGATCGACGAGGCCGTCGTCGGGCGCTACTACACGGGCCGGGCGGAGGCGTCCAGCTTCACCGTCGCCGACCGCGCGGTGGAGGGGCGGACGGCGGAGGCGCTGGAGGCGCTGCGGTGGTCGCTGTCGACCGGGGTCGCGCCCGTGCTGATCACCAGTGCGCTGGCGCAGGGGGTGCGGGCGATCGGGAAGCTCTCCTCGGCGCGCGGGGGCAGGCCGGCGGATCTGGCGCGGGAGCTGGGGATGCCGCCCTGGAAGATCGACAGGGTGCGGCAGCAGATGCGGGGGTGGACGCCGGACGGGGTGGCGGTGGCGTTGCGGGCGGTGGCGGAGGCGGATGCGGGGGTGAAGGGGGGCGGGGATGATCCGGAGTACGCGTTGGAGAAGGCGGTCGTCGCGGTCGCCCGGGCCGCGAGGGCTCGGCGCTGATCCCGGCGGGGGGCCGGGGGTGCGCGGCCTCCCGCGAGGGCCCGGGTCGTGGTCGGGGGCGCTGCCCCCGAGCCCCTGCTCCTCAATCGCCGGAGGGGCTGGGTATGCCTCGACCCGGTGGGCTGGATGTGTCTCCCCCCGGAGGAGCGCTGGAGGCGGCGCATACCGAAGGCCCCGAGCCGGGGCCGTGTCCTGGGGAAGGACAAGGGGGGTTCGGGGCCTTGGTGAGGTGGTGCGGTGGTGCGGTGGACTCGCACCCGCGTGGCGAACGCAGGTCCAAGTGCGAGTCCGGAGGGATGCCGGTCGGGGAGCGGAGAGAGAGGGCCCGCTCGGGTCCGTCCGGCGATCAAGTCGTCCGGCGGTTCACCCGCGAAGGGTGGGGCCGGGGTCCGGGGTCGCCCCCGGGGTCACAGCGGAGTGCTCAGCCCTGGAGGGAGACCAGCTTGGACGCCAGCGCCGACTTCTTGTTGGCGGCGGCGTTCTTGTGGATGACACCCTTCGAGACAGCCTTGTCGAGCTTGCGGGTGGCCTCGCGAGTGGCCACGGTGGCCTTCTCGACGTCGCCCGCGGCAGCGGCCTCACGGGCCTTGCGGATAGCGGTCTTGAGCGACGACTTGACGGCCTTGTTGCGCAGGCGCGCCTTCTCGTTGGTCTTGTTCCGCTTGATCTGGGACTTGATGTTCGCCACGAAAGAGCCTTCTCAGGTTCGATTGATCTTCGATGAGCGTCTCGAGCGTCATGGACTGATCCACGACATGAGACACAGCTAGCCAGGCTACCAGCAGCATTCCCGGCGGCCCAAACCGGCCGCAGTCCCTCACCCGTGGGACGATAGGGGCTACGTATCGATCCGCCATCGCCCAGACGAGACGCCCGGCGTCTCAAGAATCAGGACCTTGCGTGCCCGCGACTCCTTCCAACGTGCCCGAGCCGAGCCGTACAGACCCGGCGCTGATCCGCAATTTCTGCATCATCGCGCACATCGACCACGGCAAGTCCACGCTCGCCGACCGGATGCTCCAGCTGACCGGTGTGGTCGACCAGCGGCAGATGCGTGCTCAGTATCTCGACCGGATGGACATCGAGCGTGAGCGCGGCATCACGATCAAGTCCCAGGCGGTCCGGCTGCCCTGGGCACCCACGGAGGGCGACGGCCGGGGCACGACCCACATCCTGAACATGATCGACACCCCGGGGCACGTGGACTTCACCTATGAGGTCTCCCGTTCCCTGGCCGCCTGCGAGGGCACGATCCTGCTCGTGGACGCGGCCCAGGGCATCGAGGCGCAGACCCTCGCCAATCTCTATCTGGCGATGGAGAACGACCTCGCCATCGTCCCGGTCCTCAACAAGATCGACCTGCCGGCCGCCCAGCCGGAGAAGTTCGCCGAGGAGCTGGCGAACCTCGTCGGCTGCGACCCGGACGATGTGCTGAAGGTCTCGGCGAAGACAGGTCTCGGCGTCGAGGCGCTGCTCGACCGTGTGGTGCGCGAGGTCCCCGCCCCCGTCGGCGTCGCCGACGCGCCCGCCCGCGCCATGATCTTCGACTCGGTCTACGACTCCTACCGGGGCGTCGTGACCTATGTGCGAGTGATCGACGGCAAGCTCGGCAAGCGCGAGCGGATCCGGATGATGTCCACCGGGGCCACCCACGAGCTGCTGGAGATCGGCACCAACTCGCCCGAGATGCTCCCGGCCGACGGCCTGGGCGTCGGCGAGGTCGGCTATCTGATCACCGGGGTGAAGGACGTCCGCCAGTCCAAGGTCGGCGACACCATCACCCAGCAGCACAAGGGGGCCACCGAGGCGCTCGGCGGCTACAAGGACCCCAAGCCGATGGTGTTCTCCGGCCTCTATCCGCTGGACGGCTCGGACTACCCCGAGCTGCGCGACGCCCTCGACAAGCTCCAGCTCAACGACGCCGCGCTGGTCTACGAGCCGGAGACCTCCGCCGCGCTCGGCTTCGGCTTCCGCGTCGGCTTCCTCGGGCTGCTGCACCTGGATGTGATCCGGGAGCGGCTGGAGCGCGAATTCGGCCTCGACCTGATCGCCACCGCGCCCAACGTGGTCTACCGCGTCCTCATGGAGGACGGCGCCGAGCACACGGTGACCAATCCGAGCGAGTTCCCCGAGGGCAAGATCTCGGAGGTCTACGAGCCGGTGGTCCGGGCCACGATCCTCGCGCCCAGCGAGTTCATCGGCGCGATCATGGAGCTGTGCCAGACCCGCCGGGGCACCCTCATCGGGATGGACTACCTCTCCGAGGACCGGGTCGAGATCCGCTACACCCTCCCGCTCGCGGAGATCGTCTTCGACTTCTTCGACCAGCTGAAGTCCAAGACCCGCGGCTATGCCTCGCTCGACTACGAGCCCATCGGCGAGCAGACGTCCAGCCTGGTCAAGGTGGACATCCTGCTCCACGGCGACAAGGTCGACGCCTTCTCCGCGATCACCCACAAGGACGCGGCGTACGCGTACGGGGTGCGGCTCGTGGCCAAGCTGCGCGAGCTGATCCCCCGGCAGGCGTTCGAGGTGCCGATCCAGGCCGCCATCGGCTCCCGGGTCATCGCCCGCGAGACCATCCGCGCCATCCGCAAGGACGTCCTCGCCAAGTGCTACGGCGGTGACATCTCCCGTAAGCGGAAGCTGCTGGAGAAGCAGAAGGAGGGCAAGAAGCGGATGAAGATGGTCGGCAGCGTGGAGGTGCCGCAGGACGCCTTCATCGCCGTTCTCTCCAGCGACGAGAGCGGCGGCAAGAACAAGAAGTAGCGGAGTGCCGGCCGGCCCCGGACCTCCGGAGCCGCCCGGCCCCGGAATCCAGAGCCGCCCGGCCCCGGAGCGCCCCGCGCCGCTCCGGAAGCCCCGCGCCGCCCCCGGATCCCTGGGCGGCGCCGGGCCCGCCGCGCCCTCCCCGTACGCGTACGAAAAAGCGCCCGCCCCACCCCCGGAGCGGGCGCTTTCGCCGTCCGCACCCGGCCTGAGCTGCCCCCTCCCGGCCGTACCCTTCGTTATCAAGCGGCAGCCCGCATCCTCTTACGCACTGGCAGAGTGGCCTCTACTCTGATCACGGCTCGATGGTTACTCGCCAGTTAAAGAACCAGCCCGTCGTGCAGTGCTGCCGCAGGCCCGGAGGACATCGTGAGCGACACACAGACCCAGATCGAGAACCGGCCGCCCTCGGTGGCGACCCTCTTCACCGAGCGCGTCGCGGCCACCCCGGACGCCGAGGCCTTCCGCTATCCCGTGCCGCCCGCCTCCGGCCGGGGCCCCGACGACTGGGCGTCGCTCAGCTGGGCGGAGACCGCCGCACGGGTCTACGCCGTCGCCGCCGGTCTGATCGGGCTCGGGATCGAACCCGAGGACCGGGTCGCCCTGCTCTCCGCCACCCGCGTCGAGTGGATCCTCGCCGACCTCGGGGTGATGTGCGCGGGCGGCGCGACCACGACGATCTATCCGTCCACCAACGCCGAGGAATCGGCGTACATCCTCTCCGACTCCGGCAGCCGGATCCTCATCGCCGAGGACGCCGCCCAGCTCGCCAAGGCGCGCGAGCGCCGCGCCGGACTGCCCGAGCTGCGGCATGTCGTCGTCATCGACGGCGCGGGCGTCGCCGCCGAGGAGGGCGACCCCGAGGGATGGGTGCTCACCCTCGACGACCTGGAGCGACGCGGGGCCGCCCGGCTGCTGGAGGAGCCCGGCCTCGTCACCGGACGGATCGGCGCGATCACCGCCGAACAGCTGGCCACGCTGATCTACACCTCCGGCACCACCGGCCGCCCCAAGGGCGTACGGCTGCGCCACGACAACTGGTCGTACATGGCGAAGGCCATCGCCGCGACCGGGCTGATCTCCCGGGAGGACGTCCAGTACCTCTGGCTGCCGCTCGCCCACGTCTTCGGCAAGGTGCTCACCTCCGGACAGATCGAGCTGGGACACGTCACCGCGGTCGACGGCCGTATCGACAAGATCATCGAGAATCTGCCGGTCGTCCGGCCAACCTACATGGCCGCCGTGCCGCGCATCTTCGAGAAGGTCTACAACGGCGTCGCCGCCAAGGCCCGGGCCGGCGGCCCCGCGAAGTACAAGATCTTCCAGTGGGCGGCCGGGGTCTCCCGCGAGTACGCCAAGGCCGCCCAGGACAACTTCCGCCGCACCGGGACCGCCTCCGCGCCCTTCGCGCTGACCGCCAAGCACAAGGTCGCCGACGCGCTGGTCTACGCCAAGCTCCGCGAGGCCTTCGGCGGCCGGTTGCGCGCCGCCGTCTCCGGCTCCGCCGCCCTCTCGCCCGAGATCGGCTACTTCTTCGCGGGCGCCGGGATCCACATCTTGGAGGGGTACGGACTGACCGAGTCCAGCGCCGCGTCCTTCGTCAATCCCGGCGAGGCCTATCGCACCGGCACCGTCGGCAAGCCGCTGCCCGGCACCGAGGTCCGGATCGCCGACGACGGCGAGGTGCTGCTGCGCGGCCCGGGGATCATGGAGGGCTACCACGGCCTCCCCGACAAGACCGCCGAGGTGCTGGAGGCGGACGGCTGGCTGCACACCGGGGACATCGGCGAACTCTCCCCCGACGGCTATCTGCGGATCACCGACCGCAAGAAGGACCTGATCAAGACCTCCGGCGGAAAGTACATCGCGCCGACCGAGGTGGAGATCCAGTTCAAGGCGGTCTGTCCGTTCGTCTCCAACATCATCGTCATCGGCGCGGACCGCAACTACTGCACCGCGCTGATCGCGCTGGACGAACCGGCGATCCTCGGCTGGGCGAAGGACCACGGTCTGGCGGGCCGGTCGTACGCCCAGGTGATCGCCGCCCCAGCGACCCAGGAGCTGATCCAGGGGCAGGTCGACCGGCTGAACGACGGGCTCCAGCGCTGGCAGACGGTCAAGAAGTTCCGGCTGCTGCCCCGGGACCTCGATGTGGAGCACGGCGATCTGACGCCCAGCCTCAAGCTGAAGCGGCCGGCCGTCGAGCGTGAGTTCAAGCACCTGATCGAGGAGATGTACGAGGGGGCGAGGGAGGCGTAGCGGCGGAAATCGCCCCGCGGGCGGCCTCCCGCCCCACCCCCAGGACTGTCCGTCACCGGTCACGGCACCGCTCACCGTGCCCGGTGACGGACACACGGCACGGCCCCCGCGCCCGGTGACGGACAATGGGGGACATGCCTTCCGTACTGCCCGACGGCGAGTCCGTGCCCGAGGACGGGTCGCTCCCGGCCTCCGCCCTGCACGGAGCCGGTGACCGGCCGCTCGCCTTCTATCTGCATGTTCCGTACTGCGCCACGCGCTGCGGCTACTGCGACTTCAACACCTACACGGCCACCGA
Organism: Streptomyces sp. NPDC014894; assembly: GCF_043080985.1. Classification (NCBI taxonomy): domain Bacteria; kingdom Bacillati; phylum Actinomycetota; class Actinomycetes; order Kitasatosporales; family Streptomycetaceae; genus Streptomyces; species Streptomyces sp. NPDC014894. Next base: position 464,787 of record NZ_JBIBWD010000003.1, read on the forward strand.
GCTGCGCGGCTCGGGCGGTGTGCTGGCCTCCCGCGACAATTACGCCGCCACCCTCGCCGAGGAGGTCCGGCTCGCCCGCAAGGTGCTGGGCGACGATCCCCGCCAGGTGCGCACGGTCTTCGTCGGCGGCGGTACGCCGACGCTGCTGGCCGCCGCCGACCTGGTGGCGATGCTGGCGGCGGTCCGGGAGGAGTTCGGCTTCGCGGAGGGCGCGGAGATCACCACCGAGGCCAATCCGGAGTCGGTGAATCCGGAGTATCTGGAGGAGCTGCGGGCCGGCGGCTTCAACCGGATCTCCTTCGGCATGCAGAGCGCCCGCCCGCATGTGCTGAAGGTGCTCGACCGCAATCACACCCCCGGCCGGCCCGAGGCGTGTGTCGCCGAGGCGCGCGCGGCCGGATTCGATCATGTGAATCTGGACCTGATCTACGGCACGCCGGGGGAGAGCGACGACGACTGGCGCGCCTCGCTGGCGGCGGCGGTGGCCGCCGGGCCCGACCACATCTCGGCGTACGCGCTGATCGTGGAGGAGGGCACCCAGCTGGCCCGCCGCATCCGGCGCGGCGAGGTGCCGATGACCGACGACGACGTCCACGCGGACCGCTATCTGATCGCGGACTCCGTGCTCGCGGACGCGGGCTACTCCTGGTACGAGGTCTCCAACTGGGCCACGTCGGACGCCGGGCGCTGTCTCCACAACGAGCTGTACTGGCGGGGCGCGGACTGGTGGGGCGCGGGCCCGGGGGCGCACAGCCATGTGGGCGGGGTGCGCTGGTGGAATGTGAAGCACCCCGGCGCGTACGCGGCGGCGCTGGCCGAGGGCCGCTCCCCGGGCGCGGGCCGGGAGCTGCTGCCGGCGGAGGACCGCCGGGTGGAGCGGATCCTGCTGGAGCTGAGGCTGCGGGAGGGCGTGCCGCTCACCCTGCTGAAGCCGGCCGGTCTGGCGGCCTCCCGCCGCGCCCTCGCGGACGGGCTGCTGGAGGAGTCGGCGTACGCACAGGGGTACGGGGTGCTGACGCTGCGCGGCCGGCTGCTGGCGGACGCGGTGGTGCGCGACCTGGTGGACTGAACGGCGTCCGGGCGGGCCGAGGGGCGCCCGGGCCGAGGGGCGCCCGGGCCGAGTGAGGCCCTGGCCGTGGGGCGCCCGGGCTCTGAGACGCCCGGGCTCTGAGACGCCCGGGCCGTACCCGCCTGAACCGGCCCCGCGAGGGAATCGCCGTCCCCGGCTACAGGCCCGACAGGCTGCCGCCGCGGGCCGCCCAGCTCGCCGTCCATCCGTTGTTGGCCGAGGTCTGCCATTTGTGCCACAGCGCGTTGTCGAAGCTGAGGTGGAGCGATTCCAGCCGCCCGTCGGCGTTGCGCCCGAGGACGGGGTCGGTCGCGAGCAGCCCGCCGTGGGCCTGCCAGTCGCCCCAGGGCCCGTTGGGCACCTGCTGCTCGGCCCGCCATCCGCCCAGGTCGCTCCCCCGGGCGAAGACGACCAGCCGCCCGTCGGCCTCCTGGAAGACGGCGGGCACGCCGATCCGGGGCCCGCCGCGATTGGCCCAGTTCGGGTGCCAGCCGCCGCCCGGCGTGGTCTGCCAGATGTGGCGCAGGGTGTTGTCGGGGGCCTTGGCGAAGACCTCCAGCCGGCCGTCCTTGTTGGCGAACACCGCCGGGTCGGCCCGCAGATCGCCGCCGCGCGAGGCCCAGCTCCTGGTCCACGCCCCGTCGGGCGCGGTCTGCCACAGATGCCACAGGGCGTCGTCGCCGCCGCGTACGAAGACCTCCAGCCGCCCGTCCCGGTTCTGGAAGACCGCCGGACAGCCGCGCAGCACCCCGCCCCGGGAGATCCACCGCTCGTGCCAGTCGCCGCCGGGCGTGGTCTGCCAGATGTGCCAGAGCGCGTTGTCCTCGCCCCGGGCGAAGACCTCCAGCCGGCCCCCGGCGCTCTGGAACACCGCGACCCGCCGCCCCAGGATCCGCTGATCGCCCAGGGCCCGCCAGGACGTCGTCCAGCTGCCGCCCGGCTTCTGCTGCCACAGATGCCACACCCGGCCGTCGACGCCTCCGGCGAAGACCTCCAGCCGTCCGTCCGCGTTGCGGAAGACCGTGGGGGAGGTGGTCAGCGCGCCGCCCCGGCTGGCCCAGTCCCCGGTCCACGCGCCGCCGGGCTCGGTCTGCCAGATGTGCCAGAGGGCGCGGTCCGAACCGGTGGCGAACACCTCGAGGCGGTCGTCCGCGTTGCGGGCGGCGCGGATGCTCGCGAGGCCGGGGTCGAGAGCCATGGCGGTCCTCCTCAGTCTGCGGGGCGGCCGGGGAACGGGCGCACGCCCGCTGCACAGGGTACGCACGCTGTCGCAGAGAGGAGTTGTCCACGGTCGGCGGCCCTTACACGACAGGACCGATTAACGACTCAAAGTCGCAATACTGACCGGAAGGAGACTTATTCACATATTCATCCCGCCTGGGGAGTGTTGCGACGGCCGCTCGGCGGCGGGCAACGGCGCTCATCGGTGGGCGGAAACGGTCAGCGGAAGGCGAATGGGAGACAGAGGCGGGCAGGAACTGGCAGGGGACGGCAGCCCCGGTCATACCGCGGTCCGCCGGCGCTCACCCCCGGTCCCCGGCCCCCGCCGACCACCCGCCCGGAGCCCGTACCGCCCCGACCGCCCACCGGGAGCGGACCGCCCGCGCGCCGGGAACCCCGGTCGCCCACCGGTCGCCGCCCGGTCGCCGCCCGGTCGCCGCCCGACCGCCCGCCGGGAGCCCCGACCGCCCACCGGCCGTCATTCCGCGGTCACAAAATCGATCAGCTCTTCCACCCGCCCCAGCAGCGCGGGCTCCAGATCCCGGTACGAGCCCACCCGCGACAGGATGTGCTGCCAGGCCGCGCCCGTGTTCGGGGGCCAGCCCAGCGCCCGGCACACCCCCGTCTTCCAGTCCTCGCCGTGCGGAATCCGCGGCCACGCCGCGATCCCCAGGGACGACGGCTTCACCGCCTCCCAGACGTCGATGTAGGGATGGCCCACCACCAGCACGTCGTCGCCGGTCACCGTCGCCGCGATCCGGGACTCCTTGGAGCCCGGCACCAGATGGTCCACCAGCACCCCGAGCCGGGCGTCCGGCCCCGGGTCGAACTCGTCGACGACGGCGGGCAGATCGTCGATCCCCTCCAGATACTCGACCACCACCCCCTCGATCCGCAGATCGTCCCCCCAGACCCGCTCCACCAGCTCCGCGTCGTGTCTGCCCTCGACATAGATCCGGCCCGCCCGCGCCACCCGCGCCCGCGCGCCCGGGACCGCGACGGACCCCGAGGCGGTGCGCGTCGCTCCGGCGGCGGCGGACCGCACCGGCCGGACGAGGGTCACCGTCCGGCCCTCCAGCAGAAAGCCCCGGGGAGCCAGCGGGAAGACCCGGCGCCGGCCGAAGCGGTCCTCCAGCGTCACCGTCCCCGCCTCACAGCCGGTCACCGCGCCGCAGAAGCCCGTGGCGACCTCCTCCACGACCAGATCGGGATCGGCCGGCACCTCGGGCGCCGGGGCCGACTTCTTCCAGGGCGGGGTCAGATCGGGGCTGTAGCTGCGCATCCGGCGACGCTACGACACCGGGAACCGCTCCGCCAGCGCATCCCGCTGGGCGCGTACGAACGCCGCGCCGACCACCGCGCCGTGCCCCGGCACGTACAGCGCGTCCTCGCCGCCGAGCGCCAGCAGCCGGTCCAGCGCCGCCGGCCAGCGCGCGCCCATCGCGTCCGGGCCCGCCTGCGGTTCGCCCGACTCCTCCACCAGATCGCCGCAGAAGACCACCTCCGGCCGGCCCGGGACCAGGGCGGCCAGATCGTGCCCGGTGTGCCCCGGGCCCACGTTCGCCAGCAGCACCCGGCAGCCGCCGCCCAGATCCAGGGTCAGCTCCCCGCTGACCGGGTGCTCCGGGGCGACCAGCACATCGGCGGCCAGGGCCGCGTCCCGTTCGGCGACCCCGTGGCGCACCGCGTCCGCGCGCAGCGCCTCCCGCTCCCGCCGCAGCAGCGCGTCGACGCCCACCGCGCCGTACACCGAGGCCCCCGCGAAGGCCGCCGTCCCCATCACATGGTCGAAATGGGGATGGCTGAGTGCGACATGCGTCACCCGGCGGCCGCCCAGCAGGGCCTGCGCCTGGGTGCGCAGCGCGGCCCCTTCGCGGAGCGTGGAGCCCGTGTCGTACAGCAGCGCGCCCTCCGTGCCGACGATCAGTCCGCAGGTGGCGTCCCAGCCGGGCAGCCTGCGCCTGCCCACTCCGTCGGCCAGTCGTTCCCAGCCGTGGTCTTCCCAACGCACGTTCATACCGGGACGCTACTGGCAACGCCCCGAGCGGGGCACGCGGTACCGTGGCCGGTCGCCCTTGCCCAGGGCGTACCCCACGGCCGTACACTGGCACGGAGAAATTTTGGCACTCGAACGGGGTGAGTGCCAGGCAGTGACCGAAGAACCACCGAGGGAACACAGCTGGAGGTGTGCGCGATGCTCAGCGAACGCAGACTCGAGGTGCTGCGCGCCATCGTCCAGGACTATGTGGGCACCGAGGAGCCCGTCGGTTCCAAGGCCCTCACCGAGCGGCACCGGCTCGGCGTCTCCCCGGCGACCGTCCGCAATGACATGGCCGTGCTGGAGGAGGAGGGCTTCATCGCCCAGCCGCACACCAGCGCGGGGCGCATCCCCACGGACAAGGGCTATCGCCTCTTCGTGGACCGGCTGGCCGGGGTCAAGCCCCTCTCCTCGGCCGAGCGCCGCGCGATCCAGAGCTTTCTGGACGGCGCGGTGGACCTGGACGACGTCGTCGGCCGTACGGTACGGCTGCTCGCGCAGCTGACCCGGCAGGTCGCCGTCGTCCAGTACCCCTCGCTCACCCGGTCCACCGTCCGGCACGTGGAGCTGCTCTCCCTCGCGCCGGCGCGGCTGATGCTGGTGCTGATCACGGACACCGGCCGGGTCGAGCAGCGCATGATCGACTGCCCGGCGCCCTTCGGGGACACCTCGCTCGCGGATCTGCGGGCGCGGCTGAACAGCCGGGTCGTCGGACGCCGCTTCTCGGACGTCCCGCAGCTGGTGCAGGATCTCGCCGACTCCTTCGACCCCGAGGACCGGGGTACGGTCACCACCGTGCTCTCCACTCTGCTGGAGACCCTGGTCGAGGAGACCGAGGAGCGGCTGGTGATCGGCGGCACCGCCAATCTCACTCGCTTCGGGCACGATTTCCCGCTCACCATCCGGCCCGTGCTGGAGGCGCTGGAGGAGCATGTGGTGCTCCTCAAGCTGCTCGGTGAGGCGAAGGAGTCGGGCGGTATGGGCATGACCGTCCGTATTGGTCATGAGAACGCCCATGAAGGGCTCAACTCCACCTCCGTGGTCGCCGTCGGCTACGGTTCGGGCGACGAGGCAGTCGCCAAACTCGGCGTGGTCGGACCGACCCGCATGGACTACCCCGGAACGATGGGAGCGGTACGCGCAGTGGCACGTTACGTCGGACAGATCCTGGCGGAGTCGTAAGTGGCCACGGACTACTACGCCGTACTCGGCGTGCGCCGCGACGCATCGCAGGACGAGATCAAGAAGGCCTTCCGGCGGCTCGCACGCGAGCTGCATCCGGACGTCAATCCGGACCCGAAGACCCAGGAGCGGTTCAAGGAGATCAACGCCGCTTACGAGGTGCTCTCCGACCCGCAGAAGAAGCAGGTCTACGACCTCGGCGGGGATCCGCTGTCGCAGGCCGGCGGCGCGGGCGCGGGCGGCTTCGGAGCCGGCGGCTTCGGGAACTTCTCGGACATCATGGACGCGTTCTTCGGGACGGCGTCCCAGCGCGGGCCCCGGTCGCGGACGCGGCGCGGCCAGGACGCGATGATCCGTCTGGAGATCGACCTCAGCGAGTCCGCCTTCGGTACCACGAAGGAGATCCAGGTCGACACCGCTGTGGTCTGTACGACCTGCAGCGGCGAGGGCGCGGCGCCGGGCACCTCGGCGCAGACCTGCGACATGTGCCGCGGCCGCGGTGAGGTCTCGCAGGTGACCCGGTCCTTCCTGGGCCAGGTCATGACCTCGCGGCCGTGCCCCCAGTGCCAGGGCTTCGGGACGGTCGTCCCGACCCCGTGCCCGGAGTGCGCGGGCGACGGACGGGTGCGTTCCCGCCGGACGCTGACTGTGAAGATCCCCGCCGGTGTCGACAACGGCACCCGGATCCAGCTCGCGGGCGAGGGCGAGGTCGGCCCCGGCGGCGGTCCCGCCGGCGATCTGTACGTCGAGATCCACGAGCTTCCGCACCCCGTCTTCCAGCGGCGCGGCGACGATCTCCATGTCACGGTGACCGTGCCGATGACGGCGGGCGCGCTGGGCACCAAGGTGCCGCTGGAGACCCTCGACGGCGTGGAGGAGGTCGACATCCGGCCGGGCACCCAGTCCGGGCAGTCGATCCCGCTGCACGGCAGAGGCGTCACCCATCTCCGGGGCGGCGGACGCGGCGATCTCATCGTGCACGTCGAGGTGATGACGCCCCAGAAGCTCGACGTCGAGCAGGAACGGCTGCTGCGCGAGCTGGCGAAACTGCGGGGCGAGGAGCGCCCGCTGGGCCAGTTCCAGCCCGGTCAGCAGGGGCTCTTCTCCCGGCTGAAGGACGCTTTCAACGGCCGCTGAGGCCGCTTGACGCGGGTATGGGGGGTACGGGGTTTCCCGTGCCCCCCTTTCCCGTGCCCTCGCGCTTCCCGTGCCCCGCGCTTCCCCCGCCCCCGGGCTCCCGCGCTCTCCGTGGGCGGGCCCGGGCTTCCGGGCGCGGGGTTCGGGTCCGGGGCCAACGGGACCCCGGCGCGCGGGCCTTGGCGGCCCGCCCGGGCCGCGCCGGGGTCCCGGCCGCGATACGCCGGAGCCCCGCCGCACCCTCGTTCGCGACCCGCCGGAGCCTCGCCCGGTCCTCGCCCGGACCTCACCCCGGCCCCGCCCGGGACCCGTCGGGGATCAGGGGCCCGCGCCCGGTCCCGCTCGATTCGGCGGCCCGGGGGCGACGTGGCACGATGCAAGCATGTCCTCCGCACTGACCGATCTCTGCCGGTATCCCATCGTGCAGGCCCCCATGGCGGGCGGCGCGTCGTGCCCGCAACTGGCCGCGGCCGTGTCCGAGGCGGGCGGACTCGGCTTCCTCGCCGCCGGGTACAAGACCGCGGGCGGCATGTACCAGGAGATCAAACAGATCCGGGGACTCACCGCACAGCCCTTCGGGGTCAATCTCTTCATGCCGCAGCGGGCGGCCGCCGACCCCGCCGCCATCGAGGTCTACCAGCAGCAGCTCGCGGGCGAGACCGCCTGGTACGAGACCCCGCTCGGCGACCCCGACTCCGACTCGGACGACGGCTACGAGGCGAAGCTCGCCATCCTCCGCGACGACCCGGTGCCCGTGGTCTCCTTCACCTTCGGCTGTCCCGACGCCGAGGTCCTGGAGTCCTTCGCCAAGGCCGGCACCCTCACCGTCGTCACCGTCACCACCCCCGAGGAGGCGCGCACCGCCCAGCTCGCGGGGGCGGACGCGCTCTGCGTCCAGGGCGTCGAGGCCGGCGGACACCGGGGGACCCACCGGGACGACCCCGCCGCCGACGGAGCCGGGATCGGACTGCTCACCCTGATCGCGCTGATCCGGGAGAGCGTGGACCTGCCGGTCATCGCCACCGGCGGACTGATGCGCGGCACCCAGATCGCCGCCGCGTTCGCGGCCGGGGCGAACGCCGCCCAGCTCGGCACCGCGTTCCTGGTCTGCCCCGAATCGGGCGCCCACACCCTGCACAAGCAGGCCATGACCAATCCGCTCTTCACCCGCACCGAGCTGACCCGGGCCTTCTCCGGGCGTCCCGCGCGCGGGCTGGTGAACCGTTTCATGCGTGAGCACGGGCCCTACGCCCCCGCCGCCTACCCCCAGGTGCACCATCTGACGAGCGGTCTGCGCAAGGCCGCCGCGAAAGCGGGAGACCCGCAGGGGATGTCCCTCTGGGCCGGTCAGGGCCACCGGATGGCGCGCGCCCTGCCCGCCGGGGAGCTGGTCGAGACGCTCGCCGCCGAAACGGACCGCGCCCGCGCCGAACTCGTCCCGGAGGACTCCTGATGACCGCTCCCGTCTTCGTCGTGGACTCGCTGGAGGGCGCGTCGCCCGGCGTCCCGCTCACCCTCGACGGCTCCGAGGGCCGGCACGCCGTCTCCGTACGGCGGCTGGAGCCCGGCGAGGACATCGTCCTGACGGACGGTCTGGGCCGGGGCGTCGCCGGGGTCGTCCTGCGGACGGAGGGGAAGGACCGGCTGATCGTGGAGGCCCGGGAGTTCCCGGTCGAGCCCGAGCCCCGGCCGCGTATCACCGTCGTCCAGGCGCTCCCCAAGGGCGACCGGGGCGAAGTCGCCGTCGAGACCATGACCGAGACCGGTGTGGACGCCGTCGTACCGTGGTCCGCCGCGCGCTGCATCACGCAGTGGAAGGGCGAGCGGGGGGCGAAGTCCCTCGCCAAGTGGCGGGCCACCGCGCGCGAGGCGGGCAAGCAGTCGCGCCGCCTCCGCTTCCCCGAGGTCGCCGAACCGGCCTCGACCAAGCAGGTCGCCGCCCTGCTCGCGGCGGCCGACTTCGCCGCCGTGCTCCATGAGGAGGGCGCGGAGCCGCTCGCCGCGGCTGAGCTTCCGGCGGACGGTTCGATCGTGCTGGTGGTGGGCCCCGAGGGCGGGGTCTCGCCCCAGGAGCTGGCGGTCTTCGCGGAGGCCGGGGCGAGGCCGTACCGGCTGGGGCGCACCGTGCTGCGCACCTCGACGGCGGGGACGGCGGGCGTCGCCCTGCTCCTCGGCCGCACCGGCCGCTGGTCGTGACCGGGACGGCCGGCCCCTGGGCCGGTCCGGTCCTGGCTCGCCCCGCAGGGCCCGGGCCGCGCGGATGGCCCCGGGCGACCTGACGTCGCCCCGCCCCGCGGCCTCGGCCTCAGCCGACCCGCGCGCCCGTGATCGCGTCGAAGAGCGGCCAGCCGTCCGTCTCGGCCGTCCCCTGCGGGGCGGGCAGCAGCCCGCGCTCCGTCGCCTCTGCGGCGAAACGCCGGACGACTCCCGGTTCGTAGAGATTCAGCCAGTTCTGTTCGCTGTCGCCGACCGTGCCGGACTCGGCGTAGCCGTCGGCCACGATCCGGCCGTGGCCTGCGCGGAAGGCGAGATCGAGACGGGGGACGGTGCCTTCGCGGCGTAAGGACAGGATCGTACGACAGTCGGGCCAACGACCGTCCTCGCCCGAGTGTTTGTGGCGAACCGTCCACATATAGACCGTGTCGGGGTTGATGACGAGCCTGCGGGGCCGGATCAGCTTCCTGGTCATCCCCGTCACCGTACGGGGGATGTGTGTCCGCAACCACTCTTTTACTGGCCGCCGCTCGGTGCCACGCTGCCGTTCATGAACGGCACGACCGGCGACAACAGCACCACGGCGAACGGCGCGAGACGCCTCCGCCCTCCCCTTCTGGCCGCCATCGGCGTCGCGGGCGCCGCGGCGATCGCCCTGACCGGCTGCGAACCGGCCTCCGACGCCGGACTCAGCTCCAGCTCCGTGGCCCTCACCACCGACCGCACCGCCACCAGCACCCTGGAACGCCTCGGCGTCGAGGTGCGCTGGTTCAGCTGTACGGCGAAGCTCGGCGACGGCGGCGGGGCGAGCGCCTCCCCGGCCCGGGGCGCGGACCGCGCCACCGTCGACTGTGAGGGCGAGACCGCCTCCCGCAGGCCGATCACCCTCCGGGGCACGGTCACCGACGAGCGGTCGGGCGACTGTGTGCGCGGCGACCTCACCGCGCGGATCGACGGCGAGACCGCGTTCGACGCGGACTTCCTCGGCGCCTGCGACAAGAGCGGCCCGTCGAGCCGCCCGCCGCGCGCCACCCCCTGGGGCGAACGCCCCCGGCCCGCCGCCACCGTGACCGTGACCGTGACACGGACCGTGACCGCCCCCGCGGAGGCCCGCGGCTCCTGATCCGGCCCGGCCCGCGCGCCCCGCCGGGGGTTCGGGCCCCGGCCGCTCGAACCCCGGTCCCCGCCGCCCGGAACCCCGGCCCCCGGCCGTCCCGAACCCCGGCCCCCGGCCGTCCCGAACCCCGGCCCCCTGATCCGGCGAAGCCCTGTTCCCCCAAAGCCCTGTTCCCGCCGTACTGACCTGCCTAGGGTGACAGGGTGACGCAGCCTGCCTACCTTCGGTATCCGCATACCCACGGCGAGTTGATCGCCTTCACCGCAGAGGACGACGTCTGGGTCGCCCCCCTCGACGGCGGCCGCGCCTGGCGCGTCAGCGCCGACGATGTGCCGGTCGACCATCCCCGGATCTCGCCCGACGGCTCGCACATCGCCTGGACGTCGCGCCGCGACGGCGCGCCCGAGGTGCATCTCGCGCCCGTCGACGGCGGACCCACCCGCCGCCTCACCCACTGGGGCAGCCCCAGGACCGCCGTCCGCGGCTGGACCCCCGACGGCGAGATCCTCGCCCTCACCGCGCACGGACAGCCCTCCCTGCGCCGCACCTGGGCCCGCGCCGTCCCGCTCGACGGCGGCCCCGCCGCCGGGCTTCCGTACGGACCGGTCGGCGGTCTGGCCCACGGCGACCCCGGCGTGCTGCTGCTCTCCGCCACCATGGGCCGCGAGGCCGCCGCCTGGAAGCGCTACCGGGGCGGCACGGCCGGAAAGCTCTGGATCGACCGCGCCGGCGACGGCGACTTCACCCGGATCCACACCGGACTCGACGGCAATCTCGAATACCCCCTCTGGGCGGGCGGCCGGATCGCCTTCCTCTCCGACCACGAGGGCGTCGGAGCCCTCTACTCCTCCCTCCCCGACGGCTCCGAACTCCGGCGGCACACCCCCGTCGACGGCTTCTACGCCCGCCACGCCGCCACCGACGGCACCCGCGTCGTCTACTCCTCGGCCGGTGAACTCTGGCTCCTCGACGACCTCGAAGGGGCCGAGCCCCGCCGGCTCGACATCCGCCTCGGCGGCCAGCGCACCGATCTGCGGCCCCGGCTGATCCACGCCGACCACCACATCTCCTCCGCCGCCCCCGACCACACCGGCCGCGGCAGCGCCGTAGCGATCCGCGGCGGCGTCCACTGGGTCACCCACCGCGAGGGCCCGGCGCGCGCCCTGGCGGTCGAGCCGGGCGTCCGGGCCCGGCTCCCGCGCACCTTCCGCGCCGACGGCGAACAGCACGTCGTCTGGGTGACCGACGCCGAGGGCGAGGACGCCCTGGAGTTCGCGCCCGCGACCGGCACCGCGGCCGGCGCCACCCCGCGCAGGCTCGGCGCCGGACAGCTCGGCAGGGTGCTGAGCCTCGCCGTCGCGCCCGACGGAGGCCGGGCCGCCGTCGCCTCCCACGACGGCCGCGTCCTGCTGGTGGAGCGCGAGTCGGGCGAGGTGCGCGAGGTCGACCGCTCCGAGGACGGCGAGGCCACCGGGCTGACCTTCTCGCCCGACTCCGGCTGGCTCGCCTGGTCGCACGCGGGCTTGGCGCCGCTGCGCCAGCTGAAGCTCGCCAACACCGCCGATCTCGCCGTCTCCGAGGCGACCCCGCTGCGCTTCCGCGACTACCAGCCCGCCTTCACCCTCGACGGCAGACATCTGGCGTTCCTCTCCGAGCGCGCCTTCGACCCGGTGTACGACACCCATGTCTTCGACCTCGCCTTCGTCGGCGGCTGCCGCCCGCATCTGATCACCCTGGCCGCCACCACGCCCTCGCCGTTCGGACCGCAGCGCCACGGGCGGGCCTTCGAGGCCGACAAGGACAAGGACGCCGACGACCGGCCCGAGGGCGAGAACGGCGCGCCCGTCACCCGGATCGATCTGGACGGACTCGCCGACCGGATAGTGCCGTTCCCCGTCGAGGCCGCCAGCTACTCCACCCTGCGCGCCGCCAAGGACGGCCTGCTGTGGCTGCGCCACCCGCTGCGCGGAGTGCTGGGCGCCACCCGCGCCACCCCGGACGACCCGGGCCCGAGGACCGCCCTGGAGCGGTACGACCTGGTCCAGCTGCGCAGCGAGGAGCTGGCCTCCGACGTCCGGGGCTACTCCGTCAGCGGCGACGGCAAGCGGGTGCTGCTCACCGTGGACGGCGCGCTGAAGGTCGTCCCCAGCGACCGCCGCGCCTCCCGCGACGAGGACAGCGACACCAACATCACGGTGGATCTCTCCCGTGTCCGCCGGCTGCTGGACCCGGCCGCCGAGTGGCGGCAGATGTACGCGGAGGCCGGCCGGCTGATGCGGGACAACTTCTGGCGGGCCGATCTCGGCGGCGTGGACTGGGACGGCGTACTGGAGCGGTACCGCCCGGTCCTGGACCGGGTCGCCACCCACGACGACCTGGTCGACCTGCTGTGGGAGGTGCAGGGCGAGCTGGGCACCTCGCACGCCTATGTCACCCCCCGGGGCGGATACGGCAGCGGCTCGACCCGGCAGGGGCTGCTCGGCGCGGACCTCTCCCGGGCCGCCGACGGGAGCTGGCGGATCGACCGCGTACTGCCCTCGGAGACCTCCGACCCCGACGCCCGCTCCCCGCTGGCCGCCCCCGGGGTCGCGATCCGCGCGGGCGACGCGATCCTCGCCGTCGACGGCCGCCCGGTCGACCCGGTCGCCGGACCCGGCCCGCTGCTGGTCGGGGCGGCGGGCAAACCGGTCGAGCTGACCGTCGCCCCGGCGGGCGGCGGCGATCCGCGCCACGCCGTGGTGGTCCCGATCTCCGACGAGGAGCCCCTGCGCTACCACGCCTGGGTCGCCGACCGCAGGGCCCATGTCCACGAGCGGTCCGGCGGCCGGCTCGGCTATCTCCACGTCCCCGACATGCAGGGCGCGGGCTGGGCCCAGATCCACCGCGATCTGCGCGTCGAGGTGGTCCGCGACGGACTGGTCGTGGACGTGCGGGAGAACCGGGGCGGGCACACCTCACAGCTGATCATCGAGAAGCTGGCCCGCCGGATCGTCGGCTGGGACCTGCCGCGCGGCATGCGCCCCTCCAGCTATCCGCAGGACGCGCCGCGCGGACCGGTGATCGCCGTGGCCAACGAGTTCTCCGGCTCGGACGGGGACATCGTCAACGCGGCCATCAAGGCCCTGGGCATCGGCCCGGTGGTCGGCACCCGGACCTGGGGCGGGGTGATCGGCATCGACAGCCGGTACTCCCTGGTGGACGGCACGCTGGTGACCCAGCCGAAGTACGCCTTCTGGCTGGAGGGATACGAGTGGGGCGTCGAGAACCACGGCGTCGACCCCGACGTCGAGGTGGTCATGACCCCGGCCGACCATGTCGCCGGCCGTGATCCGCAGCTGGACGAGGCGGTCCGGATGGGCCTGGAGGCGCTGGCCGGGAATCCGCCGAAGTCGCCGCCCTCGCTCCCCTGAACGGCGGCGCGCCGGCCGGGCCCCGTCCGCGGGTCCCGCCCGGCGCGCCGGTGGGCGGCCCCGGTCGATAGCATGCTCGGGTACTGGTCGACCCACGCGAGGAGGAAACCCGGCATGGCGGGAGAACCCCAGGCTGACTGCCTGTTCTGCAAGATCGTCGCGGGCGATGTGCCGGCCACCGTGGTCAGCGAGACCGACACCGTCGTCGCCTTCCGCGACATCAACCCCCAGGCTCCCAGCCACGTCCTGGTCATCCCCAAGGCGCACTACCCGGACGCCGCCTCCCTCGCCGCCGCCGAGCCCGTGCTCGCCGCCGACGTGCTGCGGGTGGCGGGCGAGGTCGCCGCGCTGGAGAAGACCGTCGAGCCGGGATACCGGATCGTCTTCAACACCGGCTCCGGAGCCGGACAGACCGTGTTCCACGCGCACGCCCACCTCCTCGGCGGCCGCGGCCTCGCCTGGCCCCCCGGATAGCGGGCGTCCCACCGTGTCCGTACGAGAACTCGTGGTCCTCGGCACCGCCAGCCAGGTGCCCACCAGGCACCGCAACCACAACGGCTATCTGCTGCGCTGGGACGCCGAGGGCATTCTCTTCGACCCCGGCGAGGGCACCCAGCGCCAGATGCTGCGCGCCGGGGTCGCGGCCCACGACCTCAACCGGATCTGTGTCACCCACTTCCACGGCGACCACTCCCTCGGACTCGCCGGAGTCATCCAGCGGATCAATCTCGACCAGGTCCCGCACGAGATCACGGCCCACTACCCGGCCAGTGGACGGCACTTCTTCGAGCGGCTGCGGTACGCCACCGCCTACCGCGAGACCGTACGGCTGACCGAGGCGCCCGTCGACGGCCCGGACGGGCTGGTGACCCTCGCCCGGACCGAGGCGTACACCCTGGAGGCGCACCGCCTCTCGCACCCCGTCGAGTCCTACGGCTACCGGCTCACCGAGCCCGACGGCCGCCGGATGCTCCCCGAGCGGCTCGCGGCCCACGGCATCGCCGGGCCCGACGTCGGCCGGCTCCGGCGCGAGGGCGAACTGCGCGGGGTGACCCTCGCCGACGTCAGCGAGGAGCGCCCCGGGCAGCGCTTCGCCTTCGTCATGGACACCCGGCTCTGCGACGGCGTCCACGCCCTCGCGGACGGCTGCGACCTGCTCGTCATCGAGTCCACCTTCCTGGACGAGGACGCCCGGCTCGCCGCCGACCACGGCCATCTGACCGCAGGTCAGGCCGCCCGGGTCGCGCGTGACGCGGGCGTGCGCCATCTCGTCCTCACCCACTTCTCCCAGCGCTACCCGGACGCCGGGGAGTTCGAGCGTCAGGCCCGCGCCGCCGGATTCGACGCCGAGCTGACCGTCGCCTCCGACCTTCTGCGCGTCCCCGTCCCCAAACGTCGACCATGAGCGAAGCTGGACCCGTGCCACTCCCCAAAGCCGAACTGCACCTGCACGTCGAAGGCACCCTGGAGCCCGAACTCGCGTTCGCGCTCGCCGCGCGCAACGCGGTGGAACTGCCCTTCGAGAACACCGAAGCGCTGCGCCGCGCCTATGACTTCCAGGACCTCCAGTCGTTCCTGGACCTCTACTACGGCCTGATGGCCGTGCTGCGCACCGAGGATGACTTCACCGACCTCGCCGAGGCGTATCTGACCCGCGCGGCGGCCCAGGGCGTGCGCCACGCGGAGATCTTCTTCGACCCGCAGGCGCACATCTCCCGGGGCGTCCCCATCGGCACGGTCATCGAGGGCCTGGCCCGGGCGCTGGACGCGGCGGAGCGGCGGCACGGCGTCTCCACCCGGCTGATCATGTGCTTTCTGCGGGATCTCTCCGCCGAGTCGGCCATGGAGACCCTGGAGGCGGCCAAGCCGTATCTCCACCGGATCACCGCCGTGGGCCTGGACTCCGCCGAGGCGGGCAACCCTCCGTCCAAGTTCCGCGAGGTGTACGAGGCGGCCGCCGCGCTCGGTCTGCGCAAGGTCGCGCACGCCGGCGAGGAGGGCCCGGCCTCCTATGTGAGCGAGGCCCTGGACGTCCTGGGCGTGGAGCGCGTCGACCACGGTCTGCGCTGTATGGAGGACGCGGAGCTGGTCGCCCGGCTGGCCCGGGAGCGGGTGCCGCTGACGCTCTGCCCGCTGTCGAACGTACGGCTGCGGGTCATCGACATACTGGAGGAGCACCCGCTCGCCCGGATGATGGACGCGGGCCTGATGTGCACCGTCAACTCCGACGACCCGGCCTACTTCGGCGGCTATGTCGGCGACACCTTCCACGCGGTCCGCGAGGCCCTGGCGCTGAGCGAGGAGCGGCTGCGGGAGCTGGCGCGCAACTCGTTCGAGGCGGCCTTCCTGGAGGACGACGAGGAGCGGCGGGCCCTGCTGATCGCCGAGGTCGACGCGTACGACTTCACCGTGGAGCTGCCGGAGTAGCCCCCGCCCGGGCCGATCCAAAAGAAAGACCCTAGGCCCCCGTGGTCGAGCCGGGGCGGACGATCATCAGCACCACGACGACCGCCCAGAGCAGATTGAAGATCCCGGTGAGGCCGGCGAGCCGGGCCTCGGCCCGGCGGGTCACGGCCCCGCCGGGTCCCGTCCCCGTCCCCGCCGTCCCCGTCCCCGCCGTCGCCAGTTCGAGCAGCCGGGCCTGGCGGGGGAGTATCGCCAGCGCGAGCAGCCCCGCGGCGATCGCGGTGAGCGCCATCGACACCAGCAGCCAGGCGTCGGTCAGCACGCCGAGCTTCGCCCCGGTGGCGACCCCGAAGACCGGGACGACCAGCCCCACGATCGTGTAGGCCCGGCAGATCCGGTGCAGCATCCCGGCGACGGCCGCCGCCCGCTCGCCGCTCTCCTCGCCGCCGTCGGCCGCCTCCCCGCCGGTCGCCGCCCGCGTGTAGCGGGGGAAGGCCGAGGCGGCCACGGTGATCGGTCCGATCGTCACGATCGACGCGAGCACATGGATGGACAGCAGCATTTTCGTCACGATGGGCCCCTCCGGGCGAAGATATCTTGGCTGCCAATAGATAGCATGCCAAGTGGTCGAGTGTGTAGGCTGCCTACCCATGAGGACAGACGCGGTACGAGGACATCTGGACGGACTGCTGCTCGCCGTGCTCGAACCGGGCCCGCTGCACGGGTACGCGATCATCACGGCGGTCCAGCGGCGCAGCGGCGGCGCGCTGGAGCTGCGCACGGGCACCATCTATCCGGCGCTCCAGCGGCTGGAGCGGCTCGGACTCCTGCGCAGCGACTGGGAGTCGACGGGCGAGCGCCGCCGCCGGGCCTATGAACTGACCGAGGCGGGACGCGGGGCGCTGGCCGCCGAGCGGACCGCCTGGCAGGAGTTCACCGCCGCGATCGGCTCGGTGCTGAACCCGGCCGCCCCCCGGGCCGCCGTATGAGCCCCGCCCCGGCCGGGAGCCCGGCCGCCGGCGACCTCGTCGAGGAGTACGTCACGGCCCTGGCCGCCGCCGTGCACGGCCCGGCCCGGGTCAAGGCCCGTATGGTCGAGGAGATCCGCGACGGCCTCGCCGAGACGGTCGCCGCCCGCACCCGCGAGGGAATGAGCCGTCCCGAGGCCGCCCGCCACGCGATCCGGGAGTTCGGGACCGTCGAGGAGCTGGCCCCGGGCTGGCAGGCCGAGCTGACCGTCGCGGCCGCCCGCCACGCGGCCCGCTCCGCCGCCCTCGCCCTGCCGCTCCTGCTGCTCTGCGGAGTGCTGGCGTACGGCGCGAGCGGCGGCCAGGGCTGGGGGCTGCGGCTGCTCGCGGTCCATCTGGCCGCCGTCGCGGCGGTCGCCGCGCTGCTCGCCGCCGGGACGCCGGCCGTCACCGGAGTCTTCGCCCGGCGGCGCTCCGTCCCGTCCCGGCTGCCGCTCGTCGTCGCCTGGACCGGCACCGCCACCGCGATGGCCACCGCGCTCGCGGTCCTTGGCCTGGCCGCCGCCTCGATCGCGGCGCAGAACTGGCCGCTGACCGCCCTCGCGGCCGCGCTCGCCGCCGTGTCCCACGCCCTGATCGCGGGCCCGGCGCGCGCCTGCCGCCACTGCGCCCGGCTGATCCCGACCGCCTAGGGTCCGGCCGTCCGGCATCCCCCGCCTGCCCGGCATCCGCCGCCCGCCCGACATCCGCCGGCCGCCCGGCATCCCCCCGGCCGGCCCGGGCCCCTCGCCAGGGCCCGGCCCCGGGGGACACAGCCGTCGCGAAAGCCCCCAAGGCCCCAGCAGTCACCATGATTCGCCGTGTGCGAGTGTCCGAGCGGCGGTATTTGGCACACTGGCCAGATCGCACCACGCACAGAAGCGGCGGCACAGTGAGCACTCGGCACACCACCCACCACGGCCCACCGGTGACGGGCCACCGGCCCCCCTGCCTCGATCCCCTCGCCCATCTGCGGACCGCCGCCGACCCCGGCTGCGACGTCTATCTCACCGGCACCGTCTTCCTGGACATCATCTTCACCGGCCTCGACTCCGCGCCGGTGCGGGGCACCGAGTCCTGGGCCCGGGGCATGGGCTCCAGCCCCGGCGGCGTCGCCAACATGGCCACCGCGCTCGCCCGGCTGGGGCTGCGCACCTCGCTCGCCGCCGCGTTCGGGGACGACCACTACGGGGACTACTGCTGGGACGCCCTCGAACAGGGCGAGGGCATCGACCTCGCCCTGTCGCGCACCGTGCCCGGCTGGCACTCGCCCGTCACCGTCTCCATGGCGTACGAGGGCGAACGGACCATGATCTCCCACGGCCACGAGGCCCCGCCGCCGGAGGCCGCCCGCGAGCGCCCGCCGCGCTCCCGGGCCGCCGTCGCCTCGCTCACCCCCGGGCGGCGCGACGAGTGGATCGCCCGCGCGGCCCGTGAGGGCACCCGGGTCTTCGCCGACGTCGGCTGGGACGAGACC
Organism: Streptomyces sp. NPDC014894; assembly: GCF_043080985.1. Lineage (NCBI taxonomy): Bacteria > Bacillati > Actinomycetota > Actinomycetes > Kitasatosporales > Streptomycetaceae > Streptomyces > Streptomyces sp. NPDC014894. Next base: position 483,065 of record NZ_JBIBWD010000003.1, read on the forward strand.
GGCCGCTGGGACCCGGACGACCTCGCCGACCTGGAGCACTGCGAGGCCTTCCTCCCCAACGCCGAGGAGGCGATGCGCTACACCCGCGCCTCCTCCCCGGTCGAGGCGGCCCACGCGCTCGCCGAGCTGGTGCCGGTCGCCGTCGTCACCCTCGGGGCCGAGGGGGCGTATGCCGTGGACGGCCGCACCGGCGAGAGCGCCCAGGTGCCCGCCATCGCGGTGGAGGCGCTCGACCCGACCGGCGCCGGGGACGTCTTCGTGGCCGGATTCGTCACCGGCACCCTCGCGGACTGGCCGCTCGCCGACCGGCTCGCCTTCGCCGGGCTGACCGCCGCGCTCTCCGTGCAGGAGTTCGGCGGCTCGCTCTCCGCGCCCGGCTGGCTGGAGATCGGCGCCTGGTGGCAGCGGGTGCGGTCGCTCGCCGGGCAGGACACGGCCGCGCTCGCCCGGTACGCCTTCCTCGACACGCTGCTGCCCGCCCCGGCCGGCGCCTGGCCCCGGCGCCGGGCCGTCCCGACCATCGGCTTCCGCAGCCCGGTCTGATCCGGACGGGACTTCGGCCCCGCCCGGATCAGACCGGGCTGACCGCTTCCACGGCCCGGCCCGGTCCGGGGCGGGCCGCCGGGCGGCAGCCCCCGGGCCGGACCCCCGGCCGCCCGCCGGAAAAGCCCTCGGTCCTTGTCAGTGCGGCGTCGTACGCTGGATGTCCAGAGGTTGTCGAGCAGCGAGAACCCTGCAGCGGGAGGTATGTGCAGGCCACAGAGCCGGCCCATGACTCAGACACCCACAGCCCACACCGTCCCCCCGCGCCCCGGCGGCCCGGCGGGACCCCCGGCGACGGGGCAGGCACGAGCCGCGTTCACCGTTCCCGCCAAGCACCCCATGGTCACGGTCCTCGGCTCGGGCGACGCCCTGTTGCGAGTGATCGAGAAGGCTTTCCCGGCAGCCGACATCCATGTCCGGGGCAATCAGGTCAGCGCGGTCGGGGACGCGGCGGAAGTCGCCCTCGTCCAGCGCCTGTTTGACGAGATGATGCTCGTGCTCCGCACCGGGCAGCCGATGACGGAGGACGCAGTGGAACGCTCGATCGCCATGCTCCGTGCCAGTGAGAACGGCGGCGCGGACGGCGCGGCCGAGACCCCGGCCGAAGTGCTCACGCAGAACATCCTGTCCAGCCGGGGCCGGACCATCCGCCCCAAGACGCTCAACCAGAAGCGGTACGTCGACGCGATCGACAAGCACACCGTCGTCTTCGGCATCGGCCCCGCGGGCACCGGCAAGACCTATCTCGCGATGGCCAAGGCGGTCCAGGCCCTCCAGTCCAAGCAGGTCAACAGAATCATCCTGACCCGCCCCGCCGTCGAGGCGGGGGAGCGGCTCGGCTTCCTCCCCGGCACGCTCTACGAGAAGATCGACCCCTACCTCCGCCCGCTCTACGACGCGCTGCACGACATGCTCGACCCCGACTCCATCCCCCGGCTGATGGCCGCGGGCACCATCGAGGTCGCGCCCCTGGCCTATATGCGGGGCCGCACCCTCAATGACGCGTTCATCATTCTGGACGAGGCGCAGAACACCAGCCCCGAACAGATGAAGATGTTCCTCACCCGGCTGGGCTTCGACTCGAAGATCGTCATCACCGGCGATGTCACCCAGGTCGACCTGCCCAGCGGCTCCAAGAGCGGTCTGCGCCAGGTCCAGGACATCCTGGAGGGCGTCGACGACGTCCACTTCTCACGTCTCACGTCCCACGACGTCGTACGGCACAAGCTGGTCGGCCGTATTGTCGACGCGTACGAGAAGTACGACGGCCAGGGCGGCGGTCAGCACGGCGGCCAGAGCGGCGGCCGGAAGGCCCCTCGCCAGGGCCATGGGACCGGAAACGGGAAGTAGCGGTAAGAAAGCACCATGTCGATCGACGTCAACAACGAGTCCGGAACCGAGGTCGACGAGCGGGCGATCCTCGATGTCGCCCGCTATGCCCTCGCCCGGATGCGCATCCACCCGCTCTCCGAGCTGTCGGTGATCGTCGTGGACGCCGAGGCCATGGAGCAGCTCCACATCCAGTGGATGGACCTGCCGGGACCGACCGATGTCATGTCCTTCCCGATGGACGAGCTGCGTCCGCCGGTCAAGGACGACGAGGAGCCCCCGCAGGGGCTCCTCGGCGACATCGTGCTCTGCCCCGAGGTGGCGAAGCAGCAGGGTGAGCAGGCCCCGACCCAGCACTCCATGGACGAGGAGCTTCAGCTGCTCACCGTCCACGGAGTGCTGCATCTCCTGGGGTACGACCACGAGGAGCCGGACGAGAAGGCCGAGATGTTCGGCCTCCAGGCGGCGATCGTCGACGGCTGGCGGGCGGAGACGGGTCTCACCGGTCCCTCCCCGGCGCCGACCGTCTCATGAGCGCGCCCCTCATCGTCGGCGCGGTGGCGCTGGTCATCGTGGCCTGGCTGGCCGCGTGCGCCGAGGCCGGCATCGCGCGCGTCTCCAGCTTCCGCGCCGCCGAGGCCGTCCGCGCGGGCCGGCGCGGCGCGGCCCGGCTGGAGCAGGTGGCCGCCGACCCCACCCGCTATCTCAACGTCGCCCTGCTCGTCCGGGTCGCCTGCGAGATGGCCGCCGGGGTCCTGGTGACCTATGTCTGTCTCCAGGAGTTCCCCGAGACCTGGGAGGCGCTGGCCGTCGCCATCGGCGTGATGGTCCTCGTCTCCTATGTCGCCGTCGGCGTCTCCCCGCGCACCATCGGCCGCCAGCACCCGCTGAACACGGCCACGGCCGCCGCCTATGTGCTGCTGCCGCTGGCCCGGATCATGGGCCCGATTCCCCAGCTGCTGATCCTCATCGGCAATGCGCTCACCCCCGGGAAGGGCTTCCGCAAGGGACCCTTCGCGAGCGAGGCGGAGCTGCGGGCGCTGGTCGACCTGGCCGAGCAGGAGTCCCTGATCGAGGACGACGAGCGCCGGATGGTGCACTCCGTCTTCGAGCTGGGCGACACCCTCGTACGCGAACTGATGGTCCCTCGCACGGACCTCATCAGCATCGAGCGGTACAAGACGGTCCGTCAGGCGCTGACCCTCGCGCTGCGCTCGGGCTTCTCGCGGATCCCCGTCACCGGGGAGAGCGAGGACGACATCGTCGGCATCGTCTATCTCAAGGACCTGGCCCGCAAGACGCATGTCAACCGGGAGTCGGAGTCGGACCTCCTCTCCACGGCGATGCGTCCCGCCGTCTTCGTCCCCGACACCAAGAACGCGGGGGACCTGCTCCGCGAGATGCAGCAGAAGCGCAACCATGTCGCGGTCGTCATCGACGAGTACGGCAGCACCGCGGGCATCGTCACCATCGAGGACATCCTGGAGGAGATCGTCGGTGAGATCACCGACGAGTACGACCGCGAGCTGCCCCCGGTCGAGGATCTGGGCGACGGCAGCTATCGGGTCACCGCCCGGCTCGACATCGGCGATCTCGGCGAGCTGTACGGACTGGACGAGCTGGACGACGAGGATGTGGAGACCGTCGGCGGACTGCTCGCGAAGGCGCTGGGCCGGGTCCCGATCTCCGGGGCGAGCGCCGTGGTCGACCTGCCGGACGGGCGGGCGCTGCGGCTGACCGCCGAGTCCCCGGCCGGCCGGCGGAACAAGATCGTCACCGTGCTGGCGGAGCCCGTCGAGGCCCGCCCGGAGGGAGATCACGCGGCATGAGGGCGCGGCAGCTGAAGGCGTTCTGTCTGGACTTCAACGACGTGGTCGAGGAGTTTCCCTTCGGCCCGGAGACCTCGGTCTTCAAGGTCGCGGGCAAGATGTTCGCCCTCAGCGCGCTCGACGCGAAGCCGCTGACCGTCAATCTCAAGTGCGAGCCGGAGAACGCGGTGCGGCTCCGCGCCGACCATCCGGCGATCCTCCCCGGCTATCACATGAACAAGCGCCACTGGAACACGGTGACCGTCGGCGAGCTGCCGGACCGGATGGTCCGGGAGCTGATCGAGGACTCGTACGACCTGGTGGTGGCCGGTCTTCCCAAGGCGGTGCGGCTCCGGCTGGACCGTCCCTGAGGGCGGCCGGCCGGAGCCGGTATCACCGGGTGGTGGGCCCGGTCGATGAAGTTGTGAATCCCCTGTGTGGGTATTCTCTGCCAGTCCAGCAGGGAGGGCGGAAGCTCCCCAGCACCTGCCCTAAGGGAGTCACCACTTTCATGCGTACCCGTATGCGCCGCCGCGCCGCCGCCGTCCTCACCGTCTCCGCCCTCTGTCTGACGGCCGCCGCCTGCGGCGACTCGGACTCGGGCTCGGGCTCCGACGGCGACAAGAAGTCCAAGGGCTCCGCCACCGCCAAGCCGCTGACCGCCGAGCAGATGAAGGCCGGTCTGGTCGAGCTGAAGGACCTCCCCGCCGGATACAAGGCGGGCGAGTCGGCCACGGACGAGATCGCGTACAAGGCCGACAAGAAGGAGTGCCAGCCGGTCGCCGACTTCCTCAACAAGAAGATCGCCGGGGCGACGGACGGCGGCAGCGCCGACTTCGAGGGGCCCAAGGAGAGCGGCCTGCTCGCCCAGAACGTCTTCACCTTCACCGGCTCGGGAGCCGAGGACTTCACCAAGGCGCTGAGCACGGCGCTGGACGCCTGCACCGCCTTCGCCATCGGCGAGGGCGAGCAGGGGATGGCGATGACGGTGGAGAAGCTGCCCTCCGCGCCGAAGGCCGGGGACGAGTCCCACGCCTTCCTGATGAAGACCGAGATCAAGTCGCTCTCGATGAAGTTCGAGACGAACCTCCAGGTTGTCCGTCAGGGCACCGGCGTCTCCCGGATCTCCTACGTCCCGTCCGACGCCTCCGGGCACAAGAACTTCGACGACCTCGCCAAGCGCTCGGGCGAGAAGTTCGTCAAGGCCGCCCAGGGCTGATCGTCCCCGGCGCGCCGGTCCGGCGAGGGTCCCGGTCCCGGGGCCCTCGCCGCTGTGCGGGGGCCCCGTCCTATGCTCGGGGTATGACGCAGAGCACCGACTCCGGCGACCTCGGCCCCGAGGACCGCAAGATCATTACGCTGGCGCGCAGCGCCCGGGCCCGCAACGGTGTGCCCGAGGGCGCGGCCGTGCGCGACGAGACCGGGCGTACGTATGTGGCGGGCACCGTCGCGCTGGAGTCGCTGGCGCTGAGCGCGCTGCAGACGGCGGTGGCGATGGCGGTGGCGAGTGGGGCGAGGTCTTTGGAGGCGGCGGCGGTGGTGTCGGAGGCGGAGGCGGTGTCCGACGCGGATCGTGCCGCCGTGCGTGACCTCGGCGGCCCCGCCACCCCCCTCCACCTCGCCACCCCCGACGGCACCCTCAAATCCACCACCCTCACCACCTGACCGCCCCCTCCTCGCGCCTCAATCGCCGGCGGGGCTGGGGTGTCGCTTCGGCCGGCCCGCCGTTTGAGGACGGACCCGCCGCCCTGGGCTCCGGGGATATGTGACGGCCCGGTGGGGTGTGGCTTCAGCCCGTCCGGCGTTTGAGGACGGTCCTGGGCTCGGGGGTGCTGGGGTGTGGGCTGGGGCGTGTGGTTCAAGTTCCAGCCCGTCCGGCGTTTGAGGACGGCCCTGGGCCTCGGGGGCTGTCGCGTGGCTGCGGCTTGTTGTCGGGGGCCTGCCCCCGAGCCCCCGCGCCTCAATCGCCGGCGGGGCTGGATATTGCTTCGGTCGGCCCGCCGCCCTGGGCTCCGGGGTTTTGTGGGGCCCGCTCGCCCAGCGTTTGGCGGGGTTGGGTGTTGCTTCGGTCGGCCCGCCGCCCTGGGTCCCGGGGTTTTGTGGGGGCCCGCTCGCCCAGCGTTCGGCGGGGCTGGGTGTCGCTTCGGCCGGCCCGCCGGTTGAGGACGGGCCCGCCCGCCCGGCTCCGGTGGGGCTGAGCGTCGCTTCGGGCCCCCGGGGCCCGCGAGGGCCCCCGCCCCCCCAGGCTTAAGAATCAAGCCGAGTTGTCTTGCAATCGTCGGCCCGGTGGGGGTCAATGAACAGCGGTTGAACCGACGGGTCGTCAGGTCTGTCGGGGTGGTCCGCCCCGGGGTCCGGGGTGGGCCGGGCGTTCCTGGTGTTCGTGTGGCGTGCGCACCCCGCCCGCGGGATTCCCGGACGACCCGTCCGCACGTTCCGACGCGGCTCCCCCGCGCCCGCCCGCCCCCGGCGCGGTCCGTCGCCGCGCCCACCGATCCCCGAAACGGGAAGGGGAAACCCCCATGCGAGGCAGCAGACCACTGATCGGCACGGCCCTGACGGCGGGAGCGCTCGCCGTCGCCTCCCTCGTCCTCGCCCCGGCCGCCGCCGCGGTCACCCCCGGCACGGCGCAGGCGACGTACGACTGCGGCACCTGGGGCGGCGGCGCCGCCACCCTCACCGCGACCCAGAGCGGCACCGCCGCGACGATCACGATCAACTCGGCGGTGACCACCCCGGTCGCCGTCGCGAAGGACACCATCAGCTCGACGCTCACCCTGGCGAAGAGAGGCGGCGGGACCGTCAAGTTCACCGGCAAGAGGAACCCGGCGCTCCCCGCCAACTCGGCGGTGACGATGGGCCCGCTGAGCGGCACGGTCGCCCCCGGCAACAGCCTCGACTCGTACTTCGCGGGCACCGCCCTGTCGATGACCATCTTCGGCTTCCCGGTCAGCTGTGACGCGGTGACCTCGCAGACCCCGGGCCCGTTCGTCTTCAGCTGAGCCCGCGGATCCGGCCGGGAGGCGGGGCCCCACCCGCTCCCGGCCGGATCCTCAGCGTATCTGATGGGCCATCAGACAAAGCCGTCCGGCTCCCTTGACTTCTCCGTGCCCCACCCCGTCAATGGCTCCCTGCGATCCTCCGAAGGGCACCGACATGGCCTCAGCCACCCGAGAGTCCGCCGCGCGAGAGCCGGCCGCCCGCCGCCGCGGCCCCCGCCGCTGGACCGCCGCGCTCGGCGCGGCCCTGCTCGTCGCCGGTACGGCGGCGCTCACCGGGCCCGCGAACGCCGCGCCCGCCGCCGCCGGCGCGGTGGACTTCGCGACCCGCTGCGTACCGCCGCCCGTCGCCGGCATCCCGCCCATCAACGGCACCACCACCGCCGAGATCACCGTCGACAAGACCGCCCCCAAGGTCGGCGACACCGTCACCGTCACCTACAAGGTGAGCAAACCGGCCGCGAGCAACCCGGTCGATCTGGCGCTGCCCGCCGACATCATGACGCCCACCGGAGAGGTCGCCCTCGGCGGCGCGCAGAGCGGAAAGCTCACCGTCACCGGCCCCAAGAAGAATCCGCCCGTCCCCGGCAAGGGCGAATTCCCGCCATTTTCCATGACCGGGTCCTTCAAGGTCACCGCGCCCGGTTCGATCACGCTTTCGCCCGGCGACTACAACATCCACACCAGCTACATCATGGAACTCGACACCCCCTGCACGGTCAGCAGCCCGCCCGCGCCGGTCTCCGCGACGATCGTGGCGACCGACGACCCCGGGGCCAATGAGCGCGCGATCTCCCTCGGCTCCGCCTCCGGAAAGCCCGGCGACCGGGTCACCGTCACCGGCTCGAAGTTCACCCCGCTCACCGAGATCACCCTCGCCGGCCGGGCCGGCCAGGCCCAGACCGCCGACAGGCTGACCTTCACCTCCGACGCCGAGGGCGGCTTCACCGGGCGGCTGAAGGTCAACGACCGGGCGACCACCGGAATCGTCGCGTACGAGGGTGCTTCCTGGTCGGCCGAGAAGGGCGCGGGCCCGGCGGCGTACAGCGTCGTCGACGACACCCCGCTGCCCAAGGACAGCCAGAAGCTCACCGCCTCCGTCACCGCGGGCTCGCTCACGATGTCCCAGGCGGGAGACGCCGTACGGCTCTCGTCCGTCGACTTCGGCACCGGCGGCGGCGCGAAGGGCGATCTTCAGACGGTCACCGTCAAGGACTTCCGGGGCGGCCCCGCCGGCTGGTCCCTCACCGGCAAGGTCACCGACTTCACCGGCCCCTCCGGCAGCGTGATCGACGCCGGCCGGCTCCACTGGGTCCCCGCCTGCGCCACCCGGCAGGGCAGCCCCAGCGTCTGCGAGGCCGGTTCGAAGGGGAGCGTCGGCAGCGCCGGGGCGACCCTCGCCTCCGCCCCGGACGGCACGCTCACCGGCGGCGAGTTCACCGTGGACGCCTGGGTCTCGCTGAAGGTGCCCGCGTACACCGCGCCCGGGGAGTACTCCGGAGTGCTCACCCTCACGCTCACCTGACCCGTCCGCCCGCCCACGCCGTCCGACCACTCGCCCGACCACGCTGGCCGCCCGACCACCCGCCCGACCACGCTGGCCGCCCGACCGCCCGACCACCCGCCCGACCACGCCGTCCGACCGCCCGTCCGGCGGACCGGCCGCCCACCCGGCCGGTCCGCCCCGCCCCGGGGGCCGCCCATGTCCCAGCCCACCTCGCCGCGCGCCCTGCTCCCGGCCCTCGCCCTCGCCCTCGCCCTCGCTCTCGTACTGGCCCTCGCGCCCGCCGCCGTCCTGCTCGCGGCCCCGAGCGCGCGGGCCGCCGACAACGGCCAGTGGTCCGTCTTCCCGGCGGCGGCCGGGCCGGGCGGCCGGCCGTACTTCTATCTCTCCGCCGACCCGGGCCAGTCCGTCACCGACAAGGTCACCGTCACCAACCGGACCGCCGCCCCGCTGACCTTCCGGCTGTACGCGGCCGACGCCTACAACACCCCCCGGGACGGCGGCTTCGCCGTGCGCTCCCCGGACGAGAGACAGCGCGGCGTCGGAGCCTGGGCGTCGCCGGCCCGGGAGCGGATCACCGTCCCCGCGCGCGGCTCGGTCACCGTGCCCTACACCCTCACCGTCCCCGAGTCCGCCGAACCGGGCGACCACCCCGGCGCGCTGGTCGCCCTGGACGAGCGGGTCGCTCCGCCGAAGGGCCCGGTCGCCGTCGGCGTACGGCAGGCGGTGGGCGCCCGCGTCCATCTGAGGGTGAACGGACCAGCCGTCCCCGCCCTCTCCGTCGAGGACGTCCGGATCGACCAGGACCGCCCGCCGGCGCCCGGACTCGGCGAGAGCAGCGCTCTCATCTCGTACACCCTCCACAACCGGGGCAATGTGACCCTCGATCCCACGGTCACGCTCAAGGCGGAGGGGCTCTTCGGGCGGGATCTGCTCAGCCGGAGGCTGACGAAGGTCCCCGCCGAGCTGCTGCCCCGCCAGCGGATCCGGCTCACCGAGCGCTGGTCCGGCTCGCCCCAGCTGGAGTGGGGCGAGATACGGCTGACCGCGACCGCCCGGGAGGTACGGGAGTCGGCGGGCGCCTCCTTCCTCGCCGTGCCGTGGGGGGCGGCCGCCGTGCTCGCCGCGGCGGCGGCCGGACTCGCGTTCCGGTTCCGCGAACGGCTGCTCCACCGGCTCCGGAACGGACCCCGGAACCGGCGCGCCGCGACCCCCGGGCCGGGCTGACGACACGAGGGCGTCCGGCATCAGCGACAATGGGCGGCATGAGTGTTCGTACCCCGTCCTCCGAGCCCGCCGCCCACCGGGCGGGCTTCGCCTGCTTCGTAGGCCGCCCCAACGCGGGCAAGTCCACCCTCACGAACGCTCTCGTCGGCCAGAAGGTGGCGATCACCTCCAACCGGCCGCAGACGACCCGGCACACCGTGCGCGGCATCGTCCACCGCCCCGAGGCGCAGCTGATCCTGGTCGACACCCCCGGCCTGCACAAGCCGCGCACCCTCCTCGGCGAGCGGCTCAACGACGTCGTGCGCGCCACCTGGGCCGAGGTCGACGTCATCGGCTTCTGCCTGCCCGCCGACCAGAAGCTCGGCCCCGGCGACCGCTACATCGCCAAGGAGCTGGCGGAGGTCAAGAAGACCCCCAAGGTCGCGATCGTCACCAAGACCGACCTGGTCGACTCCAAGGCCCTCGCCGAGCAGCTCATCGCGATCGACCAGCTCGGCCGCGAGCTGGGCATCGAGTGGGCGCAGATCATCCCGGTCTCGGTCGTCGCCGACAAGCAGGTGCAGCTCGTCTCCGACCTGCTGGTCCCGCTGCTCCCGGAGGGTCCCGCGCTCTATCCGGAGGGCGATCTCACGGACGAGCCCGAGCAGGTCATGGTCGCGGAGCTGATCCGCGAGGCCGCGCTGGAGGGCGTCCGCGACGAGCTGCCGCACTCGATCGCGGTGGTCGTGGAGGAGATGATCCCGCGCGAGGACCGTCCGGCGGACAAGCCGCTGCTGGACATCCACGCCTATCTGTACATCGAGCGCCCCAGCCAGAAGGGGATCATCATCGGCCCCAAGGGCAAGCGCCTGAAGGACGTCGGGACCAAGTCCCGCAAGCACATCGAGGCGCTCCTGGGCACCCCCGTCTTCCTCGATCTGCACGTCAAGGTCGCGAAGGACTGGCAGCGCGACCCGAAGCAGCTGCGCAAGCTCGGCTTCTGACCCGGGGATCCCCTCGGACGTCACCCGGACCGCTCCGGACCACTCCGGACACCCCGGACCGGTGACGCCCGAGGGCCCTCACCGGTCCCGGGCCGGGCCCGGCACGCGAGAAGCCCGGCGCGAGCCCGGCGCGAGCCCGCTACGAGCCCTCTTTCAGCACGCGGGAGATCAGCTCGCGCTGCCCGTCCGTGAGCCGCGGGTCCGAGCAGTACACCGTCCGCCCGTCCACGGTCAGCTCGTAGCCGAATCCGTCCGGCACCCCCCTGCCGGGGGCGGCGGACGCCTCGGCCACCGCCGCCTCGGCGAGAGCGTGCCAGCTGTCCGCGTCGGTCCGCTCCGAGGTCTCCACCTCGGCGTACCGCTCGATCCCGGCGAAGCCGCCCGTACGTCGTACCTGGATGCGCATGGCTTCCGTTCTAGTACGGATCGGTCCGGGACGGTAGCAGCGCGCCGCCCCGGACCGGTCCACCGGCCGTGACGGCGCTCAGTCGGTCGGCACCTTCACCGTCGACCACGCCTTCTGGACCGCCTGCAGCTCCTCGCCGTCGCCGTAGCGCGCCCGGGCGGCCGCCACCGTCAGCCGGGCGAATTCGCCGAACCGCGCGTCCGAGGACAGCTCGCCGCCGGTCAGGGTGTCGAACCAGATCTGCCCGGCCCGCTCCCACGACTTTCCGCCCAGCTCGGTGGCGAGCAGATAGAAGGCGTGGTTGGGGATGCCGGAGTTGATGTGCACCCCGCCGTTGTCCCGGCCCGTGCGGACGTAGTCGTCCATCGTCGCCGGCTGCGGGTCCTTGCCCAGGACGTCGTCGTCGTACGCCGTCCCCGGGGCCTTCAGGCTCCGCAGCGCGACGCCCGTGACGCGCGGGGCCAGCAGCCCGGCCCCGATCAGCCAGTCGGCCTCGTCGGCGGTCTGGCCGAGGGTGTACTGCTTCACCAGCGAGCCGATGACGTCGGACACCGACTCGTTCAGCGCGCCCGACTGGCTGAAGTACTCCAGATTGGCCGTGTACTGGGTGAGGCCGTGGGCCAGCTCGTGCGCGATGACGTCGACCGGGATGGAGAAGTCGAGGAAGATCTCCCCGTCCCCGTCGCCGAACACCATCTGCTCGCCGTCCCAGAAGGCGTTCCCGTACTTCTCGTCGTAGTGGACGCTCGCGATCAGCGGCAGCCCCTCGCCGTCGAGCGAGCTGCGGCCGTACGACTTCAGCAGCAGCTCGAAGGTGGCCCCCAGGCCCGCGTACACGCGGTTGACGGTGGCGTCCCGGCCGGGCTCCTCGCCCTCTGCGCGGACCTTCTTCCCGGGCAGCCTGGTGCGGTTCTCGCAGTCGTAGACCGTGCGGTCCGGCTCCTCGGGACCGGCCCCGAGGACCGAGGCGGCGGAGGAGACCAGGCCCCGGACGGTGGTGATCCGGCGCCGGGTCCGGTTGGCGGCGTCGAGCTCCAGGGTCCGCTGGGCGGCCGCGGCGAGCACCGCGTCCGCCCCCCTGGCCAGGGTGTCCAGCACATGCGGCGGGATGATCGTGCAGTAGACGGGACGGGAACCTGCGTGGGTGTCTGCCATGAGCGGCAATGTGGCACCGGGTCATGGCGTTGTCACTGGTTGCCACGACGATTAGTGAAATGGAGTGAAGTATCCCGGTTGGCTGAAACCGAACGGTGTCCCGCATAGTGATACGCGGGGGGTGTGCGCCGGATTCTCGGTTAGGCTGCCTCGCATCATGCGTTTCGGGCTGCTTCTCCTTAGCTGCCGCGGCGAGGGCCTGTAGTCGTAGGCCGACTCCCTCCCCGCGGGATCTGGTGCTGCTTCGAAATCGTCGGCCGTCCACAGCTTTGGACCCCGAGGAGCCCTGCGCATATGTCTGACTCGTCCGTCGGTCGCCCCACTCCCATCACCAACGCGACCCACACCCAGCAGCCGTCCGGCATGCCGATCCACAAATACGGCCCGTACGAGGCCGTGGACATCGCCGACCGCACCTGGCCCGACAACCGCGTCACCGTCGCCCCCCGCTGGCTCTCCACCGATCTGCGCGACGGCAACCAGGCGCTGATCGACCCCATGTCGCCCGCCCGCAAGCGCGAGATGTTCGACCTGCTGGTCCGCATGGGCTACAAGGAGATCGAGGTCGGCTTCCCGTCCTCCGGCGAGACCGACTTCGCGTTCGTACGCTCCATCATCGAAGAGGGCGCGATCCCCGAGGACGTGACGATCTCCGTCCTGACCCAGGCCCGCGAAGAGCTGATCGAGCGCACCGTGGAGTCCCTGCGCGGCGCCCACCGGGCCACCGTCCATCTGTACAACGCCACCGCGCCCACCTTCCGCCGCGTCGTCTTCCGGGGCTCGCGCGAGCAGGTCCGGCAGATCGCCGTGGACGGCACCCGGCTGGTCGTCGAGTACGCGGAGAAGCTGCTGGGCCCGGAGACGGTCTTCGGCTACCAGTACAGCCCCGAGATCTTCACCGACACCGAGCTGGACTTCGCCCTGGAGGTCTGCGAGGGCGTGATGGACGTCTGGCAGCCGGAGGCCGGCCGCGAGATCATCCTGAATCTGCCGGCCACCGTGGAGCGCTCCACGCCCTCCACCCACGCCGACCGCTTCGAGTGGATGAGCCGGAATCTGTCCCGCCGTGAGTTCGTCTGCCTCTCCGTGCACCCGCACAACGACCGGGGCACCGCCGTCGCCGCCGCCGAGCTGGCGCTGATGGCCGGCGCGGACCGGATCGAGGGCTGCCTGTTCGGGCAGGGGGAGCGCACCGGCAATGTCGACCTGGTGACCCTGGGCATGAATCTGTTCTCCCAGGGCGTCGACCCGCAGATCGACTTCTCGCAGATCGACGAGATCCGCCGCACCAGCGAGTACTGCAACCAGATGGAGGTCCACCCGCGCCACCCCTACGCGGGCGACCTGGTCTACACCGCCTTCTCCGGCTCCCACCAGGACGCCATCAAGAAGGGCTTCGACGCGCTGGAGGCCGAGGCCGCGGCGGCCGGCAAGACCGTGGACGACCTGGAGTGGAACGTCCCGTACCTGCCCATCGACCCGAAGGACGTCGGCCGCTCCTACGAGGCGGTCATCCGGGTCAACTCGCAGTCCGGCAAGGGCGGCATCGCCTACGTCCTGAAGAACGACCACAAGCTGGATCTGCCGCGCCGGATGCAGATCGAGTTCTCGAAGATCATCCAGGCCAAGACCGACACCGAGGGCGGCGAGGTCACCCCCGCCGCGATCTGGTCCGTCTTCCAGGACGAGTACCTGCCCAGCCCCGACGACGCCGAGGGCCGCTGGGGGAGGGTCCAGCTCCGCTCGGGCCAGACGACCACGGACACGGACGGTATCGACACCCTGACCGTCGAGGCGGTCGTGGACGGCGTCGACACCGTGCTGTCGGGCTCCGGGAACGGTCCGATCTCCGCCTTCTTCGCGGCGCTCAACAAGGTGGGGGTCGACGCCCGGCTGCTGGACTACACCGAGCACACCATGAGCGAGGGCGCCTCGGCCCAGGCCGCCTCGTACATCGAGTGCGCGATCGACGGCAAGGTGCTGTGGGGCATCGGCATCGATGCCAACACGACCAGGGCTTCCCTGAAGGCGGTCGTCTCCGCCGTCAACCGCGCCACTCGCTGATCCGGGTATCGCCTCCACCGCCGTGCCCCTGGCACATCCCGCCGCGGATGTTCCAGGGGCACGGTCCTTTTCACCGTGAATCTCCCTTGCGGGCACCGGGATTCCAGGTGCGGTTCGCGGGGATTTCGCCTGGGGACGGCATGGCGGGGAATCGGCCATGAACGGGCCTCCTGCCCCCGGGGTGCTGACGGCACCCGCGCCATGTGGCTAACATCACGTCAACGCGGGAATGTTGCCGGAGCGTTACGGAGGTGCGCGGTGCGCGCAGACCGGGGATTGTTTGGCCGAAAGCTGCTGGTCTGCGGCATTCACACGTCCTGGAACACGGTCGGGGACGGAGAGTTCTTCTGCCCCGACTGCGGAGGGGACCGCAACTACCGCCGCCGGACCGGCCGCCGCCGCTTCACCCTGCTCGGTGTTCCGCTGCTGCCGCGCGGGGCCGCCGGGCCGGTCGTCGAGTGCGCCGTGTGCCACGGGCACTTCGGGATGGACGCCCTCGACCACCCCACCACCGGCCGGTTCTCCGCGATGCTGCGGGACGCGGTGCACACCGTGACGCTGGCGGTGCTCGCCTCCGGCGGCACCTCCTCCCGTCAGGTCCGGGAGACCGCCGTGGCCACCGTCCGCGCGGCCGGCCTCCAGGACTGCACCGAGGAGCAGCTCACCGGGCTGATCGAGGCCCTCGCCGCCGACACCGGCCGCTTCGTCACCGATGTCGGCCCCTACGGCGCGGCCCTCGCGATCGAGCTGCACGAGGCGCTGGAGCCGCTGGCTCCGCATCTCGCCCCGGCCGGACGCGAGTCGATCCTGCTCCAGGGCGCGCGCATCGCGCTCGCCGACGCGCCCTACAGCCCCGCCGAGCGCGAGGTCCTGGCCACCGTGGGCGCCGCCCTCCAGTTCCAGCCCGCCGACGTCGACCGGCTGCTCTCGACGGCGCGTACGCCCTCGCCCTGAGGGGCGCGGGGGGCCGGCGGGGCCGTAGCCGGGCGCTCGCGGGGGCGGGGGCTAGAGGGGTGCCACGCCGAACGGCAGCAGCAGCAGAAGCCCCGTGGGGATCAGCCCGGCGGCCAGCCCGATGGCCGACTTGGTCCGGTGGACCTTGGCGACCAGCCCGAGGATCCCGAAGGTGACGGCCGGCGGCCCCAGCACGAAGGCGAGCGGGCCGACCCCGACCGCGTACAGGGCCATACAGACCAGGCCGATGACGCCGAGCCCGAGCGAGACGCTCCCGTAGAGAGCGGCGGGACCGTCTTCCGCTGCGCTGCCCATGGCACACCCCGCATCAGTCCGTGTTCGTTCGTGTGCACAGGTCCGTGCCCGAGGCGCCCGGTGCGGCACATGCCGCACCGGGCGCACGGCTCACGGAAGCCGGAGCGTCCGCTCGCGGCGGTCGTCCTTGCGGTCCAGCTCGGCGCTGAACGCGCCCAGCGGCTTCGCCTTCGAGTGGTCCTTCAGCACCGAGGCGGGGGCCACCCCGGCCCACTTCTGGAGCTTCGCGATGGAGAGCGTCCGCTGCTTCGACGGCAGGCTCGCGATGTCGGCGCCGTGGTTCGCCTTGGGCACGGTGAAGACATAGCTGTCCTTCGCGCCCTTGCCCAGGCGGAACGGCTCGGCGGCCCACGGGTCGTACTCGCCGTTGACGAAGAGCATCTGCCGGGCGTTGTCGCGCACCCAGCCGCCGATGTCCGCCATCGTCTTCGGCTTGAACGTCATCGGGATGTCGCGGGGCACGTACGAGCGCGGCGGCAGATCGCCGTAGCGGACCAGGCCCTTCAGATGGGCCGGCGTCTTCAGCGTGGGCGCGCCCAGCTCCGTGCCGGCCTGGTAGTAGTACGGCGTGAACGGTTCGAGGCCGGCGTCGCTGGAGCCGTCGACCCCGCCCAGCTCCTGCAGGGCCGCGTACAGCTTCGCGTCGCTGAGCTTCTTCGGCGCGGCCGGGATCGAGTCGCACACCTCCACCGAGGAGTACTGCCAGAAGCCCCACGCCATGCCGAGGATCGCGCCCTCGTACGCCTTGCTCAGGGAGCCCACGGTCTTGAAGGTGGCCCCGGTCTCGGCGGCCGACTTGGCGAGCAGCTTCTCCATCGGCCCCCGGCGGACCAGCGCCTCGCGCTGCATGCCCTTCAGCAGGTCACGGCACTTCTTGGTGCCGACCTTGTCGAAGAACTTGTCGTACGCCGAGTCCTCCTTGTTGTTCACGTCGTTGGGGGCGACATAGGCCACCACGCCGTCCATGTCCTTGGGGTGGAAGCGCTCGTAGTAGGAGGCGGTCATACCGCCCTTGGAGGCGCCGGTGGAGATCCACTTCTTGGTGTAGATCTTCTTCAGCGCGGTGAACAGCCGGTGCTGGTCGTCCGCCGCCTGGCGGATCGTGAGCTTCGACCAGTCCGCCGGCTGCGGCCGGGACGGCGGGAAGAAGCGGTGCTCCAGCGAGACCTCGTTGCCGTCGATGATCCGCGCGGGCTCCGAGCGCTCCGGGTCGGGCCAGAGGAAGTATCCGGAGGTGTGGAAGACGGTGGGGCGGCTGGTGTCCTTGTGCAGCAGCGTGAACTGCTGCTGGAACGTGCCCTTGCGCGGGTTCTTGTGGTCGATCGGCTGGGCGTAGCTCAGCGTGAAGAACCGGTGCTTGCCGACCTTCTCCTCGCTGATGAACTTGATCCCCGGTATCGCCAGGAGGCGGGCCTTGATGTCCGCCGCCTTCGCCTGGGTCCCGGCGGACCGCGCCGGGTCCTCCGACTCCACCGCGTGGGCCCCCGCCGTCGCCGTGCCCATCAGCAGGGCAAGGGAAACGATCCCCGTGAGCGTTCTCCGCATGTGCTTCCTCCCCATGGATGCTTCTACGCCCGGGGGGACGGCGTGGCGTGCGGAGAGGTTGTTCCGTTCAGGTGTGACGCGCAACTCAAGTCCCTTGTCCATAAGGTCGGCTGACGGTTCATTTCCGGCCCGACCTGGCGAATCGCTCTTCCGGCGGAAGGGAGGCGAAGGGCGCGGCCGCCGGGTCCGGATCCGCCGCCTCCAGCAGCTCGACCAGCGCCCGGGCATCCTTCCCCGCCACCCGCCGCTCCACACTGCCCTCGGGCGCGGTGACCGCCGCCGCGGTGACCCTCTCGCCCCCGGACTCGCCCTCGCCGATGACGGCCCCGTCGTACGGGAGGACCGCGCCGTCCCCGATCGGCCCCCACGAGCCCTCCGCCCCCCGGGCCAGCGCGACGATGTACGTGTGCCCGGTCTCCAACCGGGGCTCGCCCGGCCGGACGAACTCCTTCCGTTCCGTGCCCTCGACGGTCCACCCCGCCGCGTCCACGGTGAAGTGCACCGGAGCCCGGCCCTCGGCGGCCGGCCGGCTCCACAGCACCCGGTCGACGGTGAGTTTCGCGCTGCGGCTGATGTAACCGCGCTCGATCTCCTCCCGCGTGGGCGGGATCTCCTCGTCCTCGGTGGCCCGGACGACCGCGACCCAGTCGGCGTAGGTCACCCAGTCCGTCCCGGTCCGGGCGGGCAGATCCCCGTCCCAGGGCGCGGCCTCCGCACCGGTGGACCGCGGACTCTCCTCGCCCCCCGCGCCGAGGACGACCCCGGCCGCCACCCCGGCCAGCGCCAGCCCGAACCCCGCCCGCAGCGCGAGCCGCCGCCCGGCCCGTACGACGGTCACCGGCGCGTCCGCCCGTCCGGCGGCCACCTCGCCGATCACCCGCTCAGGCACCGTCTCCACCCCGGCGGCCGGATCGTGCGCCGACAGCAGCGCCCTCACCCGAGTCGTGTCCCCGCTCATCTCCCGCTCCCCTTCCTGCGCCTGTGCCTGTGCCTGTGTTCGCGTTCTTCGCGCCCGTGACCGTGCCCGTGCCCGTGTCCTGTGCGGTGTCGTCGTCGAGCAGCCGCTCCAGCCGTCTGCGGGCCCGGTGCAGCCGTACGGAGAACGCGGCCGTCCCGCACCCCGCGACCTTCGCCGCCTGCCGTACCCCCAGCCCGTCCCAGGCGACCAGCACCAGCGCCTCCCGGTCCCGCTCGGGCAGCCGGTCCAGCGCCTCCGCCGCCGAGATCCGGTCCACCGCCGACTGCTCGGCCGCCGGCCGGTGCCCGTCCCCGGTCTCCGCCTCCGCCGCCATCAGCTCCCGCAGCCGCCACGACCGCCCGGCCGTCCGCAGCGCGTTCGCCGCGACGAGCTTCGCTATCCCGTACAGAAAGGGCAGCGGCTCCCCGCGCAGCTCGCCCCGCCGCCGCCAGGCCGTCAGATACACCTCCGACAGCGCGTCCTCCGCCAGCTCGGCCGGAACCCTCCGCCGCAGAAAACGCAGCACCGGCAGCGAGGTCTCCCGATAGACGCTCTCGAACCCGCGCCAGTCATCCATGGCCGCCCTCCCTCCTCCGCATCGATCCACACCCTGTCTGTGTCCGGACGCCCGGACTTCTTACGGGTGCCGCGGAAACGGGTACGGGCCCGACTCGGCGCGTCAGCACGCGAGTCGGGCCCGTGGGGAGGCCGCTGCCGGGCGGGTCAGGCCCGGAGGTCGTCTATGAAGGTCTGCCAGGCGGGGGCGGGGATGACGAGGACGGGTCCGGAGGGGGTCTTGCTGTCGCGGACGGGGACGACACCGGGGACGTCGTCGAGCACCTCGACGCAGTTCCCGTTGTTGGTGTCGCTGTAGCTGCTCTTGCGCCACCGAGCAAAGCTCAGGTCGTACTCGCGCATCGTCTGTGGTCCTCTGCTGCCGACTCGATCAGGTCGAGGGACGCCTCGGGAGACAGTGCGGCGGCCCTGAGCAGATCGTAGGCCCGCTGTGCGCGCTTCACCACAGACGGATCGTCCAGCAGATTTCCTGAATACACAGCCTCTGTATAGACGGTGGGCGGCGTGTCCTCGAACTCCATCAGCCTCAGGCTCATGGCCATGAGCGGGTAGGCCCCAGCGCTAAATGGGATGACTTGTATCACTGCCCTGCGGCTACGGATAAGGTCCGCCAGGTGGGCAAGCTGCCGGGCCATGGCCTCGGGCCCGCCTACCGGGACCCGCAGCGTCGCTTCATGCAGGATGGCCCAGTACTCCGGATTGGATGGCCCCTGGAGCAGCCGGGCTCGATCCATCCGCAGTGCGACCTTGTCCTCGATCTCCTTCTCTCGTGCGAAGGGGTGGTCCGCGAGGATCATTGCTCGGATGTGCTCGGCGGTCTGCATCAGACCGGGCACCAACCCCGGCTCCCACTCATGGATGTGCGTCGCCAGCGACTCCAGCTCCGCAGCCGCCACGAAGTAACTCGCATGCGGCGAGCTGTCGATCAGCTTCCTCCACAGCCGCTCGAAAAAACCTCCGGTTTGCAGTAAAGCGTCGAGCCGCATCGCCACATCCAGCTGCGGCTTCCGGATCGCCTGTTCGAACTGGCCGATGTACCCGCCCGAGACGAAGACCGCCATCCCCACTTCGACCTGGGTCAGATCGGCGTCCTCGCGCCTTCGTTTGAGTTCCGCTCCGAAGAACTCCCAGGCCGCCTGCTGTTGACCTTTGGCCATGGCTCAACTCCTTTTCCCTGCCGACGCGTTGTAGAGCGCCGGACTCTGGCGAAGGTAGCCGGAGTGCTGTCACTGTCGCAATACGAAGCGTGAAATTCATCTGGGAGAGAAAGGGATCCACCATGTCGGACCAGGAAAAGCGCCATGCCATGGACTGTTTGAGCGATGCGGAGGACGCGGTCCTTGAATTGCGTACGGCGCTGAAGCGGACCGGAATCGTCTTCCCGTCCCTCCGGGTGGAGATCGGTTCCTATGCCCGGGAGGTCCCCTGCCCCCTGATCGAGCTGGGGCGGGCCCCTGTCGACGCTGTCCGGAGGCTTGCCGCTGTCCTCCGGAGAGATGAAAGCGGAGTCGCCCGGTGAACGCCGTCACCGCGCCGGTCGGTTCGTACGCGGTGGACACGGATACCGGCAGGGTGGGGCTGGTCATGGGTTATGAGGGTCCCTATGTCCAGCTCAGGCCGCCGGGCGGCGGCCGGGAGTGGGATTGCGAACTGGAGGCGGTCAGGGCCGCCACCTCCGCCGAGAGGATCAAGGCGATGAACGCGTATTCGAATGCCCGCAGCCGGGGCGAGGTGGTCTGAGGCCGGCCCGCCCGTGCGTCGAATAAATCTGACAGTAGTTCTTCAATGCTCCACGGGACGACCCGGAAGCGGACTCGTCCCGTGGGGTCGAATCCATTTCCCGACGAGGTCGCCGGGCTTTCCCGGCGTGCCCTTGGGGAAGTCGTGCCGGAATGACAATTCTTCGCGGATTCGCCGCATGTGCGCGATCCGGGGGCGTTCAGCCGTACCAGGTGATGTCGCAGATGCAGACGCGCTGATGGCGAGGTATCGCGAGAAACCCCGTGCCCCCGCGCGGTCCCTCCGCGAGGATGAGGGGATGACTTGTCCTGTGGACCCCGCCCGCGCCCGGATCGCCTCATGACCGAGCTGTACGCCCCGGTCGAGCCGTACGCGCGCGGGATGCTCGACGTCGGTGACGGGAACCATGTGTATTGGGAGGAATGCGGGAATCCGGAGGGGAAACCGGCGCTGGTCGTGCACGGGGGGCCGGGGTCGGGATGCCGGCCCGGGATGCGGAGGCTGTTCGACCCGGAGCGGTATCGGATCGTGCTGTTCGATCAGCGGGGGTGCGGGCGCAGCACCCCGCACGCGAGCGATCCGGCGACCGACATGCGGCACAACACCACCGCGCATCTGATCGCCGACATGGAGCGGCTGCGGGAGCGTCTGTCGATCGACCGCTGGCTGCTCTACGGCGGATCGTGGGGCTCCACCCTGATCCTGGCCTACGCCCAGACGCATCCCGAGCGCGTCTCGGAGATCGTCATCCCGGCCGTCACCACCACCCGGCGCTGCGAGGTCGACTGGCTCTACCGGGGCGCGGGCCGCTTCTTCCCCGAGGCGTGGGACCGCTTCCTCGCCGGAGCGCCCGGCGTCCCGGCCGACGGCGAGGGCGTCGTCGCCGCGTACGCCCGGCTCACCGAGGACCCCGATCCGGCGGTACGCGCCAAGGCCACCGCCGACTGGTGCGCCTGGGAGGACGCGGTCCTGCTGATCGAGACCAAGGGCGTCACCACCCCGTACACCGGCCGGGCCGACCTCGCCAAGCTGGCCCTGGTCCGGATCTGCGCGCGGTACTTCGGGCACGGCGCGTGGCTGGAGGAGGGCGCGCTGCTGCGCGACGCGGGGCGGCTCGCGGGCATCCCCGGGGTGCTGATCCACGGCCGGATCGACATGGCCGCCCCGGTCGACACGGCCTGGGCGCTCGCCAAGGCCTGGCCCGGCGCCGAGCTGACCGTCGTGGAGGACGCGGGCCACATGGGCTCGGACGTCATGCTCGACCGCATCCTCCAGGCCCTCGACCGTTTCGCGGGCGCCCGCTGACCCGGCCCCCGGCGCGCCCCCGGCCCACCGGCCCCGGCGCGCCGGGCGTACGACAGGCTCGTACGCCCGGCGGGGAGCGCGTCCGGGTGGCCCCGGTGAGCGCGTACACCCGCCCGGCGGTCCGTAAGGCGCGAGCGCGTGCCGGCGGCCGCCGCCGGTACGGGACAATGGCCCCATGAGCTTGTTCCGCGACGACGGCATCGTGCTGCGCACCCAGAAGCTGGGGGAGGCCGACCGCATCGTCACCCTGCTCACCCGCGGCCACGGCCGCGTCCGCGCCGTCGCCCGCGGCGTCCGGCGCACCAAGTCCAAATTCGGCGCCCGGCTCGAACCGTTCTCCCATGTCGACGTGCAGTTCTTCGCCCGGGGGAGCGAGCTGATCGGCCGCGGCCTGCCGCTCTGCACCCAGAGCGAGACCATCGCTCCATACGGTGGCCGGATCGTCACCGACTACGCCCGCTACACCGCGGGCACCGCCATGCTGGAGACCGCCGAGCGGTTCACCGACCACGAGGGCGAGCCCGCCGTACAGCAGTACCTGCTCCTGGTCGGCGCGCTCCGCTCGCTCTCGCAGGGGGAGCACGCTCCGCATCTGATCCTGGACGCGTTCCTGCTGCGCTCCCTCGCCGTCAACGGATACGCGCCCAGCTTCGAGGACTGCGCCAAGTGCGGTCTGCTGGGCCCCAACCGCTTCTTCTCCGTCGGGGCCGGCGGCGTCATATGCGGGGACTGCCGGGTGCCCGGCAGCGTCGTACCCTCGGCGGAGGCCATCGGGCTGCTCAGCGCGCTGCTGACCGGCGACTGGCCCACGGCGGACGCCTGCGAGCCGCGCCATGTCCGCGAGGGCAGCGGGCTGGTCGCCGCGTATCTGCACTGGCATCTGGAGCGCGGCCTGCGCTCGCTCCGGTACGTCGAGAAGTAGCCCCGCGGCGCCGGGACGACGGCGCCCGCACCGAAGCACCCGCACCGAAGAAGCAGCAGAAGCAACAGCCGTACCGAAGTAGCACCGAAGAAGCTAGGAGATGTGAGCCGCATGGCACGACGCGGAATCCTGGGCCGGTCCCGCCGCGAGTACAAGGTCCCCGAGCCGCACCCCTCCGGGGAGCGCCCGCCGAAGATCCCCGGCGAGCTGGTGCCCAACCACGTCGCCTGTGTCATGGACGGCAACGGACGCTGGGCCAAGGAGCGCGGGCTGCCGCGCACCGAGGGCCACAAGGTCGGCGAGGCCGTCGTCCTCGACGTGCTCAAGGGCTGCCTGGAGATGGGCGTCAAGAACCTCTCCCTGTACGCCTTCTCCACCGAGAACTGGAAGCGCTCGCCCGACGAGGTGCGCTTCCTGATGAACTTCAACCGGGACGTCATCCGCCGCCGCCGCGACGAGATGAACGAGCTGGGCATCCGGATCCGCTGGGTCGGCCGGATGCCGAAGATGTGGAAGTCGGTCGTCCAGGAGCTTCAGATCGCCCAGGAGCAGACCACCGGCAACGACGCCATGACGCTGTACTTCTGCGTCAACTACGGCGGCCGCGCCGAGATCGCCGACGCCGCGCAGGCCATCGCGCGCGATGTGGCGGCGGGCCGGCTCGACCCGTCGAAGGTCAATGAGAAGACCTTCCAGAAGTACATGTACTACCCGGACATGCCGGACGTGGACCTCTTCCTGCGCCCCAGCGGCGAGCAGCGCACCTCCAACTACCTGCTCTGGCAGAGCGCGTACGCGGAGATGGTCTTCCAGGACGTGCTGTGGCCCGACTTCGACCGCCGGGACCTGTGGCGGGCCTGTCTGGAGTACGCCCACCGCGACCGTCGCTTCGGCGGGGCGATCCCCAACGAGGTCCCCGGCGCGAGCCCGGGGCGGACGGGTGCCTGAGCCGATACCCGGTGGACCGGTCTCCGGCGGGCCGACACCCGGCGGGCCGGTCTCCGGCGACGCCGTCGAGCTGGTCTACCGGACGACCGCCCGCGACTTCGCCTGAGCGCTCCACGCCCGGAACCGGAAGACCGCCTCGGGCCGCGCGATGCCCGTCCGGTGGCCCGAACGGGGTGCGACAGGGCCCGCCGACGTCGACCGTCTGCGGACCCTGCCGGACCGGCACGTGCAGCGCGTCCAGCGCGCTACGGGCGCTTCCCGGCTCCCGCCTGGGCGCTCGCGCACTCGGCGCACGTACCGAAGATCTCCACGGTGTGGGCCACATTCACGAACCCGTGCTGCGCCGCCACCGTCTCGGCCCACTGCTCCACCGCGGGACCCTCGACCTCCACCGCCTTGCCGCACATCCGGCAGACCAGATGGTGGTGGTGGTCGTCGGTCGAGCAGCGCCGGTAGACCGACTCGCCGTCATTGGTGCGCAGGACGTCCACCTCGCCCGCGTCAGCGAGCGACTGGAGCGTCCGGTAGACCGTGGTCAGCCCCACCGAGTCGCCGCGGTGCTTGAGCATGTCATGCAGCTCCTGGGCGCTGCGGAACTCGTCCACCTCGTCCAGTGCCGCCGCCACCGCGGCACGCTGCCGTGTGGACCGGCCTCGCACTGGTGCGGTGTTCCCGCCGCTTGGCGCCGTCGCCACAGGTGCCTCCTCGCTTCGCCCCGCCATGCTGTCAGGGCCAATTCTGCCAGGCCCGGCGTCAGACCCTGACGTCGTCGACCGGCAGGCGGGTGGGCGGGACCTCCGCGGTGCACTCCGCCGCGCCCTTCCCCGCGCCCGTGCCCCGGCCCGTGCCCCCGCCTCCGGCGGTCTCCGTCCGGCGGGCCCGGAGCCTCGCCAGCGGCGCCGCCAGCGCGGTCAGGGCGATGAAGAACGCGATCGCGAGCAGGACGATCGTCGCGCCCGGGGGCACGTCCTGGTAGTACGAGGTGGTGGTGCCGGCCAGGGTCACCGTCACGCCGATGGCCACCGCCAGCGCGAAGGTGGCCCGGAAGGAGCGCGAGATCTGCTGCGCCGCCGCCACGGGGACCACCATCAGCGCGCTGACCAGCAGCAGGCCGACCACGCGCATGGCGACCGAGACGGTGACCGCGGCCGTGACCGCGATCAGCAGATTGAGCGCTCGCACCGGCAGGCCGGTGACCCGGGCGAACTCCTCGTCCTGGCTGACGGCGAAGAGCTGCCGCCGCAGTCCGACCGAGACCAGCACGACGAAGGCCGCGAGCAGCCCGATGGCGATGAGGTCGGAGTCGGACACGGAGGAGAGCGAGCCGAAGAGGAAGGAGTTGAGATCGCCCGTGGAGCCGGTGTCGGAGACATTGATCAGCAGGACGCCGCCCGCCATGCCGCCGTAGAAGAGCATCGCGAGCGCGATGTCGCCCCGGGTCCGCCCGTACGCCCTGATCAGCTCCATGCTGACCGCGCCGACGACGGAGACCAGGGTGGCCATCCAGATCGGGTTGGTGGAGAGCAGGAAGCCGAGGCCGACGCCGGTCATCGCGACATGGCCGATCCCGTCGCCCATCAGCGCCTGGCGGCGCTGCACCAGATAGATGCCGATGGCGGGCGCGGTGACGCCGACCAGCAGGGCCGCGATCAGCGCCCGCTGCATGAAGGCCGTCTCAAGGATTTCCATGGTCAGGTCAGCAGTCCTGTGCGGAGCGGCTCGTCGGCCGCGTGCGGATGTACGTGGTCGTGGCCGGGCAGCGCGTGCTGGCCCACGGCCTTCGGCGGCGGTCCGTCGTGCACCACACAGCCGTCGCGCAGCACCACCGCCCGGTCGATCAGCGGCTCGATCGCGCCCAGCTCGTGCAGGACGAGCAGCACGGTCGTCCCGGCCGCGACCTGGTCGCGCAGGGTGCCGGCGAGGATCTCCTGGCTGGCCAGGTCGACCCCGGCCATCGGCTCGTCCATGATCAGCAGCTCGGGCTCGGAGGCGAGCGCGCGGGCGATCAGCACCCGCTGGTGCTGGCCGCCGGAGAGGGCGCTCACGGAGTCCTTGGCGCGGTCGGCGAGCCCGACCAGCTCGACGGCCCGGTCCACGGCGGCCCGGTCGGCGCGCGAGAGCAGCCCGAGCCGGGCCCGGGAGAGCCGGCCCGAGGAGACGACCTCGCGCACGGTCGCGGGCACCCCGCTCGCGGCGGTGGTCCGCTGGGGCACGTATCCGACGCGGGACCACTGGCGGAAGCGGCGCAGCTCGGTCCCGAACAGCTCGATCCGGCCGTCCGTCAGCGGGATCTGGCCGATGACGGAGCGTACGGCGGTGGACTTGCCGGAACCGTTGGCGCCGAGCAGGGCGACGACCTCGCCGCGGCGCACGGTCAGATCGACGCCGCGCAGCACGGGGCGGGAGCCGAGGGTGGCGCGGGCGCCCCGGACGGCTATGACGGCTTCGCCGTCACCGGCGCCGGCGCCTTCGCCGGATATGGCGGGTTCGCTCGCGGCCGTGCTCACAGGGGACTCCGATCGGCTGGTCATTTCGCGCCCAGGGCCTTCTTCAGCGCGGTCAGATTGGACTCCATCACCTCGATGTAGTCGGCTCCCTCGGAGCTGCCGGTGAGTCCTTCGAGCGGGTCGAGGACGTCGGTCTTCAGACCGGTGTCGGAGGCGAGGGTCTTCGCGGTGCGGTCGCTGGCCAGGGTCTCGAAGAAGACCGTGGTGACCTTCTCCTTCTCCGCGACGGTCTGGAGCTCCTTGATCCGGGCGGGGCTGGGCTCCGCGTCGGGGTTGATGCCGGAGATGCCCTCCTGGTCCAGTCCGTACCGCTCGGCGAGGTGGCCGAAGGAGGTGTGGGTGGTGATGAAGGTCCTGGTGTCCGTGGTCCGCAGGGCCCGCTCGTACGAGGCGTCCAGCTGCTTCAGCTCGGTGACCAGGGCGGCGGTGTTCTTCCGGTAGGCGTCCGCGTTCTGCGGGTCGGCCTTCTCCAGGGACTTCCCGACGCCCTGGGCGACCTCGGCGTACTTCACGGGGTCGAGCCAGATGTGGGGGTCGGTGCCGGACTCGCCGCCGTGGTCGTGGCCGTCGTGCTCGTCCGCGCCGTGGGCCTCTGCTCCGTGGTCGTGGCCCTCGTCGCCCTCGTCGTTATGGGCGGTCGTCTTCGTGGAGGTGAGGGTGGCGGCGTCGATCCGGTGCTTCACGCCGGACTGCTCGACGGCCTTGTCGACGGCGGGCTGGAGACCCTTGAGGTAGAGGATGTACCCGGCCTCGCCCAGCTGGGCGGTCTGGCGGGGCTTCAGCTCAAGATCGTGCGGCTCGACACCCGGCTTGGTCAGGGTGGAGACGGTGACGTGCTCGCCGCCGATCCGCTCGGCGAGGAACTGCATGGGGTAGAACGACGCGGTCACCTTCAGTCTGCCGTCCTCCTTGCCGTCCCCGGAACCGGGGCCGGCGGAGCAGGCGGCGACCGCCGTCAGGCTCAGAGCGACTGCTCCGGCGGTGGCGGTGGTGCGTATGAGGCGTCGTACGTTCATGACAGTCATTTTCAACAAAAGTGGAAACGATTGTCAACAAACCTGGAGCGAATGCGGTCGAACACACACAGGCGCCCCCACCCCGAGGGCGCCCGGGGATCCGCCGGGGCCCCCGGGGTGACCTGCGCGGCGAGTCCCGGCCGTACCCGCCCGGCCATCGATTTGATCCAGGGGGTGCGTGCGCCGGTAATCTGAAGCATTCCTCGTTCGTCGTCGTCATCTATGAAGAGAGCACCGTGGCCGCCGACAAGATCGACACCATCGTCAGCCTCAGCAAGCGCCGTGGCTTCGTCTACCCGTGCAGTGAGATCTACGGCGGTCAGCGCGCCGCCTGGGACTACGGACCGCTGGGCGTCGAGCTGAAGGAGAACATCAAGCGCCAGTGGTGGCGCTACATGGTCACCTCGCGCGAGGACGTCGTCGGCATCGACTCGTCGGTGATCCTGGCCAGCGAGGTCTGGGAGGCCTCCGGCCACGTCGCGACCTT
This sequence comes from Streptomyces sp. NPDC014894, assembly GCF_043080985.1. Classification (NCBI taxonomy): domain Bacteria; kingdom Bacillati; phylum Actinomycetota; class Actinomycetes; order Kitasatosporales; family Streptomycetaceae; genus Streptomyces; species Streptomyces sp. NPDC014894. The sequence goes on from NZ_JBIBWD010000003.1 coordinate 510,356, forward strand.
CTCCGACCCGCTCACCGAGTGCACCTCCTGCCACAAGCGTTACCGCGCCGATCACCTGATCGAGGCGTACGAGGAGAAGCACAACGGCCGCGCCCCCGAGAACGGCCTCGCCGACCTCAACTGCCCCAACTGCGGCAACAAGGGCACCTTCACGGACCCCAAGCAGTTCTCCGGCCTGCTCTCCACCCACCTCGGCCCCACCCAGGACTCCGGCTCGGTCGCCTATCTGCGCCCCGAGACCGCCCAGGGCATCTTCACCAACTTCGGCCAGGTGCAGCAGACCTCGCGCAAGAAGCCGCCGTTCGGCATCGCGCAGATGGGCAAGTCGTTCCGCAACGAGATCACGCCCGGCAACTTCATCTTCCGCACCCGTGAGTTCGAGCAGATGGAGATGGAATTCTTCGTCAAGCCCGGCGAGGACGAGCAGTGGCAGGAATACTGGATGGAGCAGCGCTGGAACTGGTACCGGGGCCTGGGCCTGCGCGAGGAGAACATGCGCTGGTTCGAGCACCCGAAGGAGAAGCTCTCCCACTACTCCAAGCGCACCGCCGACATCGAGTACCGCTTCCAGTTCGGCGGCAACGAGTGGGGTGAGCTGGAGGGCGTCGCGAACCGCACCGACTACGACCTCTCCGCGCACTCCAAGGCGTCCGGCCACGACCTGTCGTTCTTCGACCAGGAGGCCGGCGAGCGCTGGACGCCGTACGTCATCGAGCCCGCCGCCGGCGTCGGCCGCACGATGCTCGCCTTCCTCCTCGACGCGTACAACGAGGACGAGGCCCCCAACGCCAAGGGCGTGCTGGAGAAGCGCACCGTGATGCGTCTCGACCCGCGCATCGCGCCGGTCAAGGTCGCGGTGCTGCCGCTCTCCCGCAACCCGCAGCTCTCCCCGAAGGCCAAGGGGCTCGCCGCGGACCTGCGCCAGAACTGGAACATCGAGTTCGACGACGCGGGCGCCATCGGCCGCCGCTACCGCCGTCAGGACGAGATCGGCACCCCGTTCTGCGTGACCGTCGACTTCGACACCCTCGACGACAACGCCGTCACCGTGCGCGAGCGCGACACCATGACGCAGGAGCGGGTCTCCCTCGACCAGATCCAGGCGTACCTGGGCGCGCGGCTCATCGGCTGCTGACGCGTTCCACGGCCGCCGAGAGGCCGGACGGGCCCGCCGCCCGTCCGGCCTCTCGCCGTCCCCGGCCGGAAAAGCTGGTGCGGCCCCGCTTTCCCGGGCTGTAAAGTCGCCCGCATGTCTTCGTTCTTCCAGATCTACGAGTGAGAGAGAGGCGGACCGTGTCCGCCCTCGTCTGACGATCCCCACAGTCACCCTCACCACGATGGGAGAGCCCCATGGCCAAGAGCCGTAACAACCTCCTCGGCGTCGGCGGGCAGCGCAAGAAGCTGTCCCGCGCCGATCAGTCGGGCCTCGGTCCGACGCCGCAGGCCAACCGCGCGACCGCCGCCGAGCAGAAGGCGGAACTCCTGCGGAAGATGCGGGAGCGCGCCCAGAACACCGAGTCGGGCGAGTCCTCGGACTCCCAGGACTCCCAGGGCTGATCCAGCTCCCTCACCACCCGTCACACCGCCCCGCCGGACCGCTGTCCGGCGGGGCGTCGCGCTGTGCGGGCCCTCGTGGCTTCCCGCGCGTACGCCTCGTACAGCCCGTACAGCCCGCACAGCCCGTGCGAGGCCGCTCAGCGCCGCCCCGCCGGCTCCCCCGCGGGGCGGTCGGAGCCCAGGTGTTCGGCGCAGCTGAGGGCGGTGCGGCGGGCCCAGGGGCCGCTGGTGAGCGCGCCGACGACGAGGATGCAGAGTCCGCAGCCGGCGATGATCCACCAGGCGGCGCGACTGGCGTCCACGAAGACGTCCGCGTACCCGGGGGAGCCCACCGACGTGGAGTGGACGCCGTGCGCGAGGACCGTGCCGATCACCGCGACGCCCAGGGTCTGGCCGATCTGGCGGCTGGTGGAGGCGACCGCCGCCGCGACGCCCGCCTGGGCGCGGGGCATCCCGGAGACCGCCGTGTTGGTGATCGGGGTGTTCACCAGCCCGAAGCCGATGCCGAAGAGGACGAAGCCGGTGAAGAGGAGCGGGTCCGAGGTCTCGGCCCCGAAGGCGGCGAAGAGCACTCCGCAGGCCCCCATGGCGACCCCGGCGATCAGCAGCGGCAGCCGGGGCCCCCGGCTGCCCACCATCCGCCCCGACAGCGGGGCGCAGACGAAGGTCATCGCCGCCATCGGCAGCATGTAGAGCCCCGCGTGCAGGGCGGAGTATCCGCGCACGTTCTGGAGGTAGAGCGTGTTGAGGAAGAGGAATCCGCCGAGGGAGGCGAACGCGGCGACGGCGATGACCGTCGCCCCGCTGAACGGCGCGCTGCGGAAGAAGCGCAGATCGATCAGGGGCTCGCGCCGCCTCGGCTCGTACAGCACCACCCCGATCAGGGCGAGCACCGCGACCACGGCGAAGACGAGGTCCGTCTCGATGATCGCGTAGGTGAGCGAGCCGAGCAGCGCGATGATCAGCAGCTGGCCCACGGGGTCGGCCCGCCGGGGGTGCGGCGCGCGGGATTCGGGGACGTAGCGCAGGGTCAGCAGGAAGGCGGCGATCCCGACGGGCAGATTGATCCAGAAGATGGAGCGCCAGCCGACGGTGTCCACCAGCAGACCGCCGATGAGCGGTCCGGCCGCCATGGAGATGCCGACGACTCCGCCCCACACCCCGATCGCGCGGGCCCGTTCGGCCGGATCGGTGAAGGTGTTGGTGATGATCGACATGGCGACCGGATTGAGCATCGAGCCGCCGACGGCCTGGATCATCCGGAAGGCGACGAGCGACTCCAGCGTGGGGGCGAGCGAGCAGAGCAGCGAGCCGAGGGTGAACAGCGCCAGCCCGGCCAGGAAGACCTTGCGCCGGCCGATCCGGTCGGCGGTGGAGCCCGCCAGCATCAGCAGGGAGGCGAGGACCAGGGTGTAGGCGTCGATGGTCCACTGGAGCCCGGTCACGGAGGCGTCCAGCTCCCGGCCCATGACCGGCAGCGCCACATTGAGGACGGTGTTGTCCAGGCTGACGATCAGCAGGCTCATACAGCAGATGGCCAGCACCACGAGTTTGCGCCGGGAGGTCGGCTCCGCCATGCGTGGATCGTACGGCCGTCTTCCGCGCGCCGCCCGGCGCCGGGCGGCGTCCGGCCCATCGCCCGCGACTGCCCCCGTGCCGCGCGCAGCGCCTCCGTACCGCCGCGCCCACGCCTCCTCGCGTAACGGGACCGTCCCTGTGTCCCTCTGCGCCCGTGTCCCCGTGCGCGGGACGCAAGATCGCCCCCCGGTGCCCGCGGCATACGGGACAATGGACGGATGACCACGCTCGCCCCGTCGCCGTCCGCGTCCTCCACGACGCTCACCATCGGCCCGCACGCCGTACAGCCCCCCGTGGTGCTCGCACCCATGGCCGGGATCACCAACGCGCCCTTCCGCACCCTGTGCCGGGAGTTCGCCGAGGGTGTCCGGGGCTTCGGCGGCAGCCCCGCGCGGCGGGCGGAGCCGGGCTCCAAGGGGCTCTTCGTCAGCGAGATGATCACCACTCGGGCGCTGGTCGAGCGCAATGAGAAGACCATGCAGCTGATCCACTTCGACGCCCATGAGACCCCGCGCTCGATTCAGCTGTACGGGGTGGACCCGGTCACCGTCGGCAAGGCCGTCCGCATGATCGTGGACGAGGGCCTCGCCGACCACATCGATCTGAACTTCGGCTGCCCGGTCCCCAAGGTGACCCGCAAGGGCGGCGGCTCGGCCCTTCCGTACAAGCGGCCCCTGCTGCGGGCGATCCTCCACGAGGCGGTGTCCAACGCCGGGGCGCTGCCGGTGACCATGAAGATGCGCAAGGGCATCGACGACGACCACATCACCTATCTCGACGCGGGCCGGATCGCCGTCGAGGAGGGCGTCACCGCGATCGCGCTGCACGGGCGCACCGCCGCGCAGCACTACGGCGGTACGGCGGACTGGGACGCGATCGCCCGGCTGAAGGAGCATGTCCCGGAGATCCCGGTGCTGGGCAACGGGGACATCTGGTCCGCCGACGACGCGCTGCGGATGGTCCGGGAGACCGGCTGCGACGGGGTGGTCGTGGGGCGCGGCTGTCTGGGGCGGCCCTGGCTCTTCGGCGATCTGGTGTCGGCCTTCGAGGGGACGGGCTCGGCCGCCGCGCCCACCCTGCGGGAGGTCGCGGGCGTGATGCGCCGCCACGCGGAGCTGCTGGGGGAGTGGATCGGCGACGAGACGCGCGGAGTGATCGACTTCCGTAAGCATGTGGCCTGGTATCTGAAGGGCTTCTCGGTCGGCTCCGAGATGCGCAAGCGGCTGGCGATCACCTCCTCGCTGGCGGAGCTGGACGAGGGGCTGGCGCAGCTCGATCTCGACCAGCCGTGGCCGGCGGGCGCGGACGGCCCGCGCGGGCGCACCTCGGGCAACAACCGGGTGGTGCTGCCGGACGGCTGGCTGAAGGATCCGTACGACTGCGCGGGTGTCGGCGCGGACGCGGAACTGGACACTTCGGGCGGCTGACGGTCCGCTCGGGCACGTGATTCTCGCCACCCTTGATAGACCCTCCGCTCAAATGAGCGAAATGGGGGAGGGTGCATCTCTCGGAAGGGTGGCACTGCGTGCCACCCCTCATGAGTTCACGACCCCAATCGACATCGCTCGCCCCGGCACTCTGCGTCGATATGCCGGACCCTCCCGATCGCCCTGTGTATCGATGGCTTCAAGGCTTGAAGCAGCGCACTTGGCATGACAGATCGCCCTATCCCTTTCGATCCGGTGGCGGACGAGTGGTTACGGCCGTATGACGACCAAGTGGACGTACCCAGAAGCCTTTGATCTGGGTATGTTCCTCGCCGTCAGGGCAGCCACCGAGCCTCGAGGAGTCGAGAGCCGTGTCGGAAAACAAGGATCAGCCGGTTCAGAAGTTCGTTTACGACTTCACCGAAGGAAACAGGGACCTGAAGGACCTGCTCGGTGGCAAGGGCGCGAATCTCGCTGAGATGACCAACCTCCGGCTGCCCGTCCCTCCGGGCTTCACCATCACCACCGAGGCGTGCAAGGTCTACCTGACCAGCGGCGAGGAGCCCCCCGCCCTCCGCGACGAGGTGAGTGCGCACCTCGACGCCCTGGAGCGGCGCATGGGCAAGAAGCTGGGCCAGGCGGACGATCCCCTGCTCGTCTCCGTGCGCTCGGGCGCCAAGTTCTCCATGCCCGGCATGATGGACACCGTCCTCAACATCGGTCTCTCCGACGCCTCCGTCGCCGGACTCGCCGAGCAGTCCGGCGACGAGCGCTTCGCCTGGGACTCCTACCGCCGGCTCATCCAGATGTTCGGCAAGACCGTCCTCGGCGTCGACGGCGACCTCTTCGAGGAGGAGCTGGAGGCGGCCAAGGCGGCGAAGAAGGTCTCCGTCGACACCGATCTGGACGCCGCCGATCTGAAGTCGCTGGTCAAGCGCTTCAAGGAGATCGTCAAGTCCCGTGCGGGACGCGACTTCCCCGAGGATCCGCGGGAGCAGATGGACCTCGCCGTCAAGGCGGTCTTCGAGTCCTGGAACGGCGACCGGGCCAAGCTCTACCGCCGCCAGGAGCGCATCCCCGGCGATCTGGGCACCGCCGTCAACATCTGCTCCATGGTCTTCGGCAACCTCGGCCCCGACTCGGGCACCGGCGTCGCCTTCACCCGCGACCCGGCCAGCGGCCAGCAGGGCGTCTACGGCGACTACCTCCAGAACGCGCAGGGCGAGGACGTCGTCGCGGGCATCCGCAACACCGTCCCGCTCGCCGAGCTGGAGAAGATCGACAAGACCTCGTACGACCGGCTGATGCAGATCATGGAGACGCTGGAGAACCACTACAAGGATCTCTGCGACATCGAGTTCACCATCGAGCGCGGCCAGCTGTGGATGCTCCAGACCCGGGTCGGCAAGCGGACCGCCGGGGCCGCCTTCCGGATCGCCACCCAACTCGTCGACCAGGGACTGATCGACGAGGCCGAGGCGCTCAAGCGGGTCACCGGAGCACAGCTCGCGCAGCTGATGTTCCCCCGCTTCGACGAGGACGCCCGGGGCGAACTCCTCGGCCGGGGCATCGCCGCCTCGCCCGGCGCGGCCGTCGGCAAGGCGGTCTTCGACTCGTACACCGCCATCAAATGGTCCCGCTCAGGTGAGCGGGTCATCCTCATCCGCCGGGAGACCAACCCCGACGACCTCGACGGGATGATCGCCGCCGAGGGCATCCTGACCTCGCGCGGCGGAAAGACCTCGCACGCCGCCGTCGTCGCCCGGGGCATGGGCAAGACCTGTGTCTGCGGCGCGGAGGACCTGGAGGTCGACACCAAGCGGCGGCGGATGACGGTCGGCGACCAGGTGATCGAGGAGGGCGACGTCGTCTCCATCGACGGCTCCACCGGCAAGGTCTACCTCGGCGAGGTGCCCGTCGTGCCGTCCCCGGTGGTCGAGTACTTCGAGGGGCGGATGCACGCCGGCGCGGACGACGCGGACGAACTCGTCGCCGCCGTCCACCGGATCATGGCCTACGCGGACCGGGTACGCAGGCTGCGCGTGCGGGCCAACGCCGACAACGCCGAGGACGCCCTGCGCGCCCGGCGGTTCGGGGCCCAGGGCATCGGGCTCTGCCGCACCGAGCACATGTTCCTCGGCGAGCGCCGTGAGATGGTCGAGAAGCTGATCCTCGCCGACACCGACGCCGAGCGCACCACCGCGCTGGAACAGCTGCTGCCGCTCCAGAAGAAGGACTTCATCGAGCTGTTCGAGGCGATGGACGGCCTTCCGGTGACGGTCCGGCTGCTCGACCCGCCGCTCCACGAGTTCCTGCCGGACATCACCGAGCTGTCCGTGCGGGTGGCGCTCGCCGAGTCCCGCCAGGACCACAACGAGAACGACCTCCGTCTGCTCCAGGCCGTCCACCGGCTCCATGAGCAGAACCCCATGCTGGGGCTGCGGGGCGTACGGCTCGGTCTGGTCATCCCCGGTCTCTTCGCCATGCAGGTCCGGGCGATCGCCGAGGCCACCGCCGCCCGGATCGACGCCAAGGGCGACCCGCGCGCCGAGATCATGATCCCGCTGGTCGGCACCGTCCAGGAGCTGGAGATCGTCCGGGACGAGGCCGAGCAGGTCATCGCCGAGGTCGAGGCCGCCACCGGCGCCGAACTCAAGCTCGCGCTCGGCACGATGATCGAGCTGCCGCGCGCCGCGCTGACGGCCGGACAGATCGCCGAGGCCGCCGAGTTCTTCAGCTTCGGCACCAATGACCTCACCCAGACCGTCTGGGGCTTCTCCCGCGACGATGTGGAGGCGAGCTTCTTCACCGCCTACCTGGAGAAGGGGATCTTCGGCGTCTCGCCGTTCGAGACCATCGACCGGGACGGCGTCGGATCGCTGGTGCGCAGCGCGGCGGCGGCGGGCCGGGCCACCCGGCCCGATCTGAAGCTCGGGGTCTGCGGAGAGCACGGCGGCGACCCGGAGTCGGTGCACTTCTTCCACGAGGTCGGGCTCGACTACGTCTCCTGCTCGCCCTTCCGGATCCCGGTGGCCCGTCTGGAGGCCGGGCGCGCGGCGACCCTCGCGAAGGGCTCTTCGACCATCTGACGCCGGAGCCGGCGCCGACCCGACGACCCTCACCAGGGCGGCGCGGGCTCCGGAGCACCGAGGAGGGGCGGGCGGCCTGTGCGGGGCGCCCGCCCCTCCTGTTGCACGGGCCCGGACGCCACCTTCTGTTTCTTTCGGCACTTCCGTAAAGACCCTGTGAAATAGGGGACCCGGATAGATGCATGACGCGCGTAGCCTGATCTTGACGTAACCGAAATTCTGTCGTTCGCCCCGCAAAACGGCGGGCGGGGCGCGGCCTGTGGATCCCCATCCACGGGCCGCGCCCCATTACCCCACCGGACAGGGAGCCGCACCTTCTGTCACCCGCCGCCGGATGTGCGAAGCCCCCCACGGTCTTCAGCTCATCCATCGGAGACAGAAGGAACCTGCCCGACGCCGTACAGCCTTTCGGTTCGCACCCGACCCGGGCGAGACATTTCAACTCTGGCTGAAACTCCGTGGTGACCGCCTGTGATGACGTGCATACTCAGTGATCGGGGCGATTGCGGGTGCAACAGTGGGGGTTCAGTGCTGCGTATCCATTTCACCGGCGACGACCTGGCCAGAGTGAGAATGGCCACAAGACCGGATGCCATGTGGGAAACGATTCTCAGCTTTCATCGATTGAGAGAGCGCCGCCGCGCTCAGATGTTCGGGGAATGGCGTACGGAAACCCGGACGCGGTTGAATAGTGAAACAAGCCTCCTCTCCGCTCTGGTGCCGCCCCGGGGCTATTTCCCGGACTTTCTCACCCCGCCCGAAGGCAGCGGCGGCCTGGAGGCCGGGCTTGAGGCGATCCGCGCGACGGAGGTCCGGCGGCTCGATTCCGAACTGACTCTCGTGTCAGCAGGGAGCACCCCCGAACGGAAGACCGACCGTTCGGCCGAGCGGAGCGCCGAGCGCGCCGCCGAGCGCGCCGGACGGCTCGCCGGACTCGCCGAGGGCCGGCCCGAGCCGCTCGCCCGGCTCGTCTCGGTGCTGCGCAGCTACCACCGCGCCGCCATCGAGCCCTATTGGGCGCACATCCAGGCCCGGGTGGAGGCGGACCGCGCCGTACGCGGCCGGGCGCTGCTCGACGGCGGCGCGGGCGAACTCCTCGGCTCGCTGCCGCCCGTGCTGCGCTGGCGCGCCCCGGTGCTGGAGGCGGACTACCCCGTCGACCGCGAAGTCTGCCTGAACGGGCGGGGACTCCTCCTCCAGCCCTCGTTCTTCTGCCGGGGCATGCCGGTGGTTCTGCGCGACGCCGGGCTGCCGCCGATCCTCGTCTACCCCGCCGCCCACACCCCCGAGCCAGCCTTCGGCGAGACCGGCGGCACCGCGCTGGGCCCCTCCCTGGGCCGGCTCGTGGGCCACACCCGCTCGGCCGTCCTCCAGGCCATCCGCTACGGCTGCACCACCAGCGAACTCGCCCGCAGGGCCGGTGTCTCGCTCGCCTCCGCCAGCCAGCACGCGGCCGTCCTGCGGGAGGCCGGACTGGTGATGACGCTGCGCCACGGCAACGCGGTCCTCCACACGCTGACCCCGCTGGGCGCCGCCCTGCTGCGGGGCGGCGCACCGGCGGAGGCGACCGGCTGCTGAGCCGGGACGGGGGCCGAGGGGGCCCGGCCCGGGACGGCCGAGGCCGGGGACTGCCGAGGCCGGGGGCGAGACCGGGACCAGGACCGGCGGGACCAGGACCGGCGGGACCGGGACCGGGGCCAGGACCAGGACCGGGGCCAGGACCAGGGCCAGCGGGGCCAGGACCGGGGCCGGCGGGATCAGGGCCGGAGACCCGGCCCCGGGCGCGGCCGGCTCAGACCCGGAACGGCCCGCTCACCTCGTAGGTGATCCCGCCCGACGACGAACCCCGCGTACCCCGCTGGCTGGAGAAGTACAGCCGGCCGCCGTCCGGGGCGAACGCCGGGCCGGTGATCTCCGACCGCGACTGGCCCTCCACCCGCAGAAAGGGCGCGACCTCGCCGCCCGGAGTGATCACACAGATCTCCATCGTGCCGCCGTCCTCCGCCACATACAGATCGCCCGAGGCGCTGCCCGTGACATTGTCGACCCCGGTCAGCGGCCCGCCCCCGCTCACCAGGGAGTCGTCGTAGGCCAGCTCATAGGTGTCGTCCTCCACGTTCAGCCGCCAGACCCGGTCGTCGCCCTTGGTGGTGAACCACACCGTGTCGTCGGCGTAGTGGCACCCCTCCCCGCCCCGGAACCGCTTCGCCCCCGGGACCTGATCACGGGTCACGGTCGGCGAACCCCCGGGATCGGGCACATCCGCCCAGCCGAAGGAGCCCGAGCTTTGGCCGCCCGCCGTGAGCACCTGGAGCGTGCCGGAGGAGAGCGTCCCCCAGACCGTCGGGACGAACCGGTACAGACAGCCGTCGGACTCGTCCTCCGTCAGATACACCACCCGGCGTACGGGGTCGGCCGCCGCGGCCTCGTGCTTGAACCGGCCCATCGCGTCCTGGCGCACCGCCGCCCGCACCCCCCACGGATCGGTCTCCCAGACATAGCCGCGGCCGACCTCCTCGCAGGAGAGCCAGGTGTTCCAGGGAGTCTTCCCGCCCGCGCAGTTCTGCCGGGTGTTCGACAGGATCCGGTGCGCGCCGGTGATCGCGCCGGAGCCGTCGAAGACCACCGCGCTCGCCCCGCCCGACGGATCGATCTCCGAATTGGAGACATAGATCCACCCGGCCCCGTCCGCGAAGCACGCCCCGCCGTCGGGGGCGCTGTGCCAGCGATAGCCGGTCCCGGCGACCGGCTCGCCCGAGCGGGCCACCACCCGGCCCGTGAAGCCGCTCGGCAGCGCGAGACCCGACGCGTCGGCGGGCAGCAGCGGGCCGTACGGGCCGGGGCCCGGCTGCGCGGTGCCCGCCTGGGCCGCGCCGCGCCACAGCGAGCCGCCGAGGGCGGCCGCGGCCGATACGCCGACGACCGCTGTCCGCAGAAAACTCCGACGTTCCATACATCGCTCCAGAGCACTGGTGACGACCCGCGCCGCCGGGCGGCGGCGCGGGATCGCGCGACGAGGGAATCCGGAGGCGGCTCATTGACGGTGCGTCAATCCGCGCTGACCTCCGCAGGCCGGATGGCCGAAACAACTGGGCGTTTCTACGGATTCCGGGACTTCGACGCCTGCTCAGTATCGGTGAGCCGGAAGCGCAGACGGCAGATCACCGCCTCCGTGTCCCGGCGCACCGCGTGCGCCAGCACCGCCCCGCGCTGATTCTGGAGCAGCCGCTGCCACAGCCGTTCGGGCTCCACCTCCGCTATCAGCACGGTGACACGGGTGCCGGGGTGGTACCGGTGGATCCGGCGTACGTACTCCGACACCGGCCGGCCGATCGTCCGGTGCTCCGAGTGCAGCTCCACCAGGTCGATGCCCGGATTCCACCGCTCCCAGTCCCGGCGCAGCGCCCTCGACTCCGCACGGTCCTCCGCGTCCGGGTGGGTGACGGTGACCGCGCGCACCTCGTCCCCCAGCGAGACCGCCGCGTTCACCGCCTCGCACGTCAACCGGGACAGATGCGACACCGGCACGATCACCAGTGACCGCTCCCGGCGCGGCGGCTGCGGCACCAGCCCCAGACCGATGCGCTCGTCGATGCGCCCATAGGCGCGGTGGACCCGCTCGAAGAGCACCACCAGCGCGGGCAGAGCGATCACTATCAGCCAAGCTCCCTCGGTGAACTTGGTGGCCGTGACCACGATCGCGCTCACCCCGGTGAGGACCGCCCCCAGCCCGTTGAGCGCCGCCTTCAGCCGCCACCGGCCGGTCCGCCGCACCCGCCAGTGGATCACCATGCCGGTCTGGCAGACGGTGAAGCCCACGAAGACCCCGATCGCGAAGAGCGGCACCAGGGTGTTGGTGTCGCCGCCGGAGAAGAGCAGCAGCAGCGCCGCGACGGCGGCGAGCACCGCCACACCGTGCCGGTGCACCTCCCGGTCGGCCTTCAGCCGGAAGAGATGCGGCAGATGGTTGTCCCGGGCGAGCAGCGACATCAGCACCGGCAGCCCGCCGAAGGAGGTGTTCGCCGCCAGCGCCAGCAGCACCACGGTCGCGAACTGCACCACATAGAAGCCCCAGCCGTGGCCGAGCGAGGCGTCGGCGAGCTGGGCCAGCACCGTCACCCCCTCGACCGGCTGGAGATGGAAACGGCCGATGAGGACCGAGAGCCCGATCAGCATCACGCCCAGCAGCACGCCGAGCGTGACCTCGGTGCGCTGGGCGCGCCGGACGGCCGGGGCGCGGAAGGACGGCACCGCGTTCGCCACCGCCTCCACCCCGGTCAGCGCGGAGCAGCCGGAGGCGAACGCCTTGAGCAGCAGCAGCGCCCCGACCGTGGTGGCGCTCTCGCCGAGCGCCGAGGCATGGCCGGCGGCGGCCTCCGTGGAGACCGGGGCCGTACGGAAGAGCCCCACCGCGATCAGGGTGAGGATCGAGCCGACGAAGACGGCGGTCGGCACGACGAACGCCTTCGCCGAATCGACGATTCCGCGCAGATTCACCCCGGTGACCAGCACCAGGACGCCGAGACACAGCGGCAGCCGGTGCTCGTACAGACCGGGGAGGGCGGAGGTGAGCGCGGCGACTCCGGCGGTGACGGAGACCGCCACGTTCAGTACGTAGTCGAGGATCAGCGAGGCCGCCGCGACCAGTCCGGTGCGCCGGCCCAGATGGGCCCGGGCCACGGCGTAGGAGCCGCCGCCGTCCGGGAAGGCGGCGATGACCTGGCGGTACGAGGCGACGAGCACGGCCAGCAGGACGGCGATGGCCAGGGTGACGGGGAGGGTGTGGCCGAGTCCGACGCCGCCGGCGGCGGCCAGGACGAGGACGATGGCCTCGGGGCCGTACGCCACCGACGCCATCGCGTCGAGGGAGAGGGCGGCCAGGCCCTGGAGCGTGGTGAGCCGGTGGCGCTCGCCGGGGTCCGCCTGGGCGCCGCACTCGGGCCCGGGCTCGGCGGCGGCCTCGGATTCGGCGGCGGGCTCGGACGCGGTGCCGGGTGTGCTGGGCGTTTCGGGTTCGCCGGATCTTCCGGAGGGGGTGGAGAGCGTGGTCATCGGGGCGAACCTCCGGTGCTGGAGCCAGGAGCCTCAGCGTGAGGTCGGTGTTTTCCTCCGGCGGGCCCTCTTGTCGTGTCCCTTGCGCGCACGCGGCCGGTCTTCACACGGCCTTGACGCGCCGCGTAGAGAACCCGTCAGCGCTCGCCCCGGGCACGGCCGGCGCCCGTCCCGGGGCCCTACCGTCCCGCCCATGGAGAGCGCGAGCGAGAGCGGGCCCGAGAGCCCCGGCGGCCGACCGACGGGCCCCGACGGGTCCGGGTCCGGACCCGGAGATGCGTACGGGCACGCGTACGGGCAGGTGTACGGGGACGGGTGCGGGCGCGAGGACCGGCGCGGGGACGCGGACGGAGGCGGGGACGCGGGCGCGGTGCTCGCCGAGGACCGGGGCTGGGTGAACGATCTCTGGGCCGCCGCCTTCTGCGCCCTCAGCCTGATCGTCCTCCTCCATCTCGTGGACCTCGCCGCCGGCACCGTCGAAGCCGGCCGCACCGCCCTCTGGACGATCCTCGCCGCCGCCCTCTTCGCGGTCCTCTACCCGCCCCGGGTGACGGCCGGTCACGACTGGCTCTCCGTACGCGGACTGCTCGGCGAGCGCCGGGTGAGCACCGATCTCCTCACCCAGGTCGCCCGCAGGGGCGGGGTCGCCCAGCGGATCGTCCTGAGGGACGTCCGCGGCCGCCGGGTCGAGGTGGACCCGATGACCCTGGCCGCCAATCCGCTGCTCTGGCACGAGCTGGACCGGGGAGCCCGCAAGGCGCGGGACCGCGGTCTGCTGCGCTCCGGCTCGGCGGTGCTCCGCTCGCTCTCCGACCGGATCGAGTCCGACACCGCACGCGGCGTCTTCGAGGTCTCGGGCCTCCGGTAGCGCCGCCCTACGGCCTCTAGCGCGCGAGCCCCTCGTACACCACCCCGGTGAGCTGCTCCGACGCCACCCACAGCCGCTCGCCCGCCACATCGTCGCGGGTCCAGCCGGTGCGCCAGGAGGGAGCGGGCGCGCCGCGCCAGCCGAGGCGGCCGGGGCCGGTGAAGGAGTCGGGGCGCACTCCGGGGGCGGTCGCCGCGTACAGCGTCGGACGGGCGCCCGCCGTCGCCGACTGCGCGAAGAGCCGGTTCCCGAGGTTCATGATCTGTTCGGTCAGCCTGCGCCCCTCCATGCGCGGGCCGGCGCCCTGGAGATTGGTGGACGCGTAGCCGGGGTGGGCCGAGGCGGCGACCACATCGGATCCGGCCGCCGCCAGCCGCCGCGCCAGCTCGTGCGTGAAGAGCAGATTCGCCGTCTTGGAACGGGCGTAGGCGATCCACTTGCGGTACTGGTGCTCGCTGTTGAGATCGCCCATGTCCAGATCGGCCAGCGCGTGCAGACCGCTGGAGACGGTCACCACGCGCGCGCCCCCGGCGCCGAGCAGCTTCGGCAGCAGCAGCCCGGTGAGCGCGAAGTGGCCGAGGTGATTGACGCCGAACTGGGTCTCGAACCCGTCGGCGGTCCGGCCCTGCGGGAGGGCCATCACCCCGGCGTTGTTGATCAGTAGATCAAGCCGCTCGTACGGGTAACCGGCGGCGAACTCCCGTACGGAGGCGAGGTCTCCGAGGTCCAGCCGCCGGTATTCCGCCTCGGCGCCCGGCAGCGCCCGCCGGATCCGCGCCTCGGCCCGGCGGCCGCGCTCCTCGCTGCGGCAGGCGAGCACCACACGGGCGCCCGCCCGGGCCAGTTCCCGGGCCGTGATCAGCCCGATGCCGCTGTTGGCCCCGGTGACCACGGCCGTACGTCCGCGCTGATCCGCCATGTCGCTGGTGTGCCGGCCCGCCATCGCACTCGCCCTTCGAAGCCCGTCGTCTGGGCGATCAGCGTAGGAGCCGTCAGGCCGAGGAGCCACTGTCCACGACGAGATCGGAGCCCACGACCGATCCCGCGTCGTCCGAGGCGAGATAGAGGACGGCGGCGGCGACCTCCCCGGCGGTGGCGGCCCGGCCGAGCGGGTTCTCGCTCTTCAGCCGCTCCGTGCGGTCGGCCTCGGTCTCGCCCGGCATCAGCGACATGGGCCCTTCCGACGCTCCGGGGCTGACCGCGTTGATCCGGATGCCCTCGGCGATGTGGTCGAGGGCGGCGGCGCGGGTGAGCGCCGAGACGGCGGCCTTGGAGGTGATGTACGCGGCGGCGTTCGGGATCCGCGCGTGCGCGCCGAGGTTGGAGGAGATGTTGACGATCGCGCCGCCGCCGTTCTGCCGCATCTGCGCCACCTGGTGCTTCATCGCCAGCCAGACGCCGGTGACATTGGTGCGCAGCACCGTCTCCCAGTCGCCCTCGCCGATGTCGGCGGCGGGCTCGAAGCCCCGGAACACGCCCGCGTTGTTGACGGCGACGTCCAGGCCGCCGAAGCGGGCGACGGCCGCCCGGACCAGGGCGCGCACCTGGTCGGGGCGGGTGACGTCGGCGGTGACCGCGATCGCGGAGCCGCCGGCGTGCTCGATCAGCTTGACGGTCTCCTCCAGGGTCGCGGCGGTGCGGCCGGCGGCCACCACGGAGGCGCCCTCGGCGGCGAACGCGAGGGCGATGGCGCGGCCGAGGCCGGTGCCGGCGCCGGTGACGAGGACGGTCTTGCCGCTGAAGCGATCGGACATGGTGTCAGTCTCCCGAGATGAGTTCTGCGGAGCGGTTCTTCTGAGGCTTTAGTGGAATGATCGGTTTAATATGAGGGCAGGGGGCAGGGGCGCCTGGTGCTTCGGCTGCCCGGGCGCGACTGGGTGTTTGAGCGTTCAGGTGTATGAGCGTGCGGGTGGTCGGGTGTTTCGACGCCTGGTGCCTGGTGCCTGGTGCCTGGTGTTCGGCGCCTGGCGTCGTGTGCCGGCCGGGTGCGGGGCGCGGCCGCGGCCGGTCAGTCCAGCAGGGTCAGCGCCTGTTCGGCCGCGTCGGTGACCCGGGCCGGGTCGGCGCTCGCCTTGCCGACGATCCGCGCCCCCTGCATCAGCACCAGCAGCATCCGGGCCAGCGCGCGCGGATCCCGGTCCGCCGGCAGCTCGCCCTGGGACTGCGCCCGGATCAGCGACGAATGCAGGAGAGTCTCTATCTGGTCCCAGCTCAGCTCGACCCTGCGGGCCGCCGCCGGATCGTGCGGGGCCAGCTCGGCGGCGGTGTTGGTGACCAGGCACCCGCGCAGCCGCCGTTCGGCGTCCCCGCACTCGGCGGCGAACTGCCGTACCGCCCGCCGTATCCCCGGCAGCGCGGGGCCGGGCGCGGAGAGCGTCTCGACCAGCCGGGCCGTGGCCGTCTGCGCGTACCGGTCCATCGATCTCAGATACAGCTCGTGCTTGCTGCCGAAGGTGGCGTAGATGCTGGCGCGGCCGATGCCGAGGTGCTCGACGAGATCCGCCATCGAGGTCGCCTCGTAGCCCCGCCGCCAGAACAGCTCAAGGGCGGACTGGAGTGCGGCGTCCGGATCGAATTCCTTGGTTCTGGACACAAGATCACGGTAGCTCAATTCAGAACGAGCGGTCAAAAAACTGGCGTTCCGCGTACGCCGATGAGATGAGCGAAGGCGATCACGTTCCCCCGGTAGCCGGACTTCTCGCTGAAACCGCCGCCGCAGGTGATCACCCTCAGCTCGGCGCGGCCGCGCGGCCCGTACACCTTGGCGTCCGGGAAGCCGTCCGCCTCGTAGACCTCGATCGCGTCGATCGTGAAGACGGCGGTGCGCCCGTCCTGGCGCGACACCTCGATGCGGTGGCCCTTCTTGAGCGCGCCCAGTCCGTAGAAGACGGCCGGGCCCTCGGCGTTGTCGACATGGCCCGCCACGACGGCGGTGCCCTTCGCGCCCGGGGGAGTGCCGTCCCGGAACCAGCCCGCGAGATTGCCGTCGTCGGGCGGCGGCACCTCCAGGCTGCCGTCCTTGGCGAGGCCGAGACCCGTGAGGGGGGTGTCGACGCCGATGTACGGGATGCGGAGCCGCAGCGGCCCGGACGGGGGCAGCGGTTCGGCGGCCGCGTCCGTGTGCGCGTGCGGACCGGAGGCGAAGGCCTCGGCGGCGGTGGGCATGGGCGGGGTGACGTCCCGGGAGCCGTTCTGCACCAGCCATACGCCGGCGCAGACGGCGAGGGCCAGGCCCCAGCCCTTGGCGCTGCTCATCGGTCCTTCGGTCCTCCGGCGTTCGGGCGTTCAGGCGTTCGGGCGTTCGGGTGGTCGGGCGGTCGGGCGGCGGCGGGGCCACGGGTCGGGACTGGTGCGGGTGCGGGTGCGGGTGCGGGTCCGGGTCCGGGTGTGGGTCCGGGCCGGGCTCCGGAGGCGCGGGTCCCCGAGGCGCGGACGCCCCGTTCCCGGCAGGCCGGGGCCTGCCGGGAACGGGGGACAGCGGGTGGACGGCGCGGGGCCGCCCGTCAGCCGCCCTGAGTGCCGCTCGCCCGGCGACGCAGGAGCAGGGTCCCGCCGACGGCGGCGGCCGCCAGCACGGCAGCCCCCGCCGCGATCTGGGCGGTGTCGGGGCCCACACTGCCCCCGACGCCGGTCTGCACATGACCGCTGGGCTGCTGGTGGTGCTGGCCGGCCTGGCCGCTCTCGTCGTACCCGCCCGAGTCGTGGCCCTGGCCGCTCTCATCGCCGCCGCCGCTGTCGTGCCCGCTTTCGCCGCCGCTCTCGTGCGAGCCCGAGTCGCCGTTGTTCTTGCCGTTCAGCGAACTCGACTCGTCCTCGCGGGGCCGCAGGGTGACATCGCCGGTGACGCGCTTGCCGTTGTCGCAGCGCACGCCGACCGAGTAGGTCCCGGGCTGGACTCCGTAAGGCACCCTGAGCTGTCCCACCACGGATTCCTTGTGGGCTCCGGGGGACAGCCGGAACTCGCCCGCGCCCAGCGCGCGGGCGTCTCCGAAGCCCTGGCCGTTCTCGCCGCAGGCTGTCGTGTTCAGGGTGAGGGTCGCCCCCGGAGCGGCGGTGGACGGGAACACCTCCAGGGACTCGTGGTCCCCGGCGAACGCTCCGGGGGCACTGAGGCCTATGGTGGCGACCGCCAACACGGCCGTGGTCAGCAGTCGGGCACTGGTGGGCATGGCGCTCCTCCGAAAACGGTGCTGAGTACGTCACCTCCGAGATAAGGCGCACCGCGCGCCCCACGCATGCTGATGCCTCGTCAGATCGATGGGTCCCGCTCGGCGTGTCGCGCTGGACAGTCGGTATCGTCGCAGGTCAGAGCGGGTGATAACCCATCAGATGGCAGCCGCGCTGAATGAGTGACGGGTTCACCCGTTCACCTCTGACGCGGTGTCGGGGGCCGGCTCCGGCCGGGGTCCGGTCAGATGAGGTCCCATGCCACGGTGTCGTGCGCCGCCCGCACCGACTCCATGAGCGCCGCGTCCACCCCGTACGCCACCGCGTCCACCCCGGCGACCGGGGCGAAGCCGCGGGAGTTGGTGATGAGGGCGGCGCGGTAGTCGCCCAGATCGGCGAGGGTCACCCGCCTCCTGACCGACGGCAGCCGGGGCTCCAGCAGCGCCCGCTCCGTCCCCATCAGGCACGGAGCGTCGGGCCAGACCATGTGCTCGCCGTCCCAGAAGGCGATGTTGGTGACCGCGCCCTCGGTGATCGCGCCGTCCGGCGCGATGAGCAGGGCCTCGTCGTATCCCGCCCGGGCGGCGAGGGTGAGCACATGGTTCTGTCCGAAAGAGCCCAGGTGCTTGAGGTGCGGGTGGTCGCGGACATAGGGCACCGACATCAGCCGTACGGGCGTCGGGGCCATCGTGAAGGGCTCGCGCACGGTGACCATGAGGGTCGCCCGCTCGTCGTCCTCGGGCCAGTACACGTAGACCCGCACGGACGCGTCCGAGGTCCCGGCGGCGGCGAGCGCGTGTCGGATGTCCGCCCGGACCAGGTCCCCGTCCAGGGGTTCTCCGAACAGTTCCCGCGTCGCCGCGTCGAGTCTCTCCAGATGCAGTCCGAGCCCGCGGACCCGATCGTTTCTGACCTGCATCGCGGTGAAGTGGCCATAGCTGTTCAGTACGGGCATGACCAGGGTTTCGGAGGTGGCGGTGACACCATTGATCTGTATGTGAGTCATGTCACTACGGTAGGCGAGCCGGGGTCGATCACCGGGCGATCGCGCCATCGCCTCCCGCCCCCCTTGACCTCAATTTAGGTTGAGGTTGGAAGCTCCTGTCCATGAACTCCACCACGCGGGAGACCCCGCGATCCACCGCCGCCGTCCGCACCGCTCCTCTGCGGCTCGTCGTCATCCTCTCCAGCAACCGCCAGGGGCGGTTCGGACCCGTCATCGGCGACTGGTTCCTCGAACACGCCCGGCCGCACGGGGACTTCGAGGTCGAGGTGGTCGATCTGGGCGAGGTCGATCTGCCCACCGGGCTGACCAGCGAGGTCACCCCCGCCCTCGGCAAGACGCTCGAAGAGGTCTCGCCCCGGCTCGCCGCCGCCGACGCCTTCGTCGTGATCACCCCCGAGTACAACCACTCCTTCCCCGCCTCCCTCAAGAGCCTCATCGACTGGCACTTCACCGAGTGGAGCGCCAAGCCCGTCGGCTTCGTCTCCTACGGCGGGCTCTCCGGGGGGCTGCGCGCCGTCGAGCAGCTGCGGCAGGTCTTCGCCGAGATGCACTCGGTGACCATCCGCAACACCGTCTCCTTCCACAACGCCCACGGTCAGTTCGACGCCGAGGGGCGGCACAAGGACCCGGCGGCCTGCGACACCGCCGCAGTCGACATGCTCGACCAGCTCGCGTGGTGGGGGCACGCGCTCCGGGAGGCGAAGGAGGCGCGGCCCTACGGCGGGTGAGGCGCGGCCCTGCGGCGGGTGAGGCGCGGCCCTGCGGGGGTGGGGCGCGGCGGCCTTGCTGGGGTGGGGCGCGGCCCTGCGGCGGTGGGGCGCGCGCTCGGCGCGGGGGTGCGGCGGCGGGTGCGGCGGCGGCCGGGGGTCCCGTACCGTGGCCGTCTGCCACCCCGTACCGACCTCCTGGGAGGACCTGTGGGACTCGTGGACGCGCTCGCGCCGGACGGCGAGTCCGCCGCGCCCGTCACCGCGTCGGCCGTGTTGACCGTGCTGACGGTGCTGACCACGACCGACACCGCCGCCAAGGCGGAGGCCCTGGCCCATGGGGCGGTGACGGCCCGGCTGGCCGCCTGCGCGCAGATCTCCTCCGCCCCCGTCACCTCCGTCTACCGCTGGCGGGGCGAGATCGAGACCGCCCAGGAATGGCAGGTTCTGCTCAAGACCACCCGGCTGCGCTACCCGGAGCTGGAACGGCATCTGATCGCCGCGCACGACTACGAGACGCCCGAGATCATCGCCACCCCGGCGGCCGGCGGCAGCGCCGCCTATCTGGAGTGGGTCGCGGACGAGACCGACACTCCCCGCGGGCGGTCGGGCGGATGAGCGGGCCGCCGCCCCCGCACGCCCCGCGCGAGCTGCCCTTCTTCGTCTACGGCACCCTCCGCCCCGGCGAGCGCAATCACACCCTCCTGCTCCGGGGCCGCACCGTGTCCGAGGAGCCCGCGCGCCTGCCTGGCGCGACGCTCTACGAGGGCCCCGGCTATCCCTACGCCGTCAAGCCTCCCGGTCCACCCTGGCCGCCCGGACTCGGTCCCGTACTCGGACCTGGACCCGTACTCGGACCTGGACCCGTACTCGGACCTGGACCCGTCCTCGGACCTGGACCTGGACCTGGACCCGGTCCCGGACCTGGACCCGGTCCTGGTCCCGGGCCCGGCGTCGGCGACGGTCCCGGGTCGATCACCGGCGAGGTGCTGACGGCGGCCCCGGGGGAGTACCGCGCTCTGCTCGCCGCACTCGACGAGCTGGAGGAGTACTTCGCCCCCGGCCACCCGGCCAATCTCTACGAACGGGTCGTCCGCGACGTCCGGCGCGCCGACGGCACGGCGATACGGGCCTGGGTCTATCTGGCCGCCCCCGCCGTCGCCCGCCGGCTGCTCCTCGACGGCACTCCCGTCCCGGGCGGCGACTGGTGCGCCCGCCCGGTCGGCTGACCGCCCCGCTCTCCCGGCCGGCCGACCGCCTCCCCGTTCGCCGGCCGGCCGACGACCCCGTTCGCCGTGACGGCCGACCGTCCCCGCCCGGTCGCCCGCGCCGCCGTCAGGCGCGTCTGCCCAGCAGCGCGAGCAGCCTGGTCTGGTGGCTGTCGCCCGGCGGGGGCTCGATGGGCGGGGCGAACAGCCCCGACTTCGACAGCTCCGCCGCGTACGGAGTGACCTCCCGCAGCGCGAAGCCCACCAGCTCGTCGGGCAGCCGCTCGGACGCGCCGACGGCCCGCGCCAGATCCCAGCTGTGCACCACCGCGTCCATGATCATCTGCGAGCAGTAGGCCACCGCCGGGGTCTCCCCGTACGACAGCCACACTGTCCGCTCCAGCGCCCCCGGCTCGGCGAACGCCTTCCGGGCGGCGCGGGCGGCGGCGTCCCAGGCGGCGCGCGGATGCGCCCCGAGGACGTCGCCGTCGTGGGCGTCGCCCACCTCCTCGATCGTGGAGCCTTCCGTGATCAGGTCCGGAACCCACAGCTGCTCCGCGGTCAGATGGTTGACCAGGTCGCGTACGGACCATTCGTCGCAGGGTGTCGGCTCGTCCCACTGGTCGGCCCGCACCTGGTGCACCCGGTCTCCGAAGAGCGCCAGCGCCTCGGTGTGCCGGGCGAGCAGAGCGGTGACGTCTCTGTCCATGAATCCCATGGTGCTCACTGTCGCGCGCGGGACATGGAGACGCGAGCCGCCCGCCCGCGTGTCCGGCGAGATGTCTCGCCGCGCGCCCTACTCCCCGGCCGCCGCCAGCGCCTCCGCCACGCCCTTCTCCTCGTCCCCGAGGAAGCGCGGATCCGGCTTCAGCGCCACGTCCAGCGCGGCCTTGCCCGCCGCGAACATCTCGCGCACCCCGCCGTAGATCCACGTCGAGTCGTGGGGCTCGGCCACGCTCACCCCGTACGACTCGATCCCCGCCGAGCGGCAGAGCGTCACCGCCCGCCGGATGTGGAAGCCCTGGGTCACCAGCACCGCCCGGTCGACGCCGAAGATCTTCTTGGCGCGTACGCACGAGTCCCAGGTGTCGAACCCGGCGTAGTCGCTCACGATCCTGTCGCCGGGCACCCCGCGCTCGGTCAGATAGGCCCGCATGGCGTCCGGCTCGTCGTACTCCTCCCGGCTGTTGTCCCCGGTGACCAGGACGACCTTGACCTTGCCCGTGCGGAACAGCTCGGCCGCGGTGTCCAGACGGTGGGCGAGATAGGGCGTGGGCCTGCCCTGCCACAGACCGGCTCCGAAGACCACGGCCACCTCCTGCGCCGGCACCTCCGCCAGCGGGCGGACCCGGCTGTCGGCGACGGCGTGCATCCAGGTCGCGGGCGAGAGCGCCAGCACACAGCCGAGCATCGTCGCCTGCACCAGCCGCCGCCGGCCCCGTCGGGTGCGGGGCAGGTGCGGTCGGCGCAGCGGGGGCAGTTTCATTCTCGGGCGCTTCACACCCGCTCAGACGGTGTTCGAGCCTGTTCGGTTCACCTTCCCTCCGGAGCGGGGGCCTGTCGGCCTGGCTCGGCGGCCCCCGCCGACCACGCGGCGGGCAGCAGCGAACGGGTCGCCGCCGAGGCGTATACGGAGGCGGCGAGCCAGGCCGCGGCGAAGGCGTCCGGGTCCGCCGGGAGCAGCCGGCCGAGCGCGTCGTGGCGACGGTCGGCGGCCGTCTCCGCGAGGGCGCGGGCGCACTCCGCGCCCGTGGTCAGACCCACCGCGCGCAGTCTGCGCGGGAGTTCGCCGTCCGCCGCCGCGGCGGTCACCGCCCGCCCGCCCGCGACCGCCCGGTCCACTGCCCTGCGCAACAGCTCCAACTCCACGGGCACCGCGGGGATCGCGGGCGATCCGGGCCCGTCCGGCTCGCCCGCGGAGCGCGGGCCGGGGACCGGACCGACGCCGGGGCCCGGCCCCGGGGCGCGGGCCGGGGCGGCGACGGGGTCGGGGCCTGTCGTACCTGTCGTACCGGCCGGGTCGGCCGGGTCGGCCGGTCCACCCGGGCCCGTGGGGTCCGTACGGTCCACGGGGTCCGTCGGGCCCGGGCCGACCGAGGTGCCCGCGAGGCCCGTCGGACTCGGGTCGCTCGGGGTCCCCGCCGGACCCGTGGGGTCCGGGCCGACCGGGGCGCCTGTCGGATCCGTGAGGTCCGGAGTGCCGGGAGGCGCCGAGGCGCTCGCCCGGTCCGGGGCGGCCGGGACGCCGGCGGCCGGCGGGGGGCCCGTGGGGTCCGGGGCGGCCGGGTGCGGGCCGGTCGGGGTGCCGGGGGCTGCCGGGCTGTCCGTGGAGTCCGTCGGGCTCGGGGCCGACGGGGTGCCCGGGGTGCCCGGGGTGCCCGGGGCGCCCGGGGGCGGCAGGTGGGAGCGGTTCAGACGGCGGAGGCCGAGGTCCGCTCTGACGGTCTCCCCGTCGTGCCCGGTCCACGCCGCAGCCAGCGCCTGAACCGCGCCGGGCCGGTCGGCCACCGCCCGCGCGATCAGCCGCAGCCGCAGCCCCGGCCGGGAGGCGAGCAGCCGCAGATTCTCCGCGTACGCCAGCTCCGCCCGCTCGTCCGGAGCCAGCAGCCGCAGGAGCGGTCCGCCGGCGACCCGGAAACCGCCGCCGGTGACCGTGCCGGTGAGGAAGAGCAGATCGCCGCCCGCCTGACGGGTCTCGACGGGCTCGGCCGGTCCGCCGAGCGCACGGGAGAGCTGTTCGGCGGGCGGCCGCCGCCAGAGCGCGTCGAGCGGCGGCTCGTGCCACCGCGCGCCGGCCGCCCGTACCGAACGGATCCGCGTACCGCCGCCGATCCGGCCCTCCGGCGACACCGTCGGACCGGTCAGGATCACCGCGCCCCCGTCGCCCCACTCGCGCAACGGCAGCGCGCAGCCGCCCGGGACCGGAGTCCCCGACGCCTGGGCCGCGCGCTCCGGGCCGCCGGGCGCGATGTCGGAGACCGTGTGCAGGGTCCCGTCGGGGGCCATTCCGTACGCGGTCGCCCCCGCGTAGCCCGAGGCCGTCACCACCGGCTCGGTGAACAGGCCGTACAGCCTCAGCGGCCCCGCCGGCCGATAGGAGCGGCGCGCCGGCGTCACCGCGTCGGCGGGCCGCCGCAGCAGATCGAGCAGCCCGGCCAGTTCGGCGCAGAGTTCGGGCAGCCGGAAGGCGGGATCGTCCGAACGCGCCTCGCCGAGCCGCCGGGCGATCCGCACCGCCGCGGCGGCCGGGAGGGGGAGTCCGGCGAGCCTGCCCGAGTGCGCGGCGTGCAGCAGCTCGGCCCGGTGGACGGCTCCGGCCCCGGCGACCCCGGTCACCAGGACCGAGGTCGCGGCGGCCCGGAGGGAGGCGATCGCGGCGACCTGGGCGGGGGTGAGGGCCGGGCCGCCCTCGACCGGCCCGCCCGACGCCCCGCCGCCGGGGCTTCCCCCGCCCGTGCTCTCCTCGCCCCGGGCCCGGCCGTCCGTATCCCCGCCGAACGGCTCCGGCGCTGTCTCTGCCTCCGGCTCTGGCTCTGGCTCTGGCTCCGACGGTTCGGCGAGCGGCGCGCCGGAGAGCACGGCCGCGCGGTGCAGACAGGCCGGCGCGAGGAGACAGCCGCACACCGCGTCCTCGGCGCGCGCCACGATCCCGCCGGTGGTCCGCAGCGTCACCGAGGTCTCCTCGTCGACCCGGACCCGTACGCCGTCGGGCACCGACTCCACCGGCCACCCGGCCAGCTTGGCGAGGGCTCCGTCCACCCGTTTGCGCAGCCGGGCGGGGAGCAGATCCAGCGCCCCGGCCGCCACCTCGGCGGCCACCGGGGGCAGGTGCGGGGAAGGGTTCACGGTCACCGGTGCGTACCTCCTACGCGCTCGCCGACCCAGCGGGCCAGCTCCAGTGGGCTGAGTGCGGCGATCGGCATGCCGGCGGCCACCAGCCGGCCCGCCACACCGGTGGAGTACCTCGGCCGGCCCTCGTCGTCGAGCGAGGCGCAGCCGAGCACATGGCAGCCGGCGTCGACCAGCGTCCGCACCTCCGACAGCAGCGGTCCGACCGGGCCGCCCTCCTCGAAGTCGCTGATCAGGACGACGAGGGTGCGGGAGGGCACGGTCACCAGCTCGCGGGCGTGCCGCAGCCCCCGCGCGATGTCGGTGCCCCCGCCGACCCGGACCTCCAGCAGCAGGCTCAACGGGTCCTCCACCTGGTCCGTGAGGTCGAGCACCTCGGTGGAGAAGGCGATGAAGTGCGTGCTGAGCGTGGGGACCCCGGCGAGCACGGAGGCGGTGAGCGCGGACCAGATCGTGGACGCCTCCATGGAGCCGGACACGTCCACGACGAGCACCAGCCGCCAGTCGGTCGACCGGCGCGCCCGGGTGCGGAACACGGGCCGCTCCGGCAGGACCGTGACCGCGCCCGTCCCCGGATCCCGCCGGGCGGTCGTCAGATTCGCCCGCAGCGTGCGGGCCAGATCCAGCGGGCCGCCCGGCCGGCGGGTGGGCCGGGGGTGCGCGAGCCCGGTGAGCGCGGGGCGCAGCCGGTTGGCGAGCGCCTCGGTCAACTCCCCGACCAGCCGCGCCACCAGCGGCCGCAACCGGGCGAGCTGCTGCTCGGGCAGCCCGCCCGCGTACGAGAGCACGGTCCGCAGCAGTTCGACGGAGGGGCGGGCGGCGCCGGGGTCCAGTTCGAGCGCGGCGTCGAGCCGGCCCGCGTCGGCGGCCGAGGCGAGGACCTCCTCGCGCACGCCCGGGCCGAAGAGCGCGGCCAGCTCCTCGGACCAGGCCCGGATGTCCGGGTACGGAGCCTCGCTCCCGCCCCCGGAGCCGCCTCGGCCGTGTCCGTCCTCCCCGCGCGAGCCCTCGCCGCGCCCGCTGCCGTACAACTCGTCCAGCGCGGTGGCGTACCGGAGCGCGCTCCCGGTCAGCTCCCGGCCGCGTCCGAGCAGCAGCCGCCACCGCTCCCCGCCGGTGAGCGCGTGCCCGGCCGATCCGGCGCTCGCGCCCGACGGGGCGTTCGGGGCGACGGGGGCCTCCGGGGGCGGTGCCTCTCGTACGGCAGCGGGCGCGGGCGCGCCCAGCCCCCGGGACAGCAGCGCCTCCCGGCCCGCCAGATCCGCCAGGGCGAGCAGGGCCAGCGCCTCCGGGTCGGTGACCGGGCCCGTCAGGGCGCCCGCCGACGCGCCGGTGCGGTCCTCCACGACGGAGAGCAGCCGGGAGCGGGCCGCCGGAGCGAGGATGTCGAACCCCGCCCTGAGCGCGGGCAGCCGCTCCAGGAACGCCCGGTCGGAGAAGGACTCCACCCGCTCCAGCAGCGGGTCGAGCGCGCGGCCCGTCTCCAGCAGCGGGCCCGCCGCGAGCAGCGAGCCGTGCAGCGTCCCGGCGAGCGCGGAGCGCAGTTCGGGCGTGGTGGCGGAGTCGGCGAGCGAGGCCAGCCGGTCCCCGAACCAGCCGGGGTCCCGCTGCCCCAGCAGCACCCGGGCCGCGCCCGCCGCGCCCCGGATCAGCGGGGTCGCGCCGTCCTCGAGCCGGGCGAGCGCGTCGGCGAGCCGCAGCCCGCCGCCCAGCTCGGCGGCCTGACCGGCGAGCGAGACCAGGGCACGCGCGTCGGACGGCTCGGTGGAGCCCGCGAGTCCGTCGAGCGCGCGCACCCCCGCCGAGGCCAGCTCCTCGTAGGCCGCGTCGACCGAGGGCCGCTCCCACTCGGCCTCCACGCCCGGCACATGGCCGGACCGGATCCGGTCCAGCAGGCCCATCGCGGTGAGCAGTTCGGGCAGGGCGCCCGTCGCCGGGAGCAGCTCGGCCGTCTCGGCCAGCAGCTCCGCCGCCAGCGGACGCAGCGCGCAGGCCGCCGCCAGGCCCAGCGCGTCGAGCACCTCCGCGGCCGTGGGGCCGCCCCGGCGGCGCTCGTCCGCCCTGCGGCGGCGCAGCGTCCCCTCGGCGGCCTGCTCCAGCGTCACCCCGTGCAGTCCCGCCACATCGAGCATCGCGGCCGTCGACGGCGTCCAGGCCACGGCCCAGCGGGTGGTCAGCGCGGCGGCGTCGCCGACCCCGGCGACCTCGGACTCCTCCCCGTACGGCACCCGGCACACCGCGAGCCGCCGCAGGGCGATCTCCCGGCGCCGGTCGAGATCGGTGCGGAGCGTGTCCAGCCGCACCTCCCGGCGGTCGGGCTCCTCCGGCCCCGGCAGCCGCAACTCGGCGAGCAGGCTCTCGACCGAGGGGCCGAGCCCGGAGCGCGGCGTCCCCGGAGCCAGCCGGCCCTGGCGCGAGCCGACCAGCACCTGTTCCATCGCGGCGGCGACGACCCGGCCGCGCCCGAGCAGCCGGCCCTGGGTGAGCACCGTCCGCGCGGCCTCCGCCAGTTCGCCCCGCCCGGCGGCGGGCAGTCCGCGCAGCGTCGCCAGATCGCGGGCGACCCGCACCACCTCCCGGGCGTCGGCGGGACCGCTGGGATGCCCCGAGGCCCGCACCGCCGCGCAGATCCGGACGGCGGTGGCGATCAGCAGCTCGTCCAGGAGCCGGGGATCGCCCGCCGCCCGGAACACCCCGTGCTGCCACTCGGGATCGCGGATCCCGGCCGGGTATCCCGACCGCTCGTCCAGCAGCGGATACGCGTACGGCACCAGCGAGGTGACGACCTCGGCGGACCCCGCGCCGCGCGCCGCCCGGGCCGGCGCGACCGGATTCCCCCCGGCCGCGCCCGTGCCCGCGCCTCCCGCACCCGCTCTTCCGGCGTCCGCGCTTCCCGCGTCCGGAGCCCCGGCGGCCGCGCTCCCGGTGAGCGCGGGCGCGTGGAACGCGCCGATGACCGCCGCCGCCCGTCGGCCGGTGTGCTCGGCCAGCCGCCGCCGCATATGCGCCTCGCGCCGCAGGTCGTACGGGTCGACTGGGCCCCCGTCCTCGCGCAGGGCCCAGCCGACGAGCAGCGCGGCCCGGCGCAGCGCCTCCGGCTCGCCGCCGGGAGCGGCCGCCTCGACCAGCCGGTCCCACAGATCGTCACCGGGCCGCCCGCCGGCCCGGGACCGCAGCGCGGCCGCGAGCGCCCCCGGCGGTACGGATCCCGTGCCCCCGGTGCCGGTGCCGGTGCCGGTGCCGGAGCCCGAGCCCGAGCCGGAGTCGGAGCCGGAGTCGGGCCCGGCGGCAGGGCCGGGCCCGGCCGCGGGACCGGCCCGCCGCCCGTCGGGGCCGGTGTCCCGGGCCCCGAGCGGCAGATCGAACGGGACGACCTCCACCCCCGCCTCCCGCGCCCAGCGGATCGCCGCCAGCTCCGGCGAGAACTCGGCGAACGGCAGGAACACCAGCTCGGCCCCGCTGCCCGCGAGCGCCACCGGAGCCACCGTCGCCGGATCGCCCAGATGCCCGAGCCAGGGCGCGAACTCCTCCGGCAGCTCGATGAACAGCACCTCGGGGTCCGCCGCCGCCAGCAGCGCCGGAACGGCCGCCGCCAGCGCGGGCGAATGGTGCCGCACCCCGAGCAGATACGGCTCCCGGCACCCCGCCAGCTCCGCGACGGCCTCCTCGGGACCGCCCGCCGCGCCGCCGGTCCCCGCCCGGTCAGGCGAGTTCATCGCGCAGCTCCCACAGCGTCCGCCACAGCGGCGCACCGCGCTCCGCCCGCCGCCGGACCGGCCCGTCCCAGTAGCCGAGGAGCCGGGCGTGGTCGGACGGGTCGTCCTTGCGGACCGTGCCCAGCAGATGGCCCGGCAGGGTCCGGACCACATCGCGCCCGTCGCTCAGATAGGCCGCGCCGAGCCCCATGGAGGTGGCCACATGCACCGCCTCCGCCGTGGACATCACCGTCGAGGGGCGCTCGATCTCCCAGCCCTCCGCGCTGCGCCCGGAGCGCAGATCCCGGAAGGCGGTCACCAGCGCCTCCAGCACCGTGTCGTCCACCGCGAAACCCGCCCCGGAACGGGCGAGCGCCGCCGTCGCCTGCCCGCGCACCAGCGCCGTCTCGGCGTCCAGATCGGCGATCGGGCCCACTTCCTCGAAGTTGAACCGGCGCTTGAGGGCGGCGGACATCTCCGAGACGCCCTTGTCGCGCAGATTGGCCGTGGCGATCAGGGTGAAGCCGGGCACCGCGTGCACGGTCCCGTCCGCACCGTCGCCGCCCGCCAGCTCGGGCACCGACATCCGGCGCTCGGAGAGCAGCGACACCAGCGCGTCCTGCACCTCCGGGAGACAGCGGGTGACCTCCTCGATCCGGGCCACCGCGCCCCGGGTCATCGCGGTCAGCACCGGCGAGGGCACCAGGGCCTCCCGGCTGGGGCCCTTCGCCAGCAGCATCGCGTAGTTCCAGCCGTAGCGCAGCTGGTCCTCGGTGGTGCCGGCGGTGCCCTGGACGGTGAGGGCGCTGCTGCCGCACACCGCCGCCGACAGCAGCTCCGACAGCATCGACTTGGCGGTGCCGGGCTCCCCGACCAGCAGCAGGCCCCGCTCGCCCGCCAGGGTCACCACGCACCGCTCGACCAGCGAGCGGTCGCCGACGAACTTCCGCGCGATCTCCAGCTGCCGTCCGTCGGGGGCCTTCAGCGGCTCGCCGCCGGATCCGCACACGAACACCACCACCGCCCGGGGCGTCATCCGCCAGCCCGGCGGCCGGGGGCCGTCGTCCCAGCCGGTCAGAAACTCCAGCTCCCGCGCGTACCGGTCCTCGGGCAGCTCGATCTGCCGCTGTCCCGGCGCCGTCCCCACCGTCTCCACCGTGTCCACCGTCTCCACGCCTTCGCGCCCGCTCATCGCGAACCTCCCTTGCCCCTCTTGGCGTTACGTCCCCTGAACTCCTCGAACCCCGGCGCCTCGCCCTCCACCACGCGCTGCCAGGCCGCCGCGAACAGCTCCGCCACCGGCCGGTCCGGAATCGCGAACCCGCCCCCCGACTCGGGCAGCAGCGCCGTCTTCCAGCTCTCCAGGGGCAGCCTCGGCGTCCGCGCCTCCAGCCAGCCGCCCGGCAGGAAGAGCGAACGCCCTGCCCTGGCCCGCTTCGCCTCCACCACCAGATCGGTCGCCGCCAGCTCCGCCCGCGCCTTCTTCAGCCGGGCGGGCTTCCAGCCCGTCCACTCGGCCTGATTCCGGTCCGTCGGATCCGGCAGCGCCAGCAGCATCAGATAGAGCGCCGCCGCGTCCTCGGAGAGACCGAACCGCCCGGCGGCCTCCGCCACGAGCCCGGGCGCGCTGCGCACCGGATGCTGGGCGGCCCCCTCGGGCCCTTCGGCGGATATCAGCTCCTCGAACTCCGGGCCGAGCAGCGCGCGCAGCGCGGCCATCGCGTCCGAATCGCCCGCGATCGCCAGCAGCAGCTTCAGCGCCGGATGGTCGGGGCCCGCGTGCTCCCCCGACATCAGCGCCGCGGACCGCACCCACACCGACTCGAACTCCGTGTAGTAGCGCGCGGGCGTGAGCAGCAGCGCGTCGGACACCTCGACCGGACCGCCCTGGCGGCTCTCCGTGCGCGGGCCGAGGCCGAGCGCCTCGCGGATCCGCCGCGACGTCGCCTTCCCCTTCTCGTCCCAGTCCGCCTGGAGGTCGAGCAGCAGCCCCGGATCGGCGAGCCGCTCCCGCAGCATCCGCAGGGTCACCGGCAGCACGGCCCGCAGCGGATCGCCGAACGGCAGCCGGTAGGCCAGCCAGCGCAGCATCGTCACATAGGACACCAGCCGATATCCGGTGAGCAGCCGGTCCTTGTCGACCGCCTCCAGATCGCCGTCCTCGTCGGGCCGCTGCTCGGTGCGCCCGGTCAGCTCCGGCCGCGCCTCGGGATTGAGCGCCGCGTCCAGACCCGGGTCCGAGCTGAACTCGGCGACCAGCCGCCCGGTCAGCCAGGACGGCGTGGCCCGCCGCCTCCCGCGCTCGGCGATCCAGGCCTCGGTGAGCGGCTCCAGGTCGAAGCCCCGCGTCCACAGCCCGTCCGCCCGGTCCGGATCGGCCGGCAGCAGCAGACCGGTGAACCTCTGGCGGGCGCCGGGCGAGAAGTCGCCCACGGTCTCGCGGGCCGAGGTGGCGTCCGCCCTCTTGAGCCCCAGCGGCGTGAGGTACTCCGCCGCCAGCAGCCCGTCCCGCCCGTACTCATTGAGGCCGGGCAGTCCGAGCTGGACGAGGGCGGCCGTCACCGGGCCCACGCCGACCCGCTCGGCGAACTCCACGGCCTGCTCCGGCCGGTACGGCAGCGGCCCGTGCTCGCGTACGCCGTCGACGACGCGGCGCACCGACTCCGCCCGCGCCGGATCCGACGCGGAGCCCAGCACCCGGGACGCGGTCTCCGTGAGCCCGTCCCAGCCGCCGAAGGCCCCGGCGGGGTCGTACTCGACGCAGTTCCACACGGCGTGCGGCGGCTCGGCGCGCTCGACGTCCAGGATCATCAGCACCCGGTCGGCCGAGCGCAGCAGCGAGCCGGCCCGGCGGGCGGGCTCGCCGTCCGACGCGCCCTTCACCTTGAGGGTCCGCAGCCGTCCGCGCGGGTCGAGCAGGATCGCGTCGCCGTCCGCCCGCACCTCCAGCGCGGTGTCCAGGAACTCCAGCAGCGCCTCCCGCTCCTTCTCGGACGTGGTGGGGGAGGCGGCCCGGATCGCGGCCCCGGCCAGGCCCGGTCCGGACAGCGGCAGCCAGTTCACACTGGAGGGCCGCACCCCGTCCGCCGCGTCGCCGTCCGCCAGCACCCGCCGCAGCGACCACAGCTGGCTCATGGCCGAGGAGTGGTCCTGCTGCCAGCCGTACGAACCGTAGTAGCGGTGGGACTCCGTCAGGCAGTTCAGCGCCTGCCGCAGCAGACCGTCATGGGCGGCCCGCACCGCCGGAACGTCCTCGGACGCGCCGGGACCCGTCCGTCCGCGCGCCTTCTCGGCCAGCGCCCCGACCCGCCCGCCGTGCCGCGCGGCCTCCTTCACGAGCCCGGCGACCCCGGCGATCAGATTCGGGTGGGTGATCCGCGGCAGCAGCTCGGCCACGGCGAGGGCCGGTTCGGCTCCCTCGGCGACCGCCGCCAGCAGCGCCGCGGCGTCCGCGTCGGTCACCGCGCGCAGCGCGTGGGAACCTTGCTCGTCGCGCGGGCGCAGCGCGTGCCAGTGCCCGATCGGGGCCACCACCGGTGTGCCGCCCGCGTAGGTCTGGCCCCGGGCGCCCTCGGTGACGGAGGCCAGACAGACGCCCTCGGCGTCGTACAGCCGCACGCCCTCGCGGAAGCCGCGGGCCTCGCGCGGATGGAGCGCGGCGCCGCCGGGCAGCCTCAGCGGCGGCAGCGGGAATCCGCCGCCGAACCGCTCGGGGCGGGTGCCCCGGGGGACCTCCACCGAGGGGCTGCGGCCGCCGTCCACGGAGCAGGCGGTGAGCGTGCTCGTCGCCGGGTCGAACCGCACCCACCAGCCGACCAGCCCGTCCTTGCTGCCGAACGGCGACGAGTCGAGACCCGCCCGCGCGGGCAGCAGCCGGCAGTAGCGCGGCATCAGGGTCCCGGAGCGCTCCGCGAGCGCCGAGTCGAAGAAGGCCGGGAGCGTGACCCGGCCCCGGCGGGCCGTCGCCGGGTCGTAGTCCCACCACTCGCCCTCGTGGAGCACCCAGACGGAGACTCCGTCCGAGGCGACCGCCCGGGACTCGTCCGCGAACGAGGTGTCGCCCGGGTGGACCGGACGTCCGCCGAAGGTGCGGCCGCCGTCGGGCAGTTCCAGCGAGGGGATCCTGGACGACTGCCAGGAGCCCTGGAGCGTCCCGTCCGGGGTGAAGGAGTCGGCGGAGCTGCCCGACCAGGCGCCCCGGCGGCTCTGGCCGTATCCGTTGACGACGAGCCACTGTCCGCCGATGTAGCGGACGGTCGGACCGTGCCAGGACTTGTCCGCGCCCGGGAACGACAGCGTCTGCCGGTCCAGCACCTCACCCGGCCCCACCGCGACGGCCCGCATGCCGAGCCGCAGCACCAGCGCGGGCCAGGCGTCCGACAGCTCGTACGGCTCATCGCTCGTGGGCCCGGCGCCGTCGCCCAGCTCCGCCGCCGCCTCCTCCAGCGCGGGCCAGCCCAGCTCGTCCAGGACGCCGGCGCGCAGGGTGCGCGCGAGCGCCCCGGCGGGGGAGAAGGCGGCGATCCGCTCCAGCGCCCCGGGAGCCGCGGCCAGCACCTCGGGGGAGGAGAACCGGGAGAGCCGGGTGAGCTGGCGGTCCACCTCGGGGAGGCCGAGCGGGCGGTCGAGATCGTCGGCCCGGTCGGTGAGCCAGGCCGCGAGCACCGTGCGCAGCGCCGGATGCTCGGCGATCCGCTTCAGCCGGCCCGGGGACTCGCCGCCGCCCGCCAGCTGCTCCACCCCGCCGCGCAGCAGGGCGGCGAACCGCTCGTCCGCGACCAGCGCCGCCAGATCCCGGCGTCCCTCGCCCTCGTCGGAGAGCCATCCGGACAGCTGCAGATTCTCCACCCCCTCCGCCGGGGCGTGCACCGGGACGCCCAGCGAGAGACAGAGGTCCAGCAGATCGAGGTCGACGCTGACCCGCCAGCCGCCGCCCACCAGCCTCAGCGGCTCGCCGTCCGCGATCAGACGGTCCGCCAGCCGCTCCACCAGGGTCAGTTCGGGCACGAGCCGCTTCAGGTCCCGCCAGCCGCGCTGGCGGTGACTGCTCCACGACGACAGCCACTCGGCTGCCGGAACCTTCCCCTCCAGCAGCAGATCGATCGCGCCGCACCGCTCCAGCAGGGCGAGCCAGGACGCGTCGAACTCCTCCGGCCGGTCGCCGCCCGTCTCCGGCAGCAGGCTCAGCAGCCGCTCCCGTACGGCCGGGTCCTCGGCGGCGAGGGCGGTGAGCGCGGGCAGCGCCGACTTCCAGAAGGTGCCCGAGGCGTGGCTCATCGCCCCCGTGTGGATGATCTCCCTGATCAGGGTGGACTCCTCGGCGGCCACGTCCAGCCCCGCGCTCTTCGCCAGCCGCCGCAGATCCTCCAGCATGCCCGCGTACGGGGTGAGCCCGGCGGTGCAGCGCTGCGCGGAGACGAGCCGGAACTCCGTGTACGCCCGCTCGGGCGGCAGCCGGTCGGCCAGCCCCTTCGCGTACTCCCGCAGGGCCTTGCCGCTCAGCGCGCCCGCCCCGGCGAACTCCAGGAACACCTCCCGCAGCCGCTCCTCGTCCACCGCCAGCGCGTGCCGCTGCTCGGCCGCGCGCGCCTTGCCGAAGAAGACCGACGCCTGCTGCCGTGCCTCGGCGGCCAGGAACAGCCGTCCGACCTGCTCGTAGTAGGTGGGCAGAAAATGCGGGACGGAGCGGTCCAGCCGCTCGCCGATCTCGTCGAAGCCCTCCTTCGCCAGACCCGGCTTGGTCGCCACCTGGCGTGCCAGCCGCTCCATCTCCTTGACCACGGCGAGCGCGTGATGGCCGCGCGCCGGGTCGTTCACCAGGGCCCAGGCGGGGAAGCCGAGCGACTGCGGCTTCACCCGGCCGACGGCCGCCGAACCGGCGGTCTCGAAGCCGAGGTACTCCAGCGCGAGATCCTCCGCGGGCGCGTTGGTCGAGGGCACCAGACGGACCACCGTGCGCCCGTCGAGCGCCGGATGGCGGTAGGCGCGCGCCGTCAGCTCGTCCGAGTCCGCGCGCCCGCCGGCCCCCTCGCCCCTGCCCGCGCCCCGCGCCGACCGCCGCCCCTGCCCCTTGCCGCCGACCGAGCCTTCCCCGCCGGCCGAGTCTTTCCCGCCGTCCGAGCCGCCGCCGAGGGGCAGCACCCCTCCGGCCTCCAGCACCGCGTCCATCGATCCCCCCGAGATGATCCCCGTGTCCGTGCCGTCCACGGCGCCCGCCGTGCCGGTGTCCTGATCCGTGCTCGTGTCCGTGCTCGTGTCCGTGTCCGTGCGCGCTCCGGCGTCCGTGCCGGTGCTCGACGCGCCGCTCATCGCAGCGCCTCCTCGTCGTCCACGACCACCCGGCCGGCGTGCACCAGCGCGGCCATCCGCTCGCCCTCCGACCAGGCGACCGGCCCCACTTCGGCCAGCGGCAGCCGCCGGCCGTCCTTGTCCCGCCACTCCAGATCCCCGGTGTGCGTATCCGCGTCCGGGTAGTCCGAGCCCAGCCAGAACGCCGCCTCCAGCGCCCGGCCGTCCTCCACCAGCGGACAGAGCACCTGACCGCCGCGCACCCGATACCCCAGCGACACCGCGC
This sequence comes from Streptomyces sp. NPDC014894, assembly GCF_043080985.1. Classification (NCBI taxonomy): domain Bacteria; kingdom Bacillati; phylum Actinomycetota; class Actinomycetes; order Kitasatosporales; family Streptomycetaceae; genus Streptomyces; species Streptomyces sp. NPDC014894. The sequence goes on from NZ_JBIBWD010000003.1 coordinate 545,133, forward strand.
GGGCCGTCGCGTGCCGCAGCTGCTCGAACCGCGCCTTCGCGTATCCGGGCCAGCTGTCGCCGCTCACCTCGCCGGGCCGCCGCCACACCTCCCGGAACAGCTGCTCGACCCGCTGCGCGACGCCCAGCTCCACCGCGAACTCCCGCAGCTCGTCCAGGTCTTCGAGCAGCACCGGATGGGGTATCAGCACGCTCTCGCACTCCAGCCGCACCGAATCGCCGTCCAGATCGACGATCCCCACGCCCTTCGCCGCGTCCGCGTCCCGCAGCAGACCGGCGCGCTCCATCTCCGCCCTGCCGTCCGCCCCCACCGGCGCGATCACCAGATCCCGCAGCGCCGACCGCCAGGCCTCGTCCGGCCACACCCGCGCCAGCAGCGCCACCGGAACCGGCAGCGAGCGCACCAGCCAGGCGTCCACCTGCTCCCGGCACTCCCGCTCATGCCGCTCCACCCACTCCGACAGCTGGCGCAGCCGCACCACCGCCGCGTCGTCCCGCAGCTTCGGCGGAACCTGTTTCAGCTGCCGCCCCGCCGCGTTCCTGCACAGCACGCTCGTGCCGTCCAGGGCCACGCTGTACCCGCCGCTGTCTGTCTCGATCCAGCCCATGGCAAGACCGCCTCCCCGACGTACCGGTTTCGATGCCGATCACAGTAGGTGAGGGCTCTGACAACCCGCTCGGGCACCGGCGAACCTGTGGAAAACTCCTGTCACCTGCCCACGGCGGATCCGCCCCGCGGATCGCCGCCGCCCGCCGGAATCGCGCACGGTCACCACACCCGCCGATCGGGCCGGCCGCACCACGACGACCGGTCGCGCCCGCCCCCGACACCGGCGGCGAGAACTCGCCCCCGTCCGGCCGCCCCGTCTGTCACACCCTCCGGTTACCTTCGGAGCATGGCAGGCACCACTGGCACCACCCATGACCGGTACGACGACTCGGCCACCGCGCGCTGGGCCCCCGAGCCCGACAAGCGCCCCGGGCGGACCGCCTTCCAGCGCGACCGCGCCCGGGTGCTGCACTCCTCCGCCCTCCGCCGCCTCGCCGGAAAGACGCAGGTCGTCACGCCCGGCACCCGCAATCAGGCCTGGGACGCGAGCCCGCGCACCCGCCTCACCCACTCCCTGGAGTGCGCCCAGGTCGGCCGTGAGCTGGGCGCGGCCCTCGGCTGCGACCCCGACCTCGTGGAGGCCGCGTGCCTCTCCCACGACATGGGCCACCCGCCCTTCGGCCACAACGGCGAGGCCGCGCTCAACGACTTCGCCAAGGACTGCGGCGGCTTCGAGGGCAATGCCCAGTCCCTGCGGCTGCTGACCCGGATCGAGCCCAAGCGCTTCACCACCGCCGCGAGCGGCGAAGTGATCAGCGTCGGCCTCAATCTCACCCGGGCCGCCCTGGACGCGGCCACCAAATACCCCTGGCCCCGAGGCGGCCACCCCACCGACCCCCAATCGGTCAAATTCGGGGTGTACGAGGACGACCTGCCCGTCTTCGACTGGATCCGCGAGGGCGCGCCGGGCGACCGCCAGTGCTTCGAGGCCCAGGTCATGGACTGGTCCGACGACGTGGCCTACTCCGTGCACGACTTCGAGGACGGCCTCCACGCCGGACACCTCGACCACCGTCTGCTGCTCGCCGAGCCCGAGCGCGCCGAGATCTGGCGGGTGGCCATCGGCCGCTACGTCCCGGCGGACACCGCGCCCGAGGAGCTGGCCGAGGCCCTCGACCGGCTCATGGGCCAGGAGTGGTGGCCGAGCGGCTACGACGGCTCCGCCCTGGCCCAGGCCCGTCTCAAGGACGCCGCCAGCCAGCTCATCGGCCGCTTCTGCCTCGCCGCCGAGGGCGCCACCCGCCGGGCGTACGGCGCCGGCCCCCTCACCCGGTACGGCGCCGAGCTGGTCGTCCCCCGCGAGGCCCGGCTGGAGTGCGCGGTCCTCAAGGCCGTCGCCGACCGCTATGTGATGCAGCGCGCCGAGCAGGAGGCCCTCCGCCTCGAACAGCGCATCGTGCTGACCGAGCTGGCGGAGGCCGTCACCGCCCGCGCGCCCGAGAGCCTCGATCCCCAGTTCCGCGCCCTGTTCGAGGCGGCGCCGGACGACCGGGCGCGCGGTCGGGTGATTGTGGATCAGCTCGCCTCGCTCACCGACGCCTCTGCCCGGACCCTGCACGCCCAGCTCACGGCCGGGTGACGGGCCGTACGGACCGCCCGGCGGGGGCCGTACGGCGGGACACGCCAAGACCACTCCCTCTTCCGCCGCCACGCTCGGTGCGGGACGCTCGCTGAAGGTCCAGCGCGGAAGCCGGAAAGAGGAGGCATCAAGTGGTCGATGGACATCGGACATTCGTCATCGTCGGCGGTGGTCTCGCCGGGGCCAAGGCCGCCGAGACCCTCCGTGCCGAGGGATTCACCGGGCGAGTGATCCTCGTCGGGGACGAACGCGACCACCCCTACGAACGACCGCCGCTGTCCAAGGGCTATCTCCAGGGCAAGGAGGCCCGGGACAGCGTCTTCGTCCACGAGCCCGCCTGGTACGCGCAGGCCGACGTCGAGCTGCACCTCGGCCAGACCGTCGTCGCCGTCGACCGCGCCGCGAAGTCCGTCCGCCTCGGCGACGGCACCGTCCTCCACTACGACAAGCTGCTGCTGGCCACCGGCGCGGAACCGCGCCGGCTGGACATTCCGGGCACCGAGCTGGCCGGCGTCCACCATCTGCGCCGGCTGGCCCACGCCGACCGGCTGCGCCAGATCCTCGCCGCCCTCGGCCGGGACAACGGCCGGCTGGTCATCGCGGGCGCGGGCTGGATCGGCCTGGAGGTCGCCGCCGCCGCCCGGGGCTACGGCGCGGAGGTCACCGTCGTCGAGCCCGAGCCCACCCCGCTGCACCAGATCATCGGCCCCGAGCTGGGCCAGATCTTCACCGAACTCCACCAGGACCACGGCGTCCGATTCCACTTCGGCGCCCGTCTCACCGAGATCACCGGCCAGGACGGCATGGTGCTCGCGGTCCGCACCGACGACGGCGAGGAGCACCCCGCCCACCACGTCCTCGCCGCCATCGGGGCCGCCCCGCGCACCGCGCTCGCCGAGGCCGCGGGCCTCACCCTCGCCGACCGGGCCCACGGCGGCGGCATCGCCGTCGACGCCGCCCTGCGCACCTCCGACCCCGACATCCACGCCGCCGGCGACGTGGCCGCCGCCGACCATCCGCTGCTCGGCTCCCGGCTCCGCGTCGAGCACTGGGCGAACGCCCTCAACGGCGGCCCGGCCGCCGCGCGCTCCATGCTCGGCCGGGAGGTCTCCTACGACCGCGTGCCCTATTTCTTCTCCGACCAGTACGACCTGGGCCTCGAATACTCGGGCTGGGCCCCGGCCGGGTCGTACGACCAGGTGGTGCTGCGCGGCGACGCCGGAAAGCGCGAGTTCATCGCGTTCTGGCTGAAGGACCGCCGGGTGCTCGCGGGGATGAACGTCAATGTGTGGGACGTCACCACACCCGTGCAGGCACTGATCCGCTCGGGCTCCCGCGTGGATCCGGAGGCCCTCGGCGACCCCTCCGTACCCCTGGAGTCGCTGAGCGAGTGACGGGAGTTGTCCACAGCAGACGGAAGTGTCCGCGGTCCACCGTAGAATTCACGTGTGGCAGGCAGGATCAACGATGACGACGTCAAGGCGGTTCGGGACGCGGTCCCGATCGACGCCGTCGTTTCCGACTACCTCCAGCTGCGCAACGCGGGCGGCGGCAATCTGAAGGGGCTCTGCCCCTTCCACGACGAGAAGTCGCCCTCCTTCCAGGTCAGCCCGAGCAAGGGTCTCTTCCACTGCTTCGGCTGCCAGGAAGGCGGCGACACGATCGCCTTCGTGATGAAGATCGACCATCTGACCTTCTCCGAGACGGTCGAGCGGCTCGCCGCCACCGCGGGCATCACCCTGCGGTACGAGGAGGGCGGGTACAACCCGAGCCATCAGCGCGGCGAGCGCATCCGCCTGGTCGAGGCCCACAAGATCGCGGCGCAGTTCTACATCGAGCAGCTGGAGAAGAGCCCCGAGGCAGCGGCCGGCCGCGCCTTCCTCGCCGACCGCGGTTTCGAGTACGCGGCCGCCCAGCACTTCAGCGTCGGCTACAGCCCCCAGGGCTGGGACCATCTCACCCGCTTCCTCCGCGGCAAGGGCTTCAGCGACAAGGAGCTGATCCTCTCCGGCCTCTCCCAGGACGGCCGCCGAGGGCCCATCGACCGCTTCCGCGGCCGGCTGATGTGGCCGATCCGGGACATCTCCGGCGATGTCGTCGGCTTCGGCGCCCGCAAGCTCTACGACAGCGACAACGGCCCCAAGTATCTGAACACCCCCGAGACCGGCATCTACAAGAAGTCCCAGGTGCTCTACGGCATCGATCTGGCCAAGAAGGAGATCGCCAAGACCCGCCGGGCCGTCGTGGTCGAGGGATACACCGACGTCATGGCCTGCCATCTGGCGGGGGAGACCACCGCCATCGCCACCTGCGGCACGGCCTTCGGCGGCGACCACATCAAGATTCTCCGGCGGCTGCTGATGGACAATGCCACCGCCGAGGTGATCTTCACCTTCGACGGCGACGCCGCCGGGCAGAAGGCCGCGCTGAGGGCCTTCGAGGACGATCAGAAGTTCGCCGCCGAGACCTCGATCGCGATCACTCCCGGCGGGATGGACCCCTGCGACCTGCGGCTCGCCGAGGGCGACGACGCCGTGCGCAAGCTGGTCGAGACCCGCACCCCGCTCTTCGAGTTCGCCATCCGCCAGGTCGTGACCCGCCACAATCTGGAGACGCCCGCGGGCCGGGCCGCCGCCCTGGACGAGGCCGCGCCCATCGTCGCCGGCATCAAGAACATCGCGATCCAGCACGAGTCGGCCGTCCAGCTCGCCGGGATCGTCGGCATCCTCGACACCCAGTTCGTCGTGAAGCGCGTCGCCCAGCTCGCCCGCTGGGCCCGTGACCGCGGCGGCCGGGGCCCCGCCGCCCCCTCCCGCGAGCACCCGGGCCGGCAGCCGCAGGGGCAGGGACAGGCCCAGCCCTCGGCCGGCCCCGGCGGCTCCGGCCCGGCGATCAATCTCCGCAGCCCCGCCCACCGCACCGAGCGCGAGCTGCTCAAGCTCGCCCTCCAGAATCCGGAGCTGGTCTCCCCGGCCTTCGACGCCTACGGGGTGGACGAGTTCACCGCCCCGCCGTACGCGGCGGTCCGCGAGACCATCGCCGAGGCGGGCGGCGCCGAGCAGGGCACGGCCGACAGCTCCGGATATCTCATCCGCGTCCGCGAGGCCGCGCCGAACGACTCGATCCGCGCCATGGTCACCGAGATGGCGGTCGAGGCCATCCACGCCAAGATCGTCGACGAGACCTATGCCGGGGTGCAGCTCGTCCAGGTCCGGCTGCGCGCGGTCGACCGGCGGATCCGCGAGGTCCAGGGCACGCTGGCCAGGCTGGGACAGCAGGCGGACCCGGAGCGGCACACCGCCGTGCAGAACGAGCTGTGGGTGCTCCAGCAGTACGGCCAGTCCCTGCGCAACCACGGCGCGGCGGCCCTCTGACCCGGCCCCTCCGGCCCTCGCCCGAAGCCCGACCGCCCGCACCGCGGCGACCCGCACCGCCCGTCGCGCCCCTCACCGCGCCCCGCGCCCGCGCGCCCCGCCCGCACCGGGCGTCACTGAGCACCGCCGTATCCCCGTTCGGTAACCGGCCGGTCACGCATCGGACTCAGAAAGTCGTCGCACGCCCCTCGTGGCGGCTGTGTGTCGTACCCCACACTGGGGGCGGTGCCTGAGTCCTCGGAGCGCGACCGCCCACACCGACACAGTGGGCCACGCACCCCCGCGGATCCGTTCATCGTGTACGGGACGGACAGCGGCCCGGCCGCTCCGTCCCGCTGCCGCACGTCCGTGAACCGGCAGCGATCACCCTGGAGGTCGCCCCCCGTGCAGACCCAGACCCTGACCGAGACACCGGCCGAGAGCCCGCCCGGCACACCCCTGGCCCAGCACCCGGCCGGGACGGAGACCCTCGTGGCCGTCCCCGCGCAGAGCCTGCCCGCACACCTTCCCGACATCCGCTCCGCCGCGGCGACGACCTCCGTCGAGGACGCGGTGGAAGCCCCCGACCCGCCGGAGCCCGCGCGCACCCGTACCGAGAGCGGCGGCCCCTCGTCCGATCTCTTCCGCCAGTATCTGCGCGAGATCGGCAGAATCCCCCTGCTCACGGCCGCCGAGGAGGTGGAGCTGGCCCGCCGGGTCGAAGCCGGGCTCTTCGCCGAGGAGAAGCTGAGCACCACCCCCGACATCAACAACTCCCAGCTCGCCGTCGACCTCGACCGACTCGTCGTCATGGGCCGGGTGGCCAAGCGCCGGCTGATCGAGGCCAACCTCCGGCTGGTCGTCTCCGTCGCCAAGCGCTATGTCGGCCGCGGGCTGACCATGCTCGACCTCGTCCAGGAGGGGAACCTCGGTCTGATCAGGGCGGTCGAGAAGTTCGACTACGCCCGCGGCTACAAGTTCTCGACCTACGCGACCTGGTGGATCCGCCAGGCCATGTCCCGGGCGCTCGCCGACCAGGCCCGCACCATCCGGGTCCCCGTCCATGTGGTCGAGCTGATCAACCGGGTCGTCCGGGTGCAGCGCCGCATGCTCCAGGAGCGCGGCTACGAGCCCACTCCCCAGGAGGTCGCCGCCCAGCTGGATCTGCTGCCCGAGCGGGTCAGCGAGGTGCTGCGGCTCGCCCAGGAGCCGGTCTCCCTGCACGCGCCGGTGGGGGAGGAGGACGATGTCGCGCTCGGCGACCTCATCGAGGACGGCGACGCGGCCTCCCCGGTCGAGTCGGCCGCCTTCCTGCTGCTGCGCGAGCATCTGGAGGCCGTCCTCTCCACCCTCGGCGAGCGGGAGCGCAAGGTGGTGCAGCTGCGGTACGGGCTGGTCGACGGCAGGCCGCGCACGCTGGAGGAGATCGGCCGGATCTTCGGCGTGACCCGCGAACGCATCCGCCAGATCGAGTCCAAGACCCTCAACAAGCTCCGCGACCACGCCTTCGCGGACCAGCTCCGCGGCTATCTGGACTGACGGCCGCCGCGCGCCGCCCGCACCCGCCCCGATCCTCCGGACCCGGGCGGGATCACCGCGGGACCGGACCGGACCGGACCGGGCGCGCGAGGGCGCCCGGCCCCCGCCACCCGGCCTCCGGCACCCCGCTGCCCGGCCCTCCGGGCCCTCGCCCCCCGGTCCGCCCACCCTCCTCAGTCGACCTCGGCGACCGCCTGCGCGAACTGCGCCGAGTACAGCCGCGCGTACGCGCCCCGCGCCGACAGCAACTCGTCGTGCGTGCCCTGCTCGACGATCGAACCGCTCTCCATCACCAGGATCACATCGGCGTCCCGGATGGTGGAGAGCCGGTGCGCGATCACAAAGCTGGTGCGCCCGTGCGAGAGCCGCGCCATCGCCTTCTGGATCAGCACCTCCGTACGGGTGTCGACCGAGCTGGTCGCCTCGTCCAGCACCAGGATCACCGGATCCGAGAGGAACGCCCGCGCGATGGTGATCAGCTGCTTCTCACCCGTGCTGACCCCGGAGCCGTCGTCCTCGATGACCGTGTCGTAGCCGTCGGGAAGCGTCCGGATGAAACGGTCCGCGTGGGCGGCCCGCGCCGCCTCCTCGATCTCCGCACGGCTCACCTCGCGCGCGGATCCGTACGCGATGTTGTCCGCGATCGTGCCGCCGAAGAGCCAGGTGTCCTGGAGCACCATCCCGATCGCCGACCGCAGATCGTCCCGCGACATCTCGGCGACGTCCACCCCGTCGAGACGGATCCGGCCGCCCGTGACCTCGTAGAACCGCATCAGCAGATTCACCAGGGTGGTCTTGCCGGCCCCCGTCGGGCCGACGATCGCCACCGTGTGCCCCGGCTCCACGCTCAGTGACAGATCCTCGATCAGCGGCTTCTCCGGGTCGTACCGGAAGGAGACCGCCTCCAGCGAGACCTGCCCCGAGGGCCGCTCCGGCAGCCGCCGCCGCTGCTCGGACGGCACGTCCGGCTCCTGCTCCGGCGCGTCCAGCAGCTCGAAGACCCGCTCGGCGGAGGCGACGCCCGACTGCACCAGATTCGCCATCGACGCCACCTGGGTGAGCGGCATGGAGAACTGCCGGGAGTACTGGATGAACGCCTGCACCTCGCCGATCGACAGCGTCCCCGACGCGACCCGCAGCCCGCCGACGACGGCCACCAGCACATAGTTCAGGTTGGAGACGAAGAACATCAGCGGCTGCATCACCCCGCTGTTGAACTGCGCCTTGAAACCCGCCTCGTACAGCGCCTCGTTCTGCTCGGCGAAGTCCTCGGCCGACTCCTTCTGCCGCCCGAAGACCTTCACCAGCGCGTGGCCGGTGTACATCTCCTCGATATGGGCGTTCAGCTTCCCGGTCGACTTCCACTGCTGGACGAAATGGGGCTGCGAACGCTTGCCCACCCGGGCCGCGACGAAGACCGACAGCGGCACCGTCACCAGCGCGACCAGCGCCAGCAGCGGCGAGACCCAGAACATCATCGCCAGTACGCCGAAGATGGTCAGCAGCGAGTTCACCAGCTGGCCCATCGTCTGCTGAAGCGTCTGCGCGATGTTGTCGATGTCATTGGTGACCCGGCTCAGCACCTCACCGCGCTTGGCCCGGTCGAAGTACGACAGCGGCAGCCGCGACAGCTTCGCCTGGACGTCCTGCCGCATCCGGTACACCGACCGGTTGATCACCTTGATCGACAACCGGCTCGACACCAGGGCCAGCGCGCCGGAGATCAGGAAGAGCGCCAGCGCGACCAGCAGCACCTGGCCGACGGCGGTGAAGTCGATGCCGTGGCCGGGGATGAAATTCACCCCGGACAGCATGTCGGCCATCCCGTCGTCGCCCTTGTCCCGCAGGCCCTCGATCGTGGCCTCCTTGGTGGAGCCCTCGGGCAGCCCGCGGCCCACCACGCCGGCGAAGATCCGGTCGGTCGCCCACCCCAGCACCATCGGCCCCGCCACCGAGAAGCCGACGCTCAGCACGGCCGCCGCCAGCATCGTCCACAGCAGCGCCCGGTCCGGGCCGAGCTGCTTCAGCAGCCGCTTGCCCGAACCCTTGAAATCCATGGACCGCTCGGCCGAGCCGCCCATCATGATGCGTGGACCGCTCATGCCGCCTCAGCCTCCGTCAGCTGCGAGAGCACGATCTCGCGATAGGTCTCATTGCCCGCCATCAGCTCGTGGTGGCTTCCCGCGCCCACGACCCGGCCCTCGTCCAGGACCACGATCCGGTCCGCGTCCCGGATCGTGGAGACGCGCTGGGCGACGATCACCACGGTCGCCTCCGCGGTCTCCCGCGCCAGCGCCGCCCGCAGCGCCGCGTCCGTGGCGTAGTCGAGCGCCGAGAACGAGTCGTCGAAGAGATAGATCTCCGGCCGCTGCACCAGCGTCCGGGCGATGGCGAGCCGCTGCCGCTGCCCGCCGGAGACATTCGTACCGCCCTGGGCGACGGGCGCGTCGAGCCCGCCGGCCAGCTCCCGGACGAAGTCGGCGGCCTGCGCCACCTCCAGCGCCTGCCACAGCTCCTCGTCGCTCGCGTCGGGCTTCCCGTACCGCAGATTCGAGGCCACCGTGCCGGAGAAGAGATACGGCTTCTGCGGTACGAGCCCGACGGTCCGCGCCATCAGCTCCGCGTCCAGCCGCCGGACGTCCACCCCGTCCACCAGCACCTCGCCGTCGGTGGCGTCGAAGAGCCGGGGGACCAGCCCGAGCAGGGTGGACTTTCCGCTTCCGGTCGATCCGATGATCGCGGTGGTCTCCCCGGGGCGAGCGGTCAGCGCCACCTCGCGCAGCACCGGCTCCTCGGCCCCGGGGTAGCAGAACTCCACGTTCCGCAGCTCCAGCGAACCGTGCCGGAGCAGCTTCCGCACCGGGGCGTCCGGCGGGACCACGCTCGAATCGGTGCCGAGCACCTCCTCGATCCGCTCGGCGCACACCTCGGCGCGCGGCACCATCATGAACATGAAGGTGGCCATCATCACCGCCATCACGATCTGCATCAGATACGCGAGAAACGCGGTGAGCGCGCCGATCTGGATCGCGCCGCTGTCGACCCGCTGGGCGCCGAACCAGACCACCGCGACCGACGAGACGTTCACGACGGTGAGCACGGTCGGGAACATCAGCGCCGCCAGCCGCCCGGTGCCGAGCGAGACATCGGTGAGTTCGGTGTTGGCCGCCCGGAAACGGTCCTGCTCGTAGCCGTCGCGGACGAAGGCGCGGATCACGCGATTGCCGGTGATCTGCTCCCGCAGCACCCGGTTCACCGTGTCGAGCCGCACCTGCATGATCCGGAAGAGCGGCCGCATCTTCAGCACCAGCACGGTCACCGAGACGCCGAGCACCGGCACGACGGCCAGCAGCACGGCGGAGAGCGTCACATCCTGGCCGAGCGCCATGACGATGCCGCCGACGCACATGATCGGCGCGGAGACCATCAGGGTGAAGGCCAGCAGCACGAGCATCTGGATCTGCTGGACGTCATTGGTGGTCCGCGTGATCAGGGACGGGGCGCCGAAATGCCCCACCTCGCGCGCGGAGAAGCTCTGCACCCGGTCGAAGACCGCCGCGCGCACATCGCGGCCGAGGGACGAGGCGGTACGGGCCCCGAAGTAGACGGCGCCGATGTTGCAGACCACCTGCACCAGGCTGACGACGATCATCACCGAGCCGAGTTCGAGAATGTAGCCGGTGTTCCCCTTCACCACCCCGTCGTCGATGATGTCGGCGTTGAGGGTGGGAAGGTAGAGCGTGGCGCTGGTCTGCAACAACTGCAGCACCACGAGCAGGAAGATCGGTTTCTTGTACGGACGCAAGTGCGTTCGCAGCAGTTGTATCAGCACACGCTGTCTCTCGGGCTCGGCGAAGCGGGGCAGGGGATGGGCGGGGGCGTTCCCATCTTGCTCCACCGGGGCCCGTGAACCCCAACCGTTTGTTCCAAGGCCGGGTCAAGACGCGCCGTACGGCCGACCGGGCCCGCCGGCCCGGACGCGGAAGCGTCCGGGGGCGTCCCACGCGCGTCAGAAGGAGAAGGCCCCGGGGTGCAGCTGTTCCCGGGTCGCGCCGTACTGCTGGCGCACCGCCTGGCCCGAGGCCAGCTCCTCGCCCGGCTCCAGCACCCGCACCTGGGCGTCCTGCCAGACCGGCGGGGCGGCGGGCGACAGCGTCCCCCGAGAGACCCCGAGCGCCCAGGCCGCCTGACGCGCAGCGCCCAGCGCCGCGTAGTCGGCGGGCTGCGGCACGAGCACCTGCGCCCCGAAGATCCCCGGGGCCGCGGCCTGCACGGCGGGCAGCCCGGCGCTCGCGCCCAGCAGGAAGACCCTCCGCACCTCCACCCCGCGACCGCGCAGCACGTCCATCGCGTCGGCGAGCGAGCAGAGCATCCCCTCGATCGCGGCCCGCGCCAGATGCTCGGGCTTCATCGACTCACGGCGCAGCCCGCTGAGCGTTCCGGCGGTGTGCGGCAGCCGGGGGGTGCGCTCGCCCTCCAGATACGGCAGCAGCACCAGCCCGGAGGAGCCGGGAGTGGACTTCATCGCCAGCTCGGAGAGGGCGTCGAGATCGTCGAGCCCGAGCATCTCGGCGGTGCCGCGCAGCGCCCGCACGGCGTTGAGCGTGTGCACCACGGGCAGATGCATCCCGGTGGCGTCGGCGTACGAGGTGATCATCCCGTTCGGGTCGGCCAGCGCCTCATGGTGCACCGCCATCACGGAACCGGAGGCTCCGAGCGAGACCACCGCATCCCCGGCGGCCACGCCGAGCCCGAAGGCCGCGGCCATCATCTCGCCGGTGCCCGCGGAGATCAGCAGCCCCTCGGGAGTGGTCCCCGCCGCGTCGGCCGGACCGAGCACCTCCGGCAGCGCGCACTGGTGGCCGAGGGCCAGCTCGACCAGATCGGAGCGGTACGCGCCGGAGCCCGCCGACCAGTAGCCGGTGCCCGAGGCCCCGCCCCGGTCGGTGGTCCGCCGGGCGGGCCGGCCGAGCAGCTGCCACACCAGCCAGTCGTGGGGCTGGAGCACGCTCGCCACCCGCTGCGCCGCCTGCGGTTCCGCGCGGGCCAGCCAGCGCAGCTTCGCCACCGGATGCGCCGCCTGCGGCACCGATCCGACGGCCTCGGCCCACACCTGCCGCCCGCCGAGCCCGTCGATCAGATCGGCGGCGGCGATCTGCGCCCGCTTGTCATTGCCGACCAGCGCCGGACGCACCAGCGAACCCTGCTGATCCAGCGGGACCAGCCCGTGCTGCTGCGCCGAGACGCCTATGGCCTCCACGCCTTCGAGCAGCCCGCCGGCCGCCGCCTCGCCGAGCGAGAGCAGCCACGCCTGCGGGTCGATCTCGGTCGCCTTCGGATCCACGGGGTGCGGGGCATAGCCCTGCCGCAGTACGGCACCCGTGTCCGCGTCACAGACGACGATCTGGGTGAACGCAGATGAACTGTCCAAGCCGGCGACTATCCCCATGGGGGGAGATTCTGCCCCACCCGGAGAGCGCCGGTGTCATGTGTTGCTCGTTCCCCAGTCGTCCTCGCCGCCGGAGCCGCGCTCCCGCAGCGATCGCACCCGCTCGGCGACGGACTCCGGCAGCCGGTCGCCGACCTTCGCGCTGACCGTGTGGAACGCCTTGCCCGCGACCTCGCGGCCGTTGTGCACCGCGGACTCCGCCGCGTTGCGCACCGCGGGGTTCTGCGAGAACTGCCGTGCGCTCTTCCGCATCTCCTCGTAGCGCTCGCGGCCGGCCCGCGTCCCGATCACGTATCCGATGGCGAGCCCGACGACGAATGTGAGCTTGTACCGCATGGCGCTGTCACCCTTCGTTTGCCTACGTCGGTGCCTGCCCGCCTACCCGGCCCGGCCCGTGATCACCCAGGACCCTACCGATTGGCGGAGCACCCCCCTGCTTGCGCTAATGTATGTGTCGCAGCGAACGCACGCCCTCCGGGAAGCCCCGGGTAGGTACGTTCGGTGCACGCGATGCAATCCCCTGTAGCTCAATTGGCAGAGCAGCCGGCTGTTAACCGGCAGGTTACTGGTTCGAGTCCAGTCGGGGGAGCGCGATCCCCTGTAGCTCAATTGGCAGAGCATTCGGCTGTTAACCGGAGGGTTGCTGGTTCGAGTCCAGCCGGGGGAGCCGAACGGAACAGGACCCCATGTGGGTCCTTTTTCGTATGTTCTGGGTTACCGGTGGAACCGGGCAGCGCGCAGCGCGCTCTTCACTGCTGGACGTTGCCGACCATCCGAAGCAGGAGATCGTATGAGCGGCTATGCTGCGGCAGACGGCGCGCACATTTGTGCGCGACGCGCCGTTAGGGGCGGTAGCTCAGCCGGTTAGAGCAGCGGACTCATAATCCGTCGGCCGTGGGTTCGAGTCCCACCCGCCCCACCGTAGTCCGCAGGTGAAGAATCGTTCTCACCTGCGGCTTTGGCGTTTTCAGGGCTCTGTACGGCCTCGGGCGGGCCGATCGCGCACCCTCGGCCGGACGCCCTTCGCGAAGCCCCGCTGCACGCCCTGACCGCCGACGCGGGTACGGGGGACAGCGCCTCGCGGGCGCGGCTGCGGGCTGTGGTGATGATCACGGTGGGGCGTCGCCGGACCGGCGGGCGGCGGCGAGCGCGCGGCGCTGGGGCATGCGGCCCGGCAAGATCCGAAAGAGAGGCCCTAGCGGTCGGGGTCGGCCGCGAAGGCGCTGCTGACGGCTGCGGTCTGCGCCGGGGTCAGGGCGAAGGCGTTCGAAGGATCGCGGAAGCTGTGGGACCCGTCGCAGATCCATTCCCCGTCCCGCCGCGTCCAGTTCGCGGACTCCCACTGCCCTTGATTCCGCAGCAGCAGCCGGGCGAGCCGGGCGGGGTCCTCGGCGAGGGTGAGCGCGGCGAGGGCCGAGGCGAGACGGGCCGCCGCGGACTCGGGTACGCCGGCGTCGCCGAGCATGGGGAAGAGCAGCAGCAGCCGGGCGTCCGGGTCGGTGACACCGGTCGGGGCGGCTTGATCCGCCGCCGACGCCAGCTCCGGCCAGCAGAGGCCGGGCCCCCTGAAATGGCCGTCGTCCACGGCGAGGGTGACGGCTTCCTGCCAGGAGGGGCGCATGAGCAGATAGTCGACGCCCCGGTCGCCTTCCCGATTGCGATAGACGACGTGGACCGCGTGGCCGGAGCGCAGGCCCACCGTGAACACCGGCCACTCCTCGGCGTCGAACATCCGCGAGCAGAGGTCCTGGGCGTCGTCCCAGTCGGGGCCGAGGGCCGCTTCCTGCGCCTCCTCGCCCACCAGGCCGGAGCCGAGGTGGCACGGCCAGAAGAGCGGCAGATCGAGAAAACCCGAGCCGTCGACCAGCGGGCCGTCCTCGTAACCCGCGATCTCCAGCATGGACAGATGATCGCACGGAGGGGTGACAGGGCCCCGGGGCGTACGAGGGGCGCCCGGTCGCCGTCCGGTGAGCGCCCGGGGCGTCGGCCGAGGGGGTTCGGACGCGTCGGGGCGCGCGGCCCTGATCGGCCGGAACAGCGGGCCGGTCATCATGCTGACGGCCGACGGACTCATCATCCGTCGGCCGGGGGTGTGATCCTGCCGGGGGCGGGCGCTCGACGGGTCGCTTCCCCCGGCGGGAGAACGCCCCGTACCGGCCGCTGCCGGTACGGGGCGTTCGGCGGTCAGAGGGCTCCCGCGCGAGCGGTGCGGGAACGGGGTGTCAGTCGCTCAGCAGCCGGCGGTGATGTTGCCGCAGTAGATCCATCCCGTGTAGCCGACGCTGTCCCGCACGTAGTACCACCTGTTGCCCGATGGATTGACGGCGTAGTGGCTCCAGTGCATGGCCTCGCCGTTGTACGTGTCGACGATCACGCGACAGCTGGCCCGGTAGCACTCCCTGATCGGTCCGCCCTTGGACGTCGTGGGGTACCAGGCGGCGGGCTGTGCGGACTGTTCGGCGACGGCGGGCGCGGCGGGGGCCGCCGCCTGGGCGGGTACGGCCGTGGCGGTGGTCAGCGCGCCCACGGCGGCGATGCCGAGGGCGAGTGCCATGAACCTGGCTCTGATGGTCACGGAACCTCCTTGTGATGACGCCCGCGGCCGGGAGGCCGGGGGCTCAGCGGGTGCCGGGAGTGTCCTGCTGCCGGGGAACCTCGTCCAGAGAAGTCCGTGCCTAGTACATGGTCCTTGTCCGATACCCGGCGCCGGGGGTGCGCGGGCGTCGCGAGAGCCGTGCTGGCCGTCTCATTCGTGTAAATCGGCGGTACGGGGCGGCCGCCGGGGTTGTCCCGCCGCTCGAAGCCCTCGGCGGACCACGGCTCAAACAGCACCTGGCCCGTCGGGACCGGCGGGCGGCCGGGCCCCTTCGCGGCGATCTCCGCTCCGGCGGCGGCCAGGCTCGCCGACTGCCCGTGGGGCCATGGGGGCTGTGGGGCGGCTCGGCCGTCAGCTGCGGGGCCGCGTCTCGGGGTGCGGGCCCGCGCCGCCGGACCGGTGTACGCAGAAGCGGGGTGAATCGTCGTACGAGGGTTGTAGATGCCATGTCATGCGGCCTAATCTGTGGCATATGCAGTCGTACACCATTGGTCAGGCCGCCCGTCTCCTCGGCGTCAGCCCCGACACGGCGAGGCGCTGGGCCGACGCCGGGCGGGTCGCGACCCACCGGGACGAGAGCGGCCGGCGTCTGATCGAGGGGCGGGATCTGGCCGCCTTCTCCATCGAGGTCGGGCAGAGCGGCGGCGACGAGGAGGCCTCGTACACCTCGGCCCGTAACGCGTTTCCCGGGATCGTCACCGCCGTCAAGCTCGGTGATGTCGCCGCCCAGGTCGAGATCCAGGCCGGGCCGCACCGGCTGGTCTCCCTGCTGACCAGGGAGGCCGTCGAGGAACTGGGGCTGGAGGTCGGCATGCGCGCCACCGCCCGGGTGAAGTCGACCAATGTCCATATCGACTTGGTCTGACCGCCTGACCGCCTGACCGCCTGACCGCCTGACCGCCTGACCGCCCGCCGCCGCCATCGCCTCGCGGTCCGTCCGCCGCCCTCCGGTACGGGAGACGGCCGACCGCCCTCAGCAAGGAGTCCCCGCCCGTGACGCTCCGCCGCCCGGCCACCGCCGTGCTCTCGGCCGTTCTGCTCGTACCGCTCGCGGCCTGCGGCGGTGACGGCGGGAAGGAGGACGGCGCCGCGGCCGGGCCCGCGCTCACCGTGCTGGCCGCCTCCTCGCTCACCGATGTCTTCGAGACCGCGGGCGCCGCGTACGAGAAGGACCACCCGGGCGCGCGGATCACCTTCTCCTTCGCCGGCTCCCAGGAACTGGCCGCCCAGGTCCGGCAGGGCGCCCCCGCGGACGCGCTGATCACCGCCGACGCCAAGACCATGGACGGGCTCCGGGCGGAGACCGGGAAGCCGACGGTCATCGCCAAGAACCGGCTGGTCATCGCCGTCGCCGAGGGCAATCCCGAGAAGGTCGACGAGCTGGAGGACCTGGCGGACAGGAAGCTGAAGGTCGTCCTGGCCGCGCCCGAGGTGCCGGTCGGGCGGTACTCCGAACAGATCCTTGACCGGCAGGGGATCGAGGTGCGGCCGGTCTCCGAGGAGCCCAACGTCCGCGCCGTGCTCAGCAAGGTCGAGCTGGGCGAGGCCGACGCCGGGCTCGTCTACCGGACCGACGCGGCGAGCGCCGAGGACAAGGTCGACGCGGTCGCGATCCCGGACGCGCGGAACGCGGTGGCCGAGTACCCCGCCGCCACCCTCAAGACCTCGAAGAGGTCCGAGGCCGCCGCCGCGTTCGTCACCTGGCTGAGCGGCCCCGAGGCGCGGAAGATCCTCAAGGAGGCGGGCTTCCAGCAGCCGTGAGGGCCGAGCGACCGACGGGCCGACCGACCTACCGGCGGACCGACCTACCGGCGGCCTGACCGACCGGCCGGGCGCGGGAGCGGACCACCCGCCCACCGCGCACCATGAACCTCACATGCACCGCGTACAGCAGGGACTCCGATGAAGCGCCTCCGCCCCCAGGGACCCGCCGGCACTGGCACCGGCGTCCGCGCCCCGCTCGCGCTCACCGTGCCCGCCCTGCTCGCCGTCGCGTTCCTGCTGCTGCCGCTGCTCGGCATCCTGGTGCACACCCCATGGGCCGACCTCGGTACGCATCTGAGCAGCCCGGCCGTCGTCGAGGCGCTCCGGCTCTCCCTGCTCGTCTCCTTCTGGGCCCTCGGCCTCTCCCTGCTGCTCGGGGTGCCGCTGGCCTGGCTGCTCGCACGGGTGGACTTCCCCGGCAAGGCGCTGGTGCGCTCCCTCGTCCTGCTCCCGATGGTGCTGCCCCCCACCGTCGGCGGCGTCGCCCTCCTGCTGGGATTCGGCCGCCGGGGCATCGCGGGCCCCTGGCTGGAAGACACCTTCGGCATCACCCTCCCCTTCCACACCTCCGGCGCGGTCGTCGCCGCCACCTTCGTCGCGATGCCCTTCCTCGTCATCAGCCTCGAAGGCGCGCTCCGCGGTCTGCGCCCCGGGTACGAGGAGACCGCGGCCTCCCTCGGAGCCTCGCCGGTACGGGTGTTCCTCACCGTGACCCTGCCGATGGTGGCCCCCGGTCTGACCGCGGGCGCCGCGCTCACCTGGGCCCGCGCGCTCGGCGAGTTCGGGGCGACCATCACCTTCGCGGGGAATCTGCCCGGCGCGACGCAGACCCTGCCGCTCCAGGTCTATCTCCTGCTCCAGTCCCGGCCGGAGGCGGCCACCTCCCTCTCCCTGCTGCTCCTGGCCATCGCCATGGCGGTGCTCATCGCCCTGCGCGGACGGTGGATCCAGGGAGCGTCCGCCGCCGCCCGCACCGCGCCGGACCGCATCGCACATCACGGCGTGAAGCCGGCCCCGTACCACGATCACCAGGGCGCGGACCCGGAACCGGAGCCCAGCCCGGAGTCCACGGCGCGCCGTGAAGCGGAGCCCGAACCGGACCGTGCCCCGGAACCGGACCGTACCCGGGAATCCGGCCGGGCCCCCGAATCGGACCGTAACCGGGACTCCCGGGCGGCCCCGCCCCACGGCGGCTCCTGGTCCCTCCACGCCGACCTCACCGGCTTCACCCGGCTCAGCCTCGACGCCGCCCCCGGCATCACCATCGCCGTCGTCGGCCCCAACGGCGCGGGCAAGACCACCCTGCTGCGCGCCCTCCTCGGACTCACCCCGCGCGCCCACGCCGTCCTCCGGCTCGGCGGGCGCGACGTCACCGCGCTCCCGCCGCACCGCAGGGGCGTCGCCTGGGTCCCCCAGGACGGCGCGCTCTTCCCGCATCTGACCGCGCTCGGCAACACGGCGTACGGACCGCGCGCCCACGGCGTCCCGCGCGCCGAGGCCCGCCGCGACGCCCAGCGGTGGCTGGACCGGCTGGGCGTGGGGCAGCTCTCCGGGCGCAGGCCCGCGCAGCTCTCCGGCGGTCAGGCACAGCGCGTGGCGCTCGCGCGCGCCCTGGCCGCGCGCCCCCGGCTGCTGCTGCTCGACGAGCCGCTCGCCGCCCTCGACCAGACCACCCGCGCCCGGGTCCGCCACACCCTGCGCACCCATCTCGACGGCTTCGGCGGCGTCTGTCTGATCGTCACCCACGATCCGGTGGAGGCGGTCTCGCTCGCCGACCGGGTCCTCGTCCTGGACGAGGGCCGCGCGCTCCAGGACGCGCACCCCGCCGAGGTCGCCCGCCATCCGCGCTCGCCGTGGGTCGCCCGGATGCTCGGCCAAAACGCCTGGCCGGGGAGTGCGGACGAGAGCGGGCTCGGGCTCTTTGGCGGCGGCCGGCTCACGGTCGCGGAACCCCTGCCCGCCGGTACGCCCGCCCTCGCCGTCTTCGGCCCCGAGGCCGTCTCCGTGCACCGGGAAAGGCCGGGCGGCAGTCCGCGGAATGTCTGGCCGGGCACGGTCCGGGAGATCACCGCGAGCGGCAGCAGGCTGCGCGTTCTGATCGGTTCGCCGCGGGTGCCCGATCTGATCGCCGAGATCACTCCGCAGGCGGCCGCCGAACTCGGGCTCGCCGACGGGGTCGCGGTGTGGACGAGCGTCAAGGCCACGGAGATCGTTCTCAGCCGACGCTGACCGTCCCGCACATCCCCCGGGCCCCGATTTCCCCGTACACCTCGTACACCACGCGCGTCCCGCGGTTCCCCCGTGGGCTCCGGCGATTCGCCGAGGGGACGCGTAACGACGGCCGGGGAACACCAAGCGAACATCAACGATGCCCAACGAACAGCCACTGAACACCATCGATGAACAACGAACGCCAACAGTGATCGGCGATGGTCAAGTCTGAACGCGAACTGCCTACCGGCGGACATTGAACACCCCCTGGGCCGACGGTTCTTGAACTCTTGTTCCGCACCGGCGGTTGTGCGAAAGTGAGCTTCCCCACGTCCGAACACGGTCGGTTTTGTTCACCCGTTCGAATGGCTGTCGGTACGGAACGCCGCATCCCGCAACCCGCACCCCTTTAAACGACGTACGACTTCATTGACCGAAATCCTCTGCCCGCTCGCCCCGGGCCGGACGGCACTGCCCAACCCCCCACCGCAATGCCCTGGATGGAAAGACGTCTGATGACCAATCCCCGAAACCAGGATTCCTTCCCTCCCACCCGAACCGGCCTCGACTCCGGAGCCTCCGACGAAGGTCTCGCGGCCGCCCTGCGGGCCGCGGACGCCCCCAACGACGCCCAGCCCGTGGCCGCGCTGCTGGCCAGGCACTGGCAGCCGGTCCTCGACTACGCCGCCATCGGCACCCCGTCGGCGAAGGCCGCGGCCCTGCTGACCGCCGCCGCTTTCGCCCGAGTGCTGGAAAATCTGCGGCGCGCGCGGACGACTTCCGCGATCCGTCCGCTCCTTCTGTCGACAGCCCGGCACATCGCCAAGGCATGGGCGGCCGACGGGCGGGTCACCGCGCTCCCGGAACTCCAGAATCCGGAGACTGGCCGAACCGTACCCGTCGAGATGTTCACTCTCGCGGCGAATCGGACGCTGGTCGCCCGGGCCTTTCAGGATGTGCCGGGTTCCGCCCAATGCCTGCTCTGGCACGCCGAGGTGGAAGCCGAGGACATATCCGTACCCGCCGGTTTACTGGCGATGGATCCACGCGGCGCGGCGGCCCAGCTCGAACAGGCCCGGGAAATGCTCCGCTCGGGGATTCTGCGACTCCACCTGGAAATCGCACCTGAGTGCGAATGCCGTTACTACAATCGTCTCCTCGATGTCTCCACCCGCCGGGACGGCGAGCCGGTCCCCGATCTCCGCGCGCATCTCACCGACTGCCGCCACTGCCGATTCGCCGCCGAGCAGCTCGACCACCGCGACGGCCGGCTGGCCCTGCTCATCGCCGAGGGAATCCTCGGCTGGGCCGCGCAGCCGTATCTCGACTCCCGGCCCGCCCGCCGCAACGCCCGCTACCAGGCCAGGGCCGCCGCGTTACGGGTCGCGGTACGCCGTTCCGCCCCCCGCCCGCGCGCGGAGCGGCCGGACGACGAACGCCGTGTCGCGCCCCCGCCCGCGCCGAGGATCCCCGTACTCGCGGGGCGCGGCCGGACGGCCCTGCTCGCCGGGGTCGGGGCCGCCGCCGGACTGCTGATCGCCGCGACCGTCGTCAACGGGCTCCGCGGCGAGCCCACCGACGCCGCGGCCGCCCCCGCCGTGCCCGGCGCACGGCCCTCGGCGACCGCCGCGGCCGTCCATCCGCCCGGCCCGCTCACCACCCAGCTGCGCCACGCCGAGTCCGGTCTCTGTCTCGATCTGCACGGTGGCGCGGAGCGGGACGCCGACGCCACCACGGCCGCCTGCGCCCAGGTCGACACCCAGAAGTGGGTCTACGAGAAGGACGGCCGGCTGCGCTCCGCCGTCTCGCCCGGACTCTGTCTGAACTCCCGGGACCCGTCCGGCGCGCTCGCCCTCACCGACTGCCGGGGGAACGGCGGCCGGGAACGGTCCGGCGCCAAGGCCGTACGGTACGACCTCACCGTCCAGGGCCGGGTGATCCCCCGCTGGGACGGCGGGCTCGCCGTCGTCCCGGGCGCCCGGGGAGCGGGGGCCGATGTGGTCGTCAAGGTCCGCGACGGATCGGACGGCGAACGCTGGACGACCGGCCGGGCCCCCGCCGATCCCCCCGGCGCCGACCCCGTTCCGGAGATCGACATCGACCGAGGCCCGGACGAGGGCCAGGGGCAAGGGCAAGGGCAAGGGCAGGGACAGGGGCAGGGCTCGGGCGACCTCGGCGCCCGCGAGGTGAGGTCGTCGCCGACCGCCGAGCGGCCCGGCCGGCCGCCCGCCGGCGATCTTCCGCACCTTCCGCCCCTGCCGGGCGACCGGGAGACCTCCGGCGACGCGACCCGCACCGCCCGGTCCGAGCGGGTGTCGGGGATCAGCGACGGCCGCCGCGCCGCCCCGGCCGCCCCGGAACGCGCCGCCGACCGCGCGGAACGGCCTGCCGCGACCGGTCCGTACGCCTTCTCGGGGCCGCGCGACCGGGCGGGACTGGGCGACCGCCCGGCCCCCGCCCGCTCCGGCGAAACCTCGGGCGAAACCACGGGCGGGCCCCGGAGCGGAACCGGAAACGGAACCGAAACGGAGGGCCGGGGAGAAGGCAGAAGCGGAACCGAGGGGCGGGAGCGGGACTGACCCGAGGGCGGCCCGCGCGGCCCCGGCCGCCCGTACGCACACCGTACGGGCGGCCGGGGCGCGCCTCAGGAGAACGAGGGCGTCTCCCCGGCGCGGGACTCCAGGTCGATCACCGAGAAGGCCGCGCCCTGCGGGTCCATCACGGGGGCGAACCGTCCGAAGGGGCTGTCGTGCGGCCCGTACATCAGCCGTCCGCCGAGCCGGGTGACGGTGGCGACGGCCGCGTCCACGTCCGCCACCGCGAAGTACACATTGATGAACGGCGCGGCCTCGGCGGGGAAGTTCTCGGTCATCCGCAGCCGGCCGGCGACCGGTTCGCCGCCGATGCTCCACAGATGGAAGTCGACCCGCTCGCCCTCCATCTTCCGCACCTCGAACGGGAACACGAGCGGGAAGAAGGAGTCCGCCTTGCGCACATCACGGGTGCAGAGATCGGCCCAGGCGTACGCGCCCGGCTCACCGGTCTTCTCGAAGCCGCAGTGGGTGCCCGCCTGCCAGGCGCTGAAGTACACCCCGCTGGGGTCCCGGGCCATGACCATCCGGCCGAACTCGCCGACCGTCATCGGCTCCATCCCCAGCTCGCCGCCGTTCTCGCGGATCCTGGCGGCCGTCGAATCGGCGTCCGGGGTGGCGAAGTAGAGATTCCACGCGGCGGGTATCCCGGACTCCGGCCCGCGCGGCACCACCGCCGCCACCGCCTTGCCGTCCAGCGACGCCTGGGTGTAGTGCCCGAACTCCTCCGAACTCTCGCCGAACGTCCAGCCGAACAGCTCGCCGTAGAAGCCCTTCGCGGCCTCCAGGTCGGGGAACATCGCGTCCGCCCAGCAGGGCGTGCCTTCCGGTAGTACGGCCATGAGGCAACGCCTCCCGTCGCGAGGGAGCAGCCGGAATCGGCTGCTCCCTTCACGCTAGGCGTCGTCCGTATGTCCCGCTCGCCGAAGCCGTTCGGTATCGAACATCCTTCGAACGGAGGTGGTCGTGAGCGAGCGGGCAGGCGGTCGTGGACGGGCAGGGACGGTCACGAGCGGTCAGGGGCCGCCAGGACCGGCAGGGGCGATCGAGGCGGCCCAGAGCCGTCCCGGGCGGCCGAGACGGTCGTACGGGTGGTCAGGGCACGTCGTACGGGCGGGTCGGGGGAGCCGCCGTACGGGTGGGGCTGGGCGGGTCGGGGGAGCCGTACAGGCGGTCGGCTGTACGGGCGGGGGTGCCGTACGGGTGGCCGGGCGGGCGGCTCGGCGGGCTACGGGACCGCCAGGGCCCGCTTCATGATCTTGCCCATGTCATTGCGCGGCAGCGCGTCCAGGAACCGGACCGTCCTCGGCCGCTTGTGCGGGGCCAGCTGCGCCGCCACATGCGCCGCCAGCTCGTCCCCCGACGGCGGGGCCTGCGCGTCGGCCGCCACGATCCACGCCACCACCCGCTCGCCCAGATCCGGATCCGGCTCTCCCGTCACCGCCGCCTCCCGGACGCCCGGGTGCTCCAGCAGCGCGTTCTCGATCTCACCCGCGCCGATCTTGTAGCCACCGCTCTTGATCAGATCCGTGGCCCGGCGGCCGACGATGCGGACCGATCCCTCCGCGTCGCGCACCGCCATGTCGCCGGTGCGGAACCAGTCCCCGTCGAAGGCCGCGGCCGTCGCCTCGGGCCGGTTCAAATACTCGGTGAAGAGATTCTCGCCGCGCACCTGGACCTCGCCGATGGTCTCCCCGTCGTACGCCGTGACCGCCGCGCCGTCCTCGCCGACCAGCCGCAGCTCCACACCGCGCAGCGGCGTCCCGACCGAACCGGCCCCGGGCGGGCCGTCCACCCGGACGCTCGTGTTCATCAAGGTCTCGGTCATGCCGTACCGCTCGATCACCCGGCGGCCGGTCGCCGCCTCGATCCGCCGATGGTCGTGCAGGGGCAGCGCCGCCGACCCCGACACCAGCAGGCGGGCGCCCGTGAGCGCCTCGCGCAGCTCCGGATCGCCGTCGAGGGCCTCGGCCAGTCGGTGGTACATCGTCGGCACGCCGAAGAGCATCGTGCCGCCGTCCGCCAGCTCCCGCGCCACGCCCTCCACCGAGAACCGGCCCAGATGCCGCACCTCGCCGCCCCGGCGCAGCGGCCCGAGGACGCCCAGGATCAGCCCGTGCACATGGAACAGCGGCAGCCCGTGGACCAGGACGTCGTCGGCGGTCCACGCCCAGGCGTCCTCCAGGGCGTCCAGGGACGCGGCGACGGCCCGCCGGGGGAGCACCGCGCCCTTGGGCGGGCCGGTCGTCCCCGAGGTGTAGACGATCAGCGCGGGGGAGAGCGGCCCCAGGGCCGCGGGCAGCGGACCCGCCGTGCCGGTGACCGGGACGTCGACCCGCTGGAGCCCGTCCAGCGCGGCCGGCAGCTCGTCGCCCGGGGCGGCGAGGACCGCGACGGGGCGGCTGTCGGCGAGGATGTGGGCCAGCTCGCGCTCTCCCGTCCTCGGGTTCAGCGGCACGACGGGGACCCCGGCGAGCAGCGCGGCCACCGCGCCCACCGCCGTCTCCAGCGTCGGGGCGGCCCAGAGGGCGACCCGGGAGGCCCCGCCGATCCGTACGGCCAGGGCGCCCGCGGCGCCGGCCAACTGCCGGTAGGTCAGCGCGCGCTCGCCGAAGCGCAGGGCCGTCCGGTCCGACGCGGTGTGCAGGGCGGGGAAGAGGTCACTCACTCGTCGTACTCCGTATCCGTCCGCACGGCCCTGGCCACAGCCGTGTCCCCGCCCAGTACATCAGGGCGCGGGGAGCGGTGCTCGACGGAGCCCCGCCGCCGCTCGGAGTCCTCCTCCCGGCCCGTCCCCCGTTCCTCCTCCGGTCCCCGCTCCCGGTACCGGTCCCGCTGCTCCCGCCGGGGCTCCGAGTCCGGCCGGGGCTCCAGCTCCCGGCGCTGCTCCACACCCTGCCGGTGCTCGAAGACGGCGGGGGGCCGGTCCACCTCCAGCCACCACACCAGGGTCCCGCCGAGTGCGAGGGCCAGCAGAACGGCCAGCAGGACGGAGCCCGTCAACAGCCATCCGAGGACGGCGAGCGCCCGGGGCACGCGCCGGGGCGCGGGGGGCTCGTGGGTCATAACAGAGGCCGGTGCGTCCGGGTCTTGCCACGTGTCATCCGCATGCCCGAAGCGTAGCCAGCGCGGGCCTCCCGCAGGAGGTGTTGGCGCCCATCCGCCACAGCAGCTTCTTCCGTGCGTCGGACCCGGCACGGACCCGGATCGTCCGCCTCCCGGGCCCGGCCGTCCTCAGCGCGGTTCCTGCCAGACGACCGTGGTCCCGCGTCCGCCGCCGTCCTCGCGCACGCCGTCGTCGGTGACCCGCAGCCGCACCCCGGGCGTACCGTCGGGCAGCCGGGCCGTCGCGTCCACGTCCACCTCCACCGAGGTCACGTCCGGCCGCCGGTGGGCCGCCGCGAGCGCGCTCCGGAGCGCGGCCAGCAGCCGTTCGTCCAGGGGTTCCCGCAGCAGCGCGTCGACCGGACCGCGAAAGCGCACCGACGGGCGGAAGCCGAGCAGCGCGGCGGCCCCGGAGGCCTCCCGCAGCACCCGGCCCCGGAAGCTCGCGGGGGCGTCGGCGGGCGGCTGCTGGAGCGCGAAGATCGCCGTCCGCACCTCCTGGATGGTCGAGTCCAGCTCGTCGACCGCCCGCCCGAGCAGCTCGTCGCCCTCGCCGGCCCCCGCCGCCCTGCGCCGGGTCGACTCCAGCATCATCTCGGTGGCGAACAGCCGCTGGACGACGAGGTCGTGCAGATCGCGGGCGATCCGGTCGCGGTCCTCGAAGACCGCCAGCCGCTCGCGATTGTGCTGGGCGTCCGCGAGCACCAGCGCCAGCGCGGCCTGCGAGGCGAACTGCGTGGCCAGCAGCCGTTCCTCCGAGGTGTACGGCTCGCCGTGCCGCCGCCGGGGGAGGGCGAGGGTGCCGATCAGTCGGCCCCCGCTCTGGAGCGGCAGCATCATCGACGGGCCGAAGCGGGTGCGGACCCGTGTCGTCATCCTGGGGTCGGTCGCCGAGTCCTCGATGAAGACCGGCTCCCCGCCGAGCAGTTGCACCAGCACCGGGGAGCCCGGCGCGATGGTGGTGCCCACGATGTCGCCCGGGTCGTCCGCCGTGGACGCGGCGACGATCTCCATTCCGCCCTCGGCGGTGGGCTGGAGCACCACGCCCGCGCTCGCCCCGGCGAGCATCCGGGCCTGCTCGGCGACGGTGATGAGCGCGTCCTGCGGGTTCTTCCCGGTGAGCAGGGCGGTGGTGACGGCGGCCGCGCCCGCGATCCAGCGCTCGCGCTGGCGGGCCGTCTCGTACAGCCGGGCGTTGCCGATCGCGATCCCGGCCTGGGCGCCGAGCACCCGGAGCATCGCGAGATCCTCCTCGGTGAAGGGGCCCTCGCGTTTCTCGGAGAGGTAGAGATTGCCGAAGACCTCGTTCCGGACCCGGATCGGCACGCCGATCAGCGAGCGCATCGGGGGGTGGCCCTCGGGGACTCCCGACGAGCGGGGATCGGCCGCGAGATCGTGGACGATCAGCGCCTGGGGCTCCTGGACGAGCAGGCCCACCAGCCCGGACCCGCCGCTGGGCAGCGGGCCGATCCGGTCCCGTTCCTCCTGGCTCAGTCCGCGGGTGAAGAGTTCGGTGAGGACTCCGCGCTCCGGGTCGATGACGCCGAGCGCGCCGTAGCGGGCCCCGGCGAGTTCGGTGGCGGTGTCGACGAGGCGCTGGAGGGTGGTGGGCAGATCGAGGTCGGTGCCGACGCCGAGGACGGCTTCGAGCAGCAGCGGCAGCCGGGGTTCCGCGTCCGTCTCGGTGTCCGCATCGGTGTCCGGGCCGGTGTCCGGGCCCGCGTCCGGGACCGGGCCCGGGTCGGGTTCCGTGTCCCGCCCGTCGTCCGGCGCCGTTCCGCCCGGTCCGCTCACCGCGCCGTCTCGCCTCCGCCCTCAGTCGACCTCGGCCAGCGGGTTGAGGACCAGCGGCTGGATCTTGCCCTCCAGCATGGCACCGAGACCCAGCACCGCACAGATGTCCGGACGGTCGGCGATCTGTACGGGCATCCCGGTCGCGTCCCGCAGCATCTGGTCGAACCCGGGCAGCAGCGCGCTCCCGCCGACCATCATGATCCCGCGATCGGCGAGATCGGCGACGAGATCGGGCGGGCAGTCGCGGAGGACCTTGCCGATGCCGTCGATGACCGAGGTGAGCGGGGTGTGGATGGCGTTCCGTACGGCGGCGGTGTCCACCTGGACCGAACGGGCCAGGCCCGTGGCCACGTCCCGGCCGTGGATCTCCGTCGACTCCGGGCCGTGGGAGTGCAGGCCGTTGCTCTGCAGGGCGAGCTGGAGGGGGCGTACGGACTGGCTCGGCAGCATCAGCTCGTGCTGGGTGCGCAGATGCTGGATGACCGCGTGGTCGATGGCGTTGCCGCCCACCGGGATGCGTTCCGCGGTGACGATGGCGCCGAGGGAGAGCACCGCGATCTGGGTGGTCGCCGCCCCGCACACCATGATCATGGTCGCGGTGGGCTGCTCCACGGGGAGCCCGCAGCCGACGGCGGCGGCGATGAGGGTGTCGACCAGCTCGACCCGGCGCGCCCCCAGGCCCACCAGCGTCTCCACGGCGGCGCGCTGGGCCAGCGGATCGCTGAGGTGGGGGGTGCAGGCGGCGGCGCGCAGCCGTGGTTTGCGCCGCAGCTGGCGGCGGAGCTTCTCGCCGAGGAGATGGCGGAGCATGCGCTGCGCCATCTCGATGTCCACGACGGTGCCGCCGGAGACCGGGCGGACGACCCGGATGTATCCGGGGGTACGGCCGGTCATCTTCTCGGCGAGCGCGCCGACGGCGATGAGGGCGCCGGTACGGGTGTTCACGGCGGCGACGCTCGGCTCGTCCACGACGAGCCCCGCGCCCTTGACGAAGACCCGGGTGCGGGCGGCGCCCAGGTCGACGGCGACATGACAGCGGCGCAGCTGGTCAAGACTGACGGTCACGGCGAATCCTCCCGGGTGCGGTACCTGAGGGAATCGTCCGGCGGGGCGGGGGGCGGCGCGCGCTGGGTGGGCCGGGTGGGGGTACCTGGATCTTCTGGGCTTGTGAGGTGCGGGGTCCTGGGCGCGAGGTTTGTCCTCAAGCGCCGGACGGGCTGGGTTTGTGTGAGGTCTGTCTTCAAGCGTCGGATGGGTTGGGGGTGCGCCAGGGGCGTTCTCAAGCGCCGGCGGGCTGGGTTTGTGTGAGGTCTGTCTTCAAGCGCCGGATGGGTTGGGGGTGCGCCAAGGCCGTCCTCAAGCGTCGGGCGGGTTGAAAGGCGGTGGGGTCAGGTGAGGCGTTGGAAGAGGCCCCAGGTGAAATCGGCGATGGCTCGTTCGCCGTGGGGGAGGGTGAGGGCGAGTCGCCAGCGGGTGGGGGCGGAGCCTTCGAGCGGGGTGGCGGGGGCGAAGGCGCGGGCGGCCTCGTCGACGGTGCACGACCAGGGCGTCAGATCGTCGGCGGTGCGCAGCTCGGGCCCCGCGGCCCCGGGGGCGCGTACCAGCCACTCGTTCCACACCGCGCCGCCCTTCGCGGCCGCCAGGACCTCGAACCGCAGATCCGGCCAGAGCGGCACCGGCCACTGGAGGGCGTCGCACTCCAGATCGCCCACCGTGCGGCGGACGGAGCGCTCGGGCTCGCCGAGCACCGACCTGTAGCGGGTGAGCGCGCCCCGGCCGCGGGGCGAGCGGACCGTGGCCTGCCAGCGCCGGTTCGCCTCCCGCATCCCGGCGACGGACACCCCCAGCTCCCGGCGGGCGTCCTCGACCAGCTCGGGCCGGAAGTCGGCCATCCGGCGCAGCAGGACGAGCTGGAAGTCGAGGGGCCCCAGGGGCGCGGCGGCAGTCATACCCGTCATCCTGCCCACTCGCCGGCCCCCGATCTCCGGCCGGGTGGCTCCCGGGCCCGGCGGGCCCGGAGACGAGGTCCTAGCCCAGCATCCGGCGCAGCAGGTCCCGCAGGGTCGCCCGCTCGTCCTCGGTGAGCCCGGCCAGCGGCTCGCGGGCGAAGTCGAGCGACTCGCGCAGCCGGTTCACCGTGCTCGCGCCCTCGTCGGTCGCCGCCGCCAGCTTCACCCGGCGGTCGTGCGGATCCGCCCGGCGCTCGACGAGTCCGCGCTGCTCCAGCCGGTCCACGATGCCGGTGACGTTCGACGGCTCGCACTTCAGCCTCTGGGCTATTCGGCGCATCGGCATGGGCTCCAGGGTGAGCAGCCCCAGCAGCTTGGCCTGGGCGCCGGTCAGCGAGTGCTGGGCGGCCGCCTGCTCGTACTCGGCGTGGTAGCGCGCCACGACATCGCCGATGAGGTCGATGACTTCGAGCGTCACGGGATCGGGACGGGGACTGAGGGCCATGGTCCAGAGCCTACTTTAATACTTGACAGTATGAAATATCATCAGCATGGTTGTTTCAGATAGTGAAACATTCCTAGGAGGCAACGCGCCCATGCCCGCACTTCCCGCCACCAGCCGTGAATGGCAGCTCGTCGCCCGCCCGCTCGGCTGGCCCAAGGAGGAGGACTTCGCCCTGCGCGAGGTTCCCGTCTCCGAGCCCGGCCCGGGCCGGGTCCTCGTACGCAATCTGCACTTCTCGGTCGACCCGTACATGCGGGGACGGATGAACGACGTGAAGTCCTATCTGCCGCCGTTCGGACTCGACCGGCCCATGGAGGGCGGCGCGGTCGGCGAGGTCGTCGCCTCCGCGGCCGAGGGCTTCGCCGTCGGCGACCATGTGCTGCACAACCTCGGCTGGCGCGAGTACGCCGAGGTCCCCGCCGACCAGGCCACCAAGGTCGACGCCTCGCTCGCCCCGCTCTCCGCCTACCTCGGCGTGCTGGGCATGACCGGCCTCACCGCGTACGCCGGACTCCTGCGGTCGGCCGCCTTCCAGGAGGGCGACGCGGTCTTCGTCTCCGGCGCGGCGGGCGCGGTCGGCGGCCAGGTCGGACAGATCGCCCGGATCAAGGGCGCCTCCCGGGTCGTCGGCTCGGCCGGCTCCGACGAGAAGGTCAGGCTCCTCGTGGAGGAGTACGGCTTCGACGCGGCCTTCAACTACAAGAACGGCCCCGTCGCGGAGCAGCTCCAGCAGGCCGCGCCCGACGGCATCGACGTCTACTTCGACAACGTCGGCGGCGAGCACCTCCAGGCCGCGATCGGCGCGCTCCGGCTCCACGGCCGGGCCGCCCTCTGCGGAATGATCGCCCAGTACAACAACACCGCGCCCGAGCCGGGCCCGGACAACCTCCCCCTGGTGATCGGCAAGCGGCTGCGCCTCCAGGGCCTGCTGGTCTCCGACCACTTCGACCTCCAGGGGCAGTTCGTCCGCGATGTCGCGGGCTGGATCGCCTCCGGTGAGCTGAAGTACAAGGAGACCGTGGCCGAGGGCATCGAGCGCGGCTACGACGCGTTCGTCGGGCTGCTGCGCGGCGAGAACACCGGAAAGATGATCGTCTCGCTCTGACCGGCCGTCCCGCTCCCGCCGGGAGCCCCCGGGCCGGCCCCGGCCGAGCCCGCACAAGCCGCCGAGGGCCGCACCCCCGCACCGCGCGGGGATGCGGCCCTCGGCCGCGTACCTCGTCCGCCCACCGCCTCGGCGGACCGGCGGACTCACCGGTTCAGCCGCTCACCGGCACCAACACCGGTACCGGCTCACCAACCACCGGCCTCACCGGTACCGGCTCACCGGCACCGACACCGGTGTCGGCTCACCGGCTCACCGGCTCAGCGGGCCAGCAGCGCCCGCCCGATCTGCGAGAACACACCCTTCGGGTGGTTCCGGAACAGCGGCTCCGTACCGAAGAGCGCCACCGGCGCCCCCGCCGCCGACGTCCCGCTGACGACCGACGGCTTGCCCGCCGCGTCCGCCGGGCCGCCCGTGCCGTCGGCCTTCGCCCGCCAGTGGCCCGACACCAGCGGGTTGCCGCCGCTGCCGTAGGTCTGGTCCACCCGCACGTCCGCGCCGAGGCCGGTGAACCACACCGGCGAGTAGACGAACGAGTGGCCCGGAGCGCCGCCGGTCAGGGCGCCGCCCTGGTTGGAGACCCGCACCACGCCGTTGGCGTCGCCGTTGCCCTCCACGGCGGTGGCCTGAAGCAGCCCCGCCGCGCTCGTGAGCGCCGCGCCGTCGGCGCCCAGGCCGACCACGGTGACCCCGCTCGCCCGGAAGGCGTCGCGGGCGGCGGGCGTCAGCGACGCGTGGCTGAGACCGGCCGACACGAACAGCGCGTTCGTACCCCGCCAGTCGAAGCCCGCGTTGAGGATCGCGGTCGTCACCGGCACCACGTCGAAGCCCATCTCCCGCAGCGCGAACTGCTCGCCCGCGGTCGCCGCGGCGGCCACCCGGGTCCGCTTCAGCGGCGCGACCCCGCGCTCCTTCGTCGAGGTGAACGCCACCGAGAACCGGTCCGCGACCAGCTCAGCGTGCCGCCGCGCCGAGGAAGGCACGATCGCCGCCCCGTCAGCCGTACGCCGGACCTTCACGCCCTGCGCCAGCAGGGAGTTCACCGCCGCCAGCTCCCTGGGGTCGTCCAGCCGCAGCCGCAGGTCGCCGTGGCGGGCCACCGAGCCGGCCGGCCGCGCGGCCCGCACCGGCGTGCCCAGCACCCGCAGCTCACCGGCGACGGCCTTCTCCACCGTCGCGCCCCACAGCAGCCCGAGGCTCCACCCCGAGATGTCGTACATCGCCGACACGTCGGGACTGATGTCCCGGCCCTCGGCGAGGATCACATTGGCGATGCCCCGCTTCGGCTGGCGCATGTCCACGACATACGAACCGATCGGGTGCACCTTGCCGGCCAGCTTGAACGGCATGGCCGCCCGCTCCACCCGGACGTCGTTGGCGATCAGATGGTCCACCAGCCGGGCCGCGGCGGTGGCGCTGCGCTGACCCCGGCCGGCCGGGATGACATAGGCCCGCGGGAAGGTGGTCGTGTAGACGTCCTCCGGCCCGATCCCGGGCACGCCCGGCACCGTCTCCTCGGAGACCGGCCGCTGCGCCTCGCCCGCGTCGCCGCGCCGGAAGGTCTCGATCTGGTCGGCGATCACCGAGCCGCGGTTGGCGTCGGTGTAGTCGAGGGTGGCGCGCATCGCCGCGCCCGCGATGTCGGTGTTGATCGCGGACCGCCGGCGCAGCTCCTCCACCGGCAGCGTCTCGTACGACTGGTTGTTGACCCGCATCGGGAACTCGATGGTGTGCGAGGCCACCGCGCCCTGGAACGGCATGTACTGCGGGGTGAAGATCGGCGGCCAGTCGTCCCAGCCCTCCGTCTGGTCCCGGAAGGGGATCTCGGCGGGCTTCACACCGTCCTTGGCGTCGGTGTAGCCGAGCCCGTTGACGGCCTTCTCCATGCCGAGCGCGTTGGCGTACGAGTTCTTCAGGAAGAGGTCGTACTCGTAGTTCTCGCCGTGCGGCGGGGTGGTCGGCTCGATCAGGGTGCCGTTCACATAGCCGTGCAGATCGAGCATGACGGCGGGCTGCGTGTCGATCGCCAGCTGCCGGATGGCGCGGGACTCGGGCTGGGACGCGGTGATGAAGTCCCGGTTGAGGTCGAAGCCGTTGGCGTTCGCCCGGGTGCCGGCGACCCGGCCGTCGGGGTTGGCCGTCACATTGAGATAGACCCGGTTCTTCGCCAGCAGGCCCGCCGTCTTGGCGTCCTTGGCCTTCGCCAGCTCCTCGATGAGCTTCAGGGCCGCGTCCGTGCCCTCCCACTCGTTGCCGTGGATGTTGTTGTTGATGAAGACCGGCGTCTTGTACGCGGACTTGATCCGCTTGTCGCGGGCGGCGTCGGCGGGGGAGTTCTCGATCCGCTCCCGCATCCGCTCCTGCTCGCGGACGTCCCGCGCGCTCTCCGGCGCGGTGACGGTGACGAGGTACAGCTCGCGCCCGTTCGCCGACTTGCCGGCGACCTCGACGCTGACCCGGTCGCTCAGTCGCTGAAGCTCGTTGAGACGGGGCGCGATCGAGTGGTACGGAATGAGGCCGAGCTTTATCGACTTGTCGGCCTCATTGACGGCCGGGGACTTGAGCGTGGTGCGCCGGGGATAGCCGCGGTCCTTCGACAGGGACGGCGGGCTGTGGCGCAGGGCCTCGGCGGTGGCCGAAAGTGGAGCCTTCGCGAGGGCGGAGTCGTTGGCGCTCCGTTCCCGTGCGGGAGCGGAGCCGCCCGGCGGCACCGGCTCTCCGGGAAGGGTGGCGGCACCGGAAAGGGCGGTCGCGGGCACCGGTGCGAGCAGCACGGCGACGGCGAGCGCGGCGGTGGTGACCAGGGCGGGTCTGGATATGCCCATGCGTGAGTACCTCCGGGGGGAGCGTCGATCGTCATGACATGTATGCCGCAACGATCAGTACGCAGGGTTTACCTGGTGCGGCCGGAAACAATCAAGGGGCGTTTCCTACGAACTCGCTTCCGGAGGGCCCCGCGACCCGTCCGGATAAGGTGGTCCCATGCGTGATTTCGGGGTGGGTTTCGGCTACTTGATGAAGGGCCAGCGCTGGGTGGGCGTCCATGGCCGCTGGCTCGGTCTCGGGCTGCTGCCCGGTCTGTTGACCCTGGTGCTGTACGCGGGGGCGCTGATCGGCCTGGGCTACGGAGCGAACGATCTGGTGGGCTGGGCGACGCCGTTCGCCGACGACTGGACCTCGCCGTGGCTCGGTCTCTTCCGCGGCTTTCTGACCGCGCTGCTCTTCGTCCTGGGGCTCTTTCTGGCGGTGATCACCTTCACCGCGGTCACCCTGCTGGTGGGGCAGCCGTTCTACGAGTCGCTCTCCGAGGAGGTCGACCGCAGCGAGGGCGGCCACGTCCACGAGTCCGGGCTGCCGCTCTGGCGCGAACTGTGGATCTCCGGGCGGGACTCGCTGCGGATCGTGCTGCGGGTGGCGTGCTACGGCGTGCTGCTCTTCGCCGCCGGATTCATCCCGGTCGTCGGCCAGACCGTGGTGCCGGTGCTCGGCTTCTGCGTCACGGGCTACTTCCTCGCGGAGGAGCTGACCGCGGTCGCCCTCCAGCGGCGCGGGGTGGAGCTGAAGGAGCGGCTGGCGATGCTGAGGGGCCGCCGGATGATGACGCTGGGCTTCGGAGTGCCGCTGGCGCTGGCGTATCTGGTGCCGTTCGTGGCGGTGTTCCTGATGCCGGGCGCGGTGGCCGGGGCGACGCTGATGGTCCGCGAGCTGGCCCCGGACGCGCCCGCCGCCCCGGAGCCCGTGACCGGCGCCCCCGCCCCGGGCGCCTCCGCTCCCGCCCCCGCCGCTCAGCACTGGCCCGCCGCCCCCGGCTCGCAGGACCCGTCGTACGGCTCCCGGGGCCAGGGGTACGGCCCGCAGGGCGGCCCCGGCGGACAGCAGGGGTACGGACCCCAGCAGGGTCACGGTCCGCAGGGCGGGCCCGCCGGTCCCGGCGGCGGCCCCGGCGCTCCCGGCGGGGGCGGGAACCCCTACCTCACGAAATGATCGGCAGCTCGGCCACCGCGAGCCCGGGATCCGTCCCGCCCGCGGTGGCGAGCAGTCCGCCGTCCGGGCCCCAGACGCCGCTGTCGCCGGGGCAGTGGCCGATGTCGCTCGGTCCCACCTGGTTGGCCATGACGACGGTGAGCCCGTTCTCCCTGGCGCGGACGGGATAGACCGTCTCGAAGGAGTCGTTCCCCTCCTCCAGCACCGAGCCGGCCAGATACAGCGCGCAGCCGTCCTTCCGGGCCCGCTCGGCGAGTTCCGGGAAACGGTTGTCGTAGCAGACGGCCAGCGCGCAGCGGACGCCGTCGAGGGTGAACCGGCCGTCCTCCGTGCCCGCCGCGAACACCTCCAGCTCCACCCCGTGCAGATTCCGCTTGTCATAGCGGGCGAGCAGCGCGCCGTCGGGCCCGAGCACCAGCGAGGTGATGCCCGGCCGGCCGCCCGAGCGGTGCACGGCGGCGTTGACCACGGCGGTGGTCCCGGTCTCCCGGCACACCGCGCGGAGCGGCTCCAGCCGGGGATCGTCCTCGGTCAGCCAGAGCCCGGGGTCCCGGGCGACCAGCTCCATTCCGTATCCGGTCACGGCCAGTTCGGCGAAGACGACCAGCCGCACGCCCTGCCCGGCGGCGGAGGCGACGAGTTCCCGCATGGCGCGGACATTGGCCGCCACATCGCCGGGCACGGGGCTGAACTGGGCCGCTGCGATTCTCATACGCCCATCATCCCCGCCCCCGCCCCGCCGCCGGGCCCGGCGCACACTCCGGACCCGGCGGGCGGCCCGCACGGCGGCACGATCCCGTACGGCCGGCACGATCCCGTACGGGCGGCTACGACTCGGCCGCCGCCACCCGGATGATCTCCCGCACCTGCGCGATGATGTCCAGCCGGTTCCGCACGAAGGCCGGGTCGGTGATCTCCGTGGTGTTGCCCGCCCCGAACTCCAGCACCGGGGTGTGCACATGGCCGCCCGGCACGGTCAGCCCCAGCCGGTCCCGCAGCAGCGTCGCCCGGTAGGCGATCTCGTTCGACAGGTAGTTCCCCCCGCCGCCCTCGCGCGCGGTCGACCCCGGGGTGGGGCCGGCCGGGCTGGTCACGGGTGTCGTGCCGCCCGCCGGGATCTCCTTGACCGAGGTGTTGTCGTACACCGGGAAGCGGCCGGTGGCCGCCGCCACGATCGCGGTGTGCGGCAGCGTCGAGGAGGTCCACTGCGGCTGCGAGCCCGGGTCGGCCACCGGCACCGTCTCCGTGCGCGAGATGTTCTCGTTGTCCGGGAAGCCGCCCCGCCACGCGCCGTTCGTCCGCTCGATGTCGATCCGGCCCGGCCGGCCCTGGCTGACCGTGGTGAACAGATCGGCCCGGGACAGCTGTCCGCGCAGCGTCCGCTCCACCGAGCCGTCGGCGAAGTCCTGCCAGCGGACCGGGAAGACCGCCGTCTCGATCCGCGCCGGGCCGTCCGCCGTACGGATCACGGTCCCGTCCAGCGCCAGCGCGGCCGCGCCCGACGGATTGCTGATCCGGACGTCCCGGTCCAGGGTGAACGGGTCGAAGCCCGTCATCACGATCCGCTTGACGTCCCGGTCGCCCCGGCCCGCGCCCGCGCACCCGTCCCCGCTCTTCCGCGAGCCCGTCGGCCACATCGAGTCCTGGCCGCGCGAGGAGCGCTCCAGCCGGTCCAGCAGCCGGGCCCGCTGCCGGTCCGTCATCCCGAAGGCGGGCCGCCACTGCCGCAGCTCCTTCGTCATCCCGAGCCGCGCCCAGTACAGCGGACGGTCGTCGTCCCGGCTGAGGTCGCCCGCCGCCGGGCCGCGCCCCTGCGCCCGGTCCACCGCGCGCTTCCAGAGGCCCGCGCCATGGCGCTGCACCGCCCGCTCGGCCTGCCGGTAGGACTTCGCGTCCTTCAGCGCGCCCGCGAACCGGGGCGCGACGGTGTCGAACCCGCCGCGCCGCAGGATCTCCTGGGGAACGGCCCGGTCGAGCCGCCGCTCCTCCGCCGTCACGGTCACGGCCGCCGCCGGGTCGGGCCCGGCCGAGGCGGTGGCGGCCGGGAGGGGGCCGGTGAGGGCGAGTGGGGCCAGCAGAGCGCCGATCACCATCGAGCGGGCGCGTATCGGGGACATGGGGCGATCCTTCCGTCGGGGGGTGGCGGAAGTATCACCACATGATCACGTCCATGGCTAGGGCCGATCCCCGCCCCGCCGCCCCGCCGGTCAGCTCGGTCAGGCCGGCGGGAGGGCCGCCGTGACATTCCGGTAGGCGATCTCCGCCAGCGCGCCCTGTCCGTCCTTGCTCGGATGGAACCAGTCCCAGCGGCTGAGCAGATCCTCGCTGAAGCGGTACTCGAACACCGCGCCGCCGTCGTACCGGCAGCGCACGTCCTTGGCGCAGACCTCCCGCAGCACCCCGTTGTACGCCTTGACCCGCTCCTGGACCGAGGCCCGGCGCAGATCGGCCTTGGCGCTCAGATCCTCCGCCTCGCCCAGCATCGTGGAGCAGATGCCCAGATCCCAGATCGCCCGGCCGATCGCGTTGTCCCGGCCGGTGGACCAGAGCCGTTTGAGATCCGGCACGCTGGACACGTACACATGGGTCTTGGGCGAGGTCCGCCGCAGCTCCCGCAGCGCCTGCTGGAACGAGGCCCGGAAGTCCGCCACCGGGGTCATCAGATCCGTGGAGTCGGCGCAGGCGTCGTTCGCGCCGGCCATCACCGTCACCAGATCGGGTTTTCTGGCCGCGGCCCGGGTCATCTGCCCGCCGAGGTCGGCCATCTCGGCACCCGTCCGGGCGTAATTCCAGGAGCGCTCGGCGACGGCCGCCGGCTCGCCGAGAAGCCGGGCGGCCAGGCTGCGGACCGAGTCGTCGGTGCCGGTGGCCCAGGACGCCTCGGGGCAGTCGGAGAGCACCGCGCAGGCGTCGAAGGCGCGGGTGATGGAGTCGCCGACGGCCGCGATGGAGTCGGGGCTGCGGTCCCAGACGGGGGCCGGGGCGCGCTTCTTGGCGGGCGCGCCATTGGTCTGGGGATCGGACGACACGTCACATCCCGTGAGCGCGCCGACGGTGAGCAGTGCGGCGGCGGTCAGCGCGGCGGCACTCGCCCGCGCCCTCCCCGTCCGTGTGACGGCGTGGCCCTCGCGCTTCTCGCGCATCCCGGTTTCCCCTCCGAATCTGGCGCCCCCGAGGTCCTGCCGAGTGAAAGCTTGGTGCGTACGGCCCCCAGGACCGAGATTACGTCACCCTGTGGACGCGTACGCACGGTAGCTTTTCCCCGTCGACCCAGGGCATCGTTCCCAGAGGCTCCGACGGTTCCGGTAAATTACATCACGTCACATGCTGTCCCTTTTGTGGAGATTAACTCCTGATGCTGTTTACTGAGGCCGCTGGGAAGGCGATCCTCGTCCCACACTGGAGGTCCCGGTGACGACACGTGGCGTTCTGTACGTTCACTCCGCACCGCGCGCGCTGTGTCCGCACGTCGAATGGGCGGTCGCGGGCGTGCTCGGTGTCAGGGTCCAGCTCGACTGGATCCGTCAGCCCGCCTCGCCGGGCACCTGGAGAGCGGAGTTCTCCTGGCAGGGCCGGGTGGGCACCGCGTCCCAGCTCGCCTCCGCGCTGCGCGGCTGGCATCTGCTGCGCTTCGAGGTCACCTCGGAGCCGTGCGCCACGGCGGAGGGCGAGCGCTACAGCGCCACCCCCGACCTCGGCATCTTCCACGCGGTCACCGGGATGCACGGCGACATCCTGATCCCGGAGGACCGGCTGCGGGCCGCTCTGCTGAGGGCGGCCCAGGGCGAGACGGATCTCGCGGCCGAGATCGAGAAACTGCTCGGCAAGCCGTGGGACGACGAACTGGAGACCTTCCGCCACGCGGGCGAGGGCGCGCCGGTCCGCTGGCTCCACCAGGTGGTCTGACCCGCCGCGCGGGCCCCGCCCCGGCGTTCGTACGGAAAACGCCCCCGGCCGCGGCACGGCGAACCCCGGGCCGCGCTACGGAACATGTACCGGCCGCGCTACGGAGAACGGGTGAGGCCCGTGTCCCCCGCCAGAGGGACACGGGCCTCATCCGTTCAGACGTGCTCGGACCTCAGACCGTGCGGAACGCCAGCACCACGTTGTGGCCGCCGAACCCGAACGAGTTGTTGATCGCCGCGATCGTGCCCTGCGGCAGCGGCCTCGGCTCGCCGCGCACGATGTCCGCGTCGACCGCCTCGTCCAGATCGTCCACATTGATCGTCGGGGGCGCGACCCGGTGGTACAGCGCGAGCACCGTCGCCACGGTCTCGATGCCGCCCGCGCCGCCCAGCAGATGACCGGTCATCGACTTGGTCGCGGAGACCGCGACATGGTCCAGATCGTCGCCGAGCACCTGCCGCAGCGCCTTCACCTCGGCCACGTCGCCCAGCGGCGTGGAAGTGGCGTGCGCGTTGAGATGCGCGATCTGGTCCGGCTTGAGATCCGTCGTCTCCAGCAGGTGACGCATCGCCGCGGCGATGCCGCGGCCCTCGGGCTCCGGCTGCGCGATGTGGTGGCTGTCCGCGGACAGACCCTGGCCCAGCACCTCGCAGTAGACCCGCGCGCCGCGCCGGGCCGCGAACTCGGCCGACTCCAGGACGACCACGCCGGCACCCTCGCCCAGGACGAAACCGTCCCGGCCCTTGTCGTAGGGGCGCGAGGCCTTCTCGGGCTCGTCGTTGTTCTTCGACATCGCCATCATGTTGGCGAACGCCGCCACCGGCAGCGGGTGGATGGCCGCCTCCGTACCGCCGGCGATCACCACATCGGCGCGCCCGTTGCGGATCATCTCCACGGCGTAGCCGATGGCCTCCGCGCCCGAGGCGCACGCGGACACCATGGCGTGCACGCCCGCCTGGGCGTTCACCTCCAGGCCCACATTGGCCGAGGGGCCGTTCGGCATGAGCATGGGCACGGTGTGCGGGGAGACCCGCCGCGAGCCCTTCTCCTTCAGTACGTCGTACTGGTCCAGCAGAGTCGTCACGCCGCCGATGCCCGACGCGATCACCGCGCCGAGCCGGGTCGGCTCGATCTTCTCGTCCTCACCGGCGGGGGCGGTGTAGCCGGCGTCGGCCCACGCCTCCCGCGCGGCGATCAGCGCGAACTGCGCCGACCGGTCCAGCTTGCGGGCGAGCGGCCGGGGCAGAACCTCACTCGGGTCGACCGCCGCACGAGCGGCGATCTTCACCGGGAGTTCGGCGAAGCGCTCGTCGTCCAGGAGCCTGGCTCCCGAACGCCCGGCGAGCATGCCCTCCCAGGTCGATGCGCTGTCGCCACCCAACGGTGTGGTTGCGCCGATACCGGTGACGACCACAATGCGATTGGTCGAGTCCACAGGAATTCA
Organism: Streptomyces sp. NPDC014894; assembly: GCF_043080985.1. Classification (NCBI taxonomy): domain Bacteria; kingdom Bacillati; phylum Actinomycetota; class Actinomycetes; order Kitasatosporales; family Streptomycetaceae; genus Streptomyces; species Streptomyces sp. NPDC014894. The sequence goes on from NZ_JBIBWD010000003.1 coordinate 584,616, forward strand.
TTCTCCACGTGTAGGGGGTGCTGAATATGCACGGCGCCACCGGCAGGTGGCGACAAGCGCGCCTGAGCCCTCAGGCCCAAAGACCCGAGCGGCTACTTCGCGACCTGGTGCTTGGCGATGTAGTCCGCGGCGTCGCCGACGGTCTTCAGGTTCTTGACGTCGTCGTCCGGGATCTTCACGTCGAAGCGCTCTTCGGCGGCGACGACGACCTCGACCATGGACAGCGAGTCGACATCCAGGTCATCGGTGAAGGACTTGTCCAGCTGGACGTCCTCGACCGGGATGCCGGCGATCTCGTTGACGATCTCCGCGAGACCGGAAACGATCTCTTCCTGCGTGGCGGCCATAGTGGCGCTCCTTCGATTCTGTAACAGAGAGTGAGGCTTCCGGGGAATCCGGCTGCCGCTCCGGGGAAACCGGCCCGGAGTCCGGTCGGGGAACCGGCCCGGACGATCCGGTCGACTAGGGGAGGGTAACGACCGTTGCCGCGTAGACGAGACCCGCCCCGAAGCCGATGACGAGCGCCGTGTCGCCGCTCTTGGCCTGCCCGGTCGCCAGAAGCCGCTCCATCGCGAGCGGGATCGAGGCGGCCGAGGTGTTGCCGGTGGTCTCCACATCACGGGCGACCGTGACATGGTCCGGCAGCTTCAGAGTCTTCACCATCGAGTCGATGATCCGCATATTGGCCTGGTGCGGGATGAAGACGTCCAGGTCGTCCGCGCTGATCCCGGCCGCGTCCAGCGCCTGCTGGGCGACCTTCGCCATCTCGAACACGGCCCAGCGGAAGACCGCCTGGCCCTCCTGAGTGATCGCGGGGAACCGCTCCACCGGGCCGTCGCGGTAGTCGGTCCACGCCACGGTCTGGGTGATGGTGTCGGACTTGTCGCCCTCCGAGCCCCACACCGTCGGGCCGATCATCGGCTCCTTGGCGGGGCCCACCACGACGGCGCCCGCGCCGTCGCCGAAGAGGAAGGCCGTCGCCCGGTCCTCCAGATCGGTCAGGTCGCTCAGCCGCTCCACGCCGATGACGAGGACGTACTCCGCCGAGCCGTCGGTGACCATGCCCTTGGCGAGGGTCAGTCCGTAGCCGAAGCCGGCGCAGCCCGCCGAGACGTCGAACGCGGCCGGCTTGACCGCGCCGATCTTGTCCGCGATCTCGGTGGCCACCGCGGGCGTCTGCTTGAAGTGCGAGACCGTGGCGACGATCACACCGCCGATCTGCTGCGGGGTCACCCCGGCGTCCGCGATCGCCTTGCCCGCCGCCTCCACGGACATCGCGCTCACGGTCTCCTCGTCGGAGGCCCAGTGACGCGTGGCGATGCCGGAGCGGGAGCGGATCCACTCGTCGGAGGAGTCGATCGTCTCGAGGATCACCTCGTTCGGCACGACCCGGGTGGGACGGTAGCCGCCCACACCCATGATCCGTGCGTACGGAGCGCCCTTGCTGGGCTTGATCTTCGCCATCTCTACGGCTCTCCTTGTCAGGCTGCGTCAGCTGCTGAGTGCTCGGCGACGAGAGTGCGGGCCGCTTCGAGATCGTCCGGGGTCTTCAGCGCCAGCGTCTTCACACCGGGCAGCGCGCGCTTGGCGATGCCGGTGAGCGTGCCGCCGGGGCAGACTTCGAGCAGCGCGGTGACGCCACGCGCGGCGAAGGTCTCCATGCACAGGTCCCAGCGCACCGGATTGGCCACCTGGCCCACCAGCCGCGCGACGACCTCGTCGCCCGAGGCGACGACGGCGCCGTCCTTGTTGGAGACGTACGGGATCGACGGGTCGGCCACCGTCAGCTCGGCGGCGCGGGCCCTCAGCGCGGTGACGGCCGGGGCCATGTGCTCGGTGTGGAACGCCCCGGCCACCTTCAGCGCGACGACCCTGCGGACGCCCTCCGGCTTGTCCTCCGCCAGCGCGGCCAGCTGTCCGGCGGTGCCCGCGGCCACGATCTGGCCGGCGCCGTTGACATTGGCCGCGGTCAGGCCGAGTCCTTCGAGATGGGCCACGACCTGCTCGGGCTCGCCGCCCAGCAGGGCGGCCATGCCGGTCTCGGCGGCCGCGGCGGCCTCGGCCATCGCCAGCCCCCGGCCGCGCACGAAGCCGAGCGCGGACACCTCGTCCAGCACTCCGGCGAAGACGGCGGCGGTGATCTCGCCGACGCTGTGCCCCGCGACGGCGTCCGGAGCGGCCCCGCCCAGCTCGGCGGCGGCCAGCAGACCGGCCGCGACCAGCAGGGGCTGGGCCACGGCGGTGTCACGGATCTCGTCCGCGTCGGCCTTGGTGCCGTAGTGGGCGAGATCGAGATCGATGGCGTCCGACCAGGCGGCGACCCGGTCGGCGGCACCGGGGAGGTCGAGCCAGGGAGTCAGGAAGCCGGGCGTCTGAGCGCCTTGGCCGGGAGCGACGAGTACGAGCACTCTCACACTCTCTCTTGTGTACGGCCCCGGCCGCCCGTGGGGACAGGGACGAAGAACCGACAGGGGAATTGTTGGTGTCCCACAAAAGTCTAGGACTGCGGATCTCCGTCGGCCAAGCGTCCGAGGATGAGGGCGATTCGCAGAGTGAACGCGGAGCGTACATCGGAGGGTGACCATCCGGTGACGTCTGTCACACGTCGTAGCCGGTAGCGCACGGTGTTGGGGTGAACAAACAACATTCGTGCCGCGCCTTCGAGACTGCTGGCCTGTTCCAGATAGACACTGAGGGTTTCCAGCAGCGCCGATCCCGCCTCCTCCAGCGGTCTGTAGATCTCCTCCACCAGCTGATCGCGAGCCGCCGGGTCGGCGGCGATCGCCCGCTCCGGCAGAAGATCGTCCGCCAGGACCGGTCGCGGAGCATCCTGCCATGCCGAGCACGCCTTCAGCCCGGCCGCCGCCGCCTGCGCCGACTTGGTGGCGGCCAGCAGATCGGGCACCACGGGGCCCGCGACCACCGGTCCGGCCGCATACGGCCCGATCAGGGCCTTCGCGACCTGGAGCGGATTGTCGCTGCCGCCCGCGATGACGACCAGCCGGTCGCCGAGCACCCCCGTCAGCACCTGGAGCTTGGCGTGCCGGGCGGCGCGCCGGATCGCCTCCACCGTCAGCTCGCTGTCGCCGTCGGGCGCGGTGCCGAGGATGACGCTGACATTGTCGGGCGAACTCCAGCCCAGCGCGGCGGCCCGGGAGACCGCGCCCTCGTCCGCCTCGCCGGAGAGCACGGCGTTCACCACGAGTGACTCCAGCCGGGCGTCCCACGCCCCCCGGGCCTCGGCGGCCTGGGCGTACACCTGTGCGGTCGCGAAGGCGATCTCCCGGGCGTAGACCAGCAGCGCCTCCCGCAGCACCGACTCGTCGCCGGGGGCGGCGACCTCCTCGATGGCGGTCTCCATGACCTCGATGGTGGTGCGCACCATCTCCACGGTCTGGCGCAGGGTGATCGCCCGGGTCAGCTCGCGCGGAGCCGTGCCGAAGACGTCGGTCGAGATCGCCTGCGGGGTGTCCGGATGCCGGAACCACTCGGTGAACGCGGCGATGCCGGCCTGGGCGACCAGACCGATCCACGACCGGTTCTCCGGTGGCATCGCCCGGTACCAGGGCAGCGTCTCGTCCATGCGCGCGATGGCGTTGGCGGCGAGCCGGCCGGAAGACTGCTCCAGTCGGCGCAGGGTCGCGGAGTGCGGGTGGGCGTCGTTCGTTGCGGGTTCGGGCACGGGGACAAGAGTGCCTTATCAGGACGGCGGAGCTGAGTGCCGGGGTTCGTAGCCGGGGACGCCGGACGCCGGCGTCCCCCGCCGGGCCCGGGGCCCGGGGCGGCGTCCGGCGTGACCTACCGTGGGGGCGTGATTGACGTACGCCGCTCCGCCGACCGCTACCGGGGCGGTGAGCCCGGCTCGGGCATCGACACCCGGCACGCCTTCTCCTTCGGCCCCCACTACGACCCCGACAACCTCCGTTTCGGCGCGCTCGTCGCCTGCAACGAGGAACGGCTCGCACCGGGCGCGGGCTTCGGCGAACACCCGCACAGCCACACCGAGATCGTCACCTGGGTCGCCGAGGGCGAGCTGACCCACCGCGACTCGGCGGGCCACTCCACCGTCGTGCGCCCCGGGGATCTTCAGCGCCTCAGCGCCGCCGCCGGGATCCGCCACGAGGAGCGCAACGAGGGGCCCGGTCCGCTGGTCTTCGTCCAGATGTGGCTCGCCCCGCTGGAGCCCGGCGGAGTTCCCTCGTACGAGGTGGTGCGCGGCCTGGGCGAGGACGCGCCGTATCGGCTGCCCGGCGCGGGCGCGGTGCTCCGTCTGCGCCGGCCGGCCGAGGGGGAGGGGGCGGAGCTGCCGTCGGCCCCCGCCGTCTACGTCCATGTGGTCCGCGGCCGGGTGCGGCTGGCGGGCGAGGAGCTGGGGCCGGGGGACTCGGCCCGGATCACCGGCGGCGCGGGACCGGAGCTGACCGGCGCCGGGCCGGGGGCGGCGGAGGTCCTGGTCTGGGAGACCCCGGCCTGAGCGGCGGCGCGCCGGGGATCCCCGGCTCAGCGCAGCTCGGCCAGGACCGCGTCCGTGAACGGGGGCCACGCCTCGATCGCCCACGGCCCGAATGCCCGGTCGGTGAGCGCGACACAGGCCGCCCCCGCGTCCGGGTCGATCCACAGGAACGTGCCCGACTGGCCGAAGTGCCCGAAGGTGCGCGGCGAGGACGAACTCCCCGTCCAGTGCGGCGACTTGGCGTCCCGGATCTCGAAGCCGAGCCCCCAGTCGTTCGGCCGCTGGCGTCCGTAGCCGGGCAGCAGACCGTCCAGCCCGGGATGGACGACCGTCATCGCGGTCAGGACCGTCCGCGGGTCGAGCAGCCGGGGCGACTGCACCTCGGCCGCGAACAGCGCCAGATCCGCGGCCGTCGAGACGCCGTCCTTCGCCGCCGAGCCCTCCAGCGTCGTGGACGTCATGCCCAGCGGCTCCAGCACCGCCTGGTGCAGATACCGCTCGAAGGGGATGCCCGTCGCGCGGGCGATGTGGTCCGCCAGCGCCTCGAAGCCCGCGTTGGAGTAGGTGCGGCGCTCCCCCGGGGCCGAGACCGCCCGGTGCTCGTCATAGGCCAGCCCCGAGGTGTGCGCGAGCAGATGGCGCACCGTGGAGCCCTCCGGCCCGGCCGGCTCGTCCAGCTCGACGGCGCCCTCCTCGTAGGCGACGAGCGCCGCGTACGCCGCCAGCGGCTTGGTCACCGAGGCGAGCGGGAAGCGGTGCCCGAGGGGCCCGTGCGTCCCGGCGACGGCGCCGTCCGCGCGTACGACGGCCGCCGCCGCGGTGGTCACGGGCCACTTCTCGATCAACGCCAGGCTCTCCATGCGTACGAGCCTAAAGCCTGCCCCCTGACCGGCCCGAGCAGGGGGACGCCCCCGGACCTGCCCGGTACTGCCCCGCCCCTACGCCGGGGCGGGGTCGCGGAGGGCGAGCCGCATCGCCGGGTCGGGGGTGCGGACGAAGCCCAGGGAGACGTAGAGCGGCTCCGCCTGGGGCGAGGCCCGCAGATTGACCTTGTCCACACCGCGCTCGCGGAACCAGCCGAGGAGCCCGTCCATACAGGCCCGCGAGTGGCCCCGGCGGCGCCGGTCGGGGTCGGTGGCGACGCTGAAGACATAGCCGCTGACCCCGTCCGGGTCGCCGGGGCCGCCGAGCCGGTAGTCGACCGTGCCGACCGCGCAGGCGGCCAGCCCGCCGCCGGGGCGGTCCACGACGAACGCCGCCAGCTCCTCGCCGCGTTCGGCGAGCCGGGTCCGCAGCGTGGCCGCGGCGGCCGGCTGCCAGCCGGTGTCGGCCGCCTTCCCCCCGTACGAGTCGAGCATCACCTGACGCAGACGGATCAGCTCCTCGGCGTCCTCGGGCGTCGCACGGCGGGCGGTACCGCGGGTCTCAGTCATGATCGGCAGGCTAGAGCGAGTCCCGGGGCGCGGCCACGGGTTTCCGCCGTAACGGCGCTTCCGCTTGCTTGGAGCGCACTCCAGGGTTTTAGCGTTGACGGTATGACGCTGACCGAGAGCAGTAGCCGTGCGCTCCCTCGCCCCGAAGGGCAGGACCGCTACACGATCAGCGAGGTCGCCGCCCACACCGGGCTCAGCGCGCACACCCTGCGCTGGTACGAGCGGATCGGGCTGATGCCCCATGTCGACAGGTCGCACACCGGACAGCGGCGCTTCACCAACCGCGATCTGGAGTGGCTGGCCTTCGTCGGCAAACTGCGGCTCACCGGGATGCCGGTCGCGGACATGGTCCGCTTCGCGGAGCTGACCCGCGAGGGATGGCACACCGCCGGGGCGCGGCGCGAGCTGCTCGTCCGGACCCGGGGCGATGTGCTCGGCCGGATCGCCGAGCTTCAGGACACCCTCGCCGTGCTCGACCACAAGATCGAGATCTATTCGGACGCGATGCAGACATCGCCCGAGAACTAAGGGACGGACATCCGATGAGCGAGGACACCATCGCACAGGTGCGTCTGGGCGCCGACGGGCCCCTGGTCGGGGTCCAGGGCCTCGGCTGCATGGGCATGAGCGAGTTCTACGGGCCGACGGACGAGTCCGCCGCCCGCGCGACCCTGCGCGCGGCGCTGGACGCCGGGGTCACCCTCTTCGACACCGCCGACATGTACGGGCGCGGGGCCAACGAGGAGTTCCTCGCGCCGTTCCTGGGCGCGCACCGGGACGAGATCACCATCGCCACCAAGTTCGCCGTCGCCCGCGACGACGACGACGCGTCCCGGCGGGTGCGCAACGACCCGGCCTACATCCGCCGGGCGGTGGAGGGCAGTCTGAAGCGGCTGAACGTCGACGTGATCGACCTCTACTACATGCACCGCCGTGATCCGGCCGTCCCGCTCGCCGAATCGGTCGGCGCGATGGCCGAGCTGGTGGACCGGGGCGTGGTGCGGACCCTGGGCCTCAGCGAGGTCACCGGGGCGGAGCTGCGCGAGGCGTACGCCGTCCACCCCATCGCCGCCGTCCAGTCCGAGTGGTCGCTGTTCAGCCGGGACGTGGAACGGAGCGCGGTCGGCGCGGCGGCCGAGCTGGGCGTGGCGTTCGTGCCGTACTCGCCGCTCGGGCGCGGCTTTCTGACCGGCTCGTTCTCCGCCGCCGCGGTGCCGGACGGCGACTACCGCGCGGATCTGCCGCGTTTCCGGGGAGAGAACGGCCGGGCGAACGAGGCCCTGCTCGAACCGGTGCGCCGGATCGCCGGGGCGCACGGCGCGACCCTCGCCCAAGTGGCGCTGGCCTGGGTGCGGCAGCGCGCGCAGGCGCACGGTCTGACGGCGGTCGTCCCGATCCCCGGGACCCGGAAGCCGGAGCGGCTGCGCGAGAACGCGGCGGCCACCCGGCTGACGCTGACGCCCGAGGAACTGGCGCTGCTGGAGCCGATCGCGGGACAGGTGGCGGGGGAGCGGTACCAGGACATGTCGTCGACCGCGGCGGCCCGCGAATAACGCCCTGACCGCGCGCCGACCGCGCCCCCGCCGCGCGCCGACCGCGCCCCGGGCGGCTCACGGCGACCGGGCGCGCCCGCCCCCGGTTGCCGGGCCGGTCACGGAGCGCGACCATGAAGGGGTACGGGTGATTCTCTCCACGACCGGGCGCGGCGGCCAGGCCCGCGTCCGACAGCCAAGGAGGCACCCATGTCCGACGAAGACCGCTACAGCGGCGCGGTCGACCGGACCGACGACCCCGGAGCGCCGCCCGAGAACTCCCGCGGCCGACACGCCGTCAGCGTGACGCGCCGACCCGGCCATCGCGCCTCCAGCCCCGTCCTCGACCTGCTCGCGCCCGTCCGGGGCCGGGACGGCCGACCGGCCGTCCGCCCCTCGCGAGGCAAGCCCCCGGACGCCGGACAGCACGGCTGACGACGGGACGGAGGACCCGCGATGCTGAAGTACGTCAACCAGTACCCGCAGCCGATTTCCGTCTGCATCATGTGGTACACGCCCAACTGCCCCGACGGCGGCGACTGGACCAAGAAGGGCTGGTGGAACATCAGCCCCGGCGGTTCCGCGGTCGTGCACTCCGCCGACCTCTCCGACGTCAACCGCTACTGGTGCGACTACATCTTCGCCACCGACGGCACCGTCTGGGACGGGGACGTCACCCGCTGGGTGCCGCTCCGCCGCTTCCAGTGGTGCGAGTGGACCAGCAGCACCGACGCCGTCCAGGCCGGTTTCTTCGTCAACGACATCGACGGCAACGACGACGCCACCTTCCTGATCACCCCCTGAGCACCTGCTTCCGAAGCGGTTCACGCTCCGCGGGCCTGTCCTACCGGCGGCGGGCGTCCCAGCGCGGGCCGCCCGAGCCGGTCACCGGCCGCTCTGCAGGTCGGCCGACGGCCCGGCCGAGTCCGCGATGGATCACGAGGGCCCAGGCGAGGCAGCCGAACCCGATCGTCGCCGCGACAGCCCGCACGGTGTTCCAGGCCGTCCACATCGTTTCGTCGAGCTGGGCGCGTACCGCCGCGAGTTCGGCGTCGCCGCCGGGCTCCGCGGCCGTCCGGATCTTCTCGTTGAGGGGCTCATGGACAGCGAACGTGATCGTGAGCACCACCAGGACGCACACCAGTGCCGCCCCGGCCCACATCAGCACCGGCCGCAGCCCCGCGCGGAGATGGAGAACCGCGGACAGCCCCGTGAACAGCAGCGAGCCCAGCAGCTCCACACCGAGGAACAGCGGATTGGTGATCGCCGCGTCGAGCGCTTGGAAGGCCGCGACGAAGGTGCGGTCATCGACGTCGCCCAGGCCGGGCATGACCGTGTTCGACCAGTTCACGAAGACGCCCGCGAGCAGTCCGGTCGTCATCGTGGCCAGGATCAGCACCACGGTCCTGAAGACGTCGTTCCCGATGCGCTGCCGCCCGGTCATGACGACGTCTCCATCGGGGATTCCTCAAGGCTCCACGGGCCCGAGAGGGCGGACGGGCGGACGGAGGCCGCGAACCCGCCGGTGTTCGGTGCAGTGATCATGCGCTCAGAAAAGCAGAACACGGCGAGACCTCCCGTGATTGAAGGAGGCCACGGCGCCCGTGCCTGTGCTCGGCACGTGGTTCTGAGGGTCGGCGGTGTCGCTCTCCGATTCGGGTGACGCCGGGTGAGGGTCGTCAGGTGATTCGGAGGGCCCCGGGCGGCCGCCGCGCTTCAGCCACTCGCCGGCAAGGAATGAGAAACGAGAAACGGGTTCCGAACGGAGCGCTCAGTCCGTCCCGGGCCGCACCAGCCCCGACTCGTACGCGAAGATCACCGCCTGGGCCCGGTCGCGCAGGTCCATCTTGGACAGCACCCGGCCGATATGGGTTTTGACGGTCTGTTCGGCGACCACCAGACGGGCGGCTATCTCCTGGTTGGAGAGGCCGCGCGCGATCAGCTCCAGCACCTCGGTCTCGCGCGGGGTGAGGCCCTTGAGGCGCAGGGCGGGGTCCTTGCGGGAGGGGGCCGGGCGCTGGGCGGCGAAGCGGGCGATCAGCCGGCGGGTCACCGAGGGCGCGAGCAGAGCCTCCCCGGCGGCGACGACGCGGACGGCGGCGATGAGATCGGCGGGCGGCGCGTCCTTGAGGAGGAAGCCGGAGGCCCCGGCGCGCAGCGCCTCGTAGACGTAGTCGTCCACGTCGAACGTGGTCAGCATGAGCACCTTGGGGAGGTGCGTCCCGCCCGGCGGGGGCGTGAGGATCGCCCGCGCCGCCGCGAGACCGTCCATCTCCGGCATCCGGACGTCCATCAGCACCACATCGGGGTGGACCGACCGGGCCGTGGCCACGCCCGCCCGGCCGTCGGCGGCCTCGCCCACCACATCGATGTCCGACTGGGCCGACAACAGGGCGGCGAACCCGGCCCGCACCATGGCCTGGTCGTCGACGATGATCACGCGGATGGTCACTCGGCGTCCTCCGGAGTCTCGGGCGTCGCCAGCGGCAGACGCGCGGCCACCCGGAAACCGCCGTCCGGCAGCGGACCGGTGTCCAGCATGCCGCCGGTCAACCGTACGCGCTCGCGCATGCCCACCAGCCCGTGGCCGGTCCCGTCGCTCTCCAGCGGCGACCGGGGCGACCCGGCGGGGCCGTTGACCACCAGCACCACCAGATCCGCGCCGATCGAGGAGACCGACACCCGGGTCACCGCCCCCGGCGCGTGCCGCACCACATTGGCCAGCGCCTCCTGCACGATCCGGTACGCCGACAGATCCACCGCCCGCGGCACCGTCGCCGGGTCCACCGTGAGCGACAACTCGGCCCGCACCCCGGCCCGTACCGTCGCCTCCACCAGCTGCTGCGTCCGGGAGAGACCGGGCTGCGGGGCCAGTTCGCCGTCGGAGCCGTCGCTGCGCAGCACGCTCAGCAGCCGCCGCATCTCCCCGAGGGACTCCCGGGCCCCCGCCGCGATCGCCGCGAACTCCTCGCGCGCCGCGTCCGGCAGCCCCTCGATCCGGTACGGGGCCGAATCCGCCTGCACCGTGATCACCGACATGTGGTGGGCGACCATGTCGTGCAGCTCCCGCGCGATCCGGGCGCGCTCCTCCAGCAGGGTGCGCTGTCCGCGCTCGGTCTCGCTGATGGTCTCCTGCGCCGCCAGCCGCCGCCGCGCCTCCCGCTGTTCCCGCAGCGCGCCCGTCACCACCAGCACCACGCCGCTCGCGACGAACATCGCCACCTGGCTGCCGTCGCTCCGCTCCTGCGAGACCAGTTCGAAGACCAGCCCCGCCGCGCCCGTCGCCAGCCAGACGGCCAGCAGGGTGCGCTGCGGCTCCCGCACCCCCAGGCAGATCAGCAGCAGCAGATAGCCGGCGAACCCCGGCGGGGTCCACGGCCAGGTCTCGCCCTCCGTCCCCGGGGTCCGCATCAGGGCTGCCGCGCCCAGCACATCGACGGCGAACACGATCCGCCAGGCCTCCAGCGGTCTGCTCACCGCGAGCAGCAGCGGGGTGGTCTGCGCGGTGGCGATCACCCCCGCGAGCGCGCCGTTCATCCCGTAGTTCCCGGTGAGCACGGCGATGGTGACCGGCAGCAGGACGGCGACGGCGACGAGGGCCAGGGCGTGGGGGAGCCGCCGCAGCCACGGCCTGGGCGACGAGCCGAGGATCGGACCGGCGGACCGGGAGGGGGTGAGCAGCGCGCCCGCGAGCGTGCGCAGATGCTGCCGGGCGGCGCGCGGCAGGGGGACCCGCGGCGTTCGCGCGGGGGAGGGGAGCGGGTTCTTGGACATGGCCCGGCCAGCGTAGACAGCGGGATCCGGCCGGGGCGTCATACCCGGGAGCCGACCCGGGCCTCGTACCGGGGTATGACGGCCGTCGCCCCGCGCGAGCGCTCGTCACGGGCCCGTTGCGCGTAGGCGCCGTACGCGGCTCGGCGACGGGCCTCTTGTCGGTGTCGTACCCGGCCCCGGTCCGTGCCGTCCCCGGCCCGGCCGGCTTGTCCGCGTCGTACGCGGCCCTGTCGCGGGTGCCCTGTCCGTGCCGTACGCGGCCCCGGCGCGGGCACGGGCCCGCGCCGGGACCGGTCTCACAGCTCGGCCAGCAGCTCCGCCTTCTTCGAGCTGAACTCGTCGTCCGTCACCAGTCCGGCCTGATGCAGCTCCCCGAGGTGGCGTATCCGCTCGGCGATGTCCGCCGGGTCGCGCCGGGCCCCCGCGTGCAGGGCCAGCGCCGGGGCCCGGGCCGACTTCTGCACGGACTCCAGCACCGCGGCGGCGAACGGCAGCGACTCGTGCAGCGGCCCGCCGCGCGGTCCGAACACCACCGAGGCCGGATCCTTCTCCGGCTGCGCGGGCCGGCTCGGCTCCGAGCGCAGCAGCAGCCGGAGATGGCCGTCGGGGGCCTCCGGGGTGCGCCACTCGACCCCGGTCAGCTCGCTGACCGGGAAACTCTGGTCGCCCACCTTCCATTTCGCCGACGACGCGCCCGTCCACGACCAGCGGAAGCCGACCTGCTCGCCGTCGAAGGACGCCCGGCCGTCGTACGCCTTGAAGTGCAGCGGCGCGCTCGGCGCGGCCACCGCGTACCGGTCGGCGGGCCGGTCAGCGTCGGCGGGGAGCATCGCGCGCAGCTCCTCGGCCCACAGCTCCGCCAGGGGCTCCCGGTCGGCCGGGAGCACCAGACGGTACGGATCGCTCTCTTCTCTCAGCTGGCCGGCGGCCGCCTCCATCAGCGGATCCGCCCCAGGTCTCGGTGCCGCGCGCAGCACCGCCGTCCCCCGCTTGCCCGGGGAGAGTGTCACCGATGCCAACGCCTCGTGGGGGATGCGGCGTTCGCGGAGCGCCTGAAAGAGCTTCGGCGTGCGGTGTCCCCGTTCAAAGCGGATGAGCACGGAGTCGGACTCGAACTCCCATGTGGCTTGAATTCCCGCCAGTACATCACCCATACACATCATCGTAGGCGTCGAGCGCCCGCGCGTCGCCCCTCAGTCCCAACTGCTGTTCATGATGTTCTACGCGCGTCAGGCCGCTGCTTCTCCGTAAATATCGCTGCGGCAGGAGTCGTCCTCACTCGCACAGCTCACTCCGCTGTACGAGCCGACGCCTATTTCGGCGAAGTTGACCACGCTTTCAGTTCCGGGCTCGAAATAGCCGCTGTGGCCGATAGCGCCCGCCGCCGACATCACCCGGGCCCCGAACTCGGGGGCCACCGGGTCCTCGCCGTGCCCCAGCCCGCCGACCTCCAGATGCGGTACGACCTCGATCCAGTCGTCGCCGTCGCGCATCGCCCACACCCGGGCCCGGGCGCGCAGCCCGGCGACGTTCTCGGCGCGCATACCGGGGCTGCCGGCCACCGCGATATCGGTGACCCGGGCCGGCAGCCGCCGCGCGGCCACCCCGCACACCACCGATCCGTAACTGTGACAGAACAGGGCGACCTTGGCCTTTCCGGGCAGGGCCTCGGTGAGCGCCGCCAGCCGGAGCGCCCCCTTCTGCGCCAGCCGCCCGGTCGCGGAGTCCATCCCCACCCCGGCCGGCGAGGTGTAGTCGGCCCACGCGATGACGGCGATACGGGTACGGGGGGAGGCGGCCCGCTCGGCGGCGTACAGCGACTCCGCCATGCCGGCGGGGGCGGTGTACTTCCTGGTCGTCCGCTGGAAGGTGAGCAGACGGGTGTCGACGCCGGGGACGATCACCGAGACGCGCTCGGCGCGCCCGAGGTCGCCGAGCACCTCGGCCACCCGGCCGTGGCCGGAGGGGTCGAAGGCGAGGATCTGGCGGCGGGGACCCATCAGCGTCTCGAACCGGTGTATCAGCTGGGCGGCCTGCCGGCGGCCCTCGGCGCTGAGCCGCGCGGTGGCGGTCCGGGCGCGCTCCAGCCTCAGCGAGCGGGCGATCGCGACGCGGTTGGCGCGGTAACGCAGCTCGACCGGAGCGCCGTTGAGATTGCCGACCACCAGCGGGAACCGGTCCGCGAGCCGGCCCCGCTCGGCGCGGCCCAGCGAGGCGAAGAAGGCGGCGAGACGGCCCGGGGGCTCATCGGCGCCGGGCAGCGCCCGGCCGTCGACGCGCGCCTTGCGCCAGCCGTTCAGCTCGGCCTGGAACGGATGGGGCTGGGCGGCCTGCTGGCGTACGGCGGTCCAGCCGGTGGTCGCGAGCATCAGGAACACCACGGCCAGCGCGAGCAGCATCCGCCAGAGGGCGAGGGTGGGGGAGGAGTCGAAGGAAGTCACTGCGGCACACCCTAGGAGAAGCGCGTACGCGCTCGCCCGGACCGTGAGACAGATCACGTGTTCAAGGGTGACGGGCGGGGAAGGGCGTGACGCCCGGAGCGCCGTGCGCCCCCGCCGCGAGCCCGTTCCCGGGCCGCCGCGGGTCCGTCGCGCGAGTCCGCCGTCCGCCGCCGGGCCCGGCCCGCCCTCGCTCCCCCGCCCGCTCCCGTCAGCGGCGCCCGGCCCGCCCGCCCTCGCTCCTCCGCCCGCTCCCGTCAGCGGCGCCCGGCGCCCGTCCCGCCCGTGCGGTCCTGCGCGCCCCCGCCCCGCTCCGGCGTCCGCCAGTCCGTTGCCAGCGCCGGGACCAGGCTGTCCAGATACTCGGCCGTCAGATCCCGGAGCGCCTGGATGCTCCAGTCGTCGCCCTGGCTCCACAGCCGCCCGGCCACCCGCATCACCCCGCTGAAGGCCGCCACCGCGGCCCGGGGCCGGGGATCGACGGCGACGTCCAGCCCCTCCCGTTCGGCGATCATCTCGGCCAGCTCCTCCTCCAGCTCCATGGAGCGGCGGAGATGGACGGCGATCAGCGCGGGAGTGGACTCGATCATCAGATAGCTGCGCATGTGGAGCGCGACCGGGATGGACTCCCCGATCGCCTCGTCGAGGGTGTCCCACCCCGTCAGCACCGCGTTGCGCATCGCCTCGAACGGCCCCTCCTCCGGCGGGCGGACCCGCATCAGCCGGCTGAAGTGCGCCTCCACCTGCGCCTGGGCGGCGAAGGCCACCTCCTCCTTGCTGGCGAAGTACCGGAAGAACGTGCGCTGGGAGACCTCGACGGCCTCGGCGATCTCGTCCACGGTGGTCTGCTCGTACCCCTTGGCGATGAACAGCTCCAGCGCCGAGCGCACCAGCGCCTGGCGGGTCAGCTGTTTCTTGCGCTCGCGCAGCCCCTGCGCCTGTGCCTCCGCCGTCGGCCCGACCGTCACGCAGCCCTCGTCTCTCGTATCGGCATCGATCTCTCCCATGCGGCACTTCTACCACTCGGCCCAGCTCAGAGCCGCTATGAGCTAAATGACAGTTACCGACTACTGAAATTGTTTGTCAACTGTCAGCGACTGTCATTAATCTGGCCGAATGACTAGTCAGACCACCGTCGACACGCCGCCGAAGGACCCCGAGGGGCCGGACCCCGCCCCGGCCGGAGGGCTCCGCGGCCACCCCTGGCTCACGCTCTTCGCCGTGGCCATCGGCGTGATGATGGTCGCCCTGGACGGCACGATCGTCGCGATCGCGAACCCCGTCATCGCGGACGACCTCAACGCCACCTTCGCCGACGTCCAATGGATCACCAACGGCTACTTCCTCGCCCTCGCGGTCAGCCTGATCACCGCGGGCAAGCTCGGCGACCGCTTCGGCCACCGCCAGACCTTCCTCATCGGCGTGGTCGGCTTCGCCATCGCCTCCGCCGCCATCGGCTTCTCCGAGACCATCCCGATGGTGGTCGTCTTCCGGGTCGCCCAGGGCCTCTTCGGCGCCCTGCTGATGCCGGCCGCCCTCGGCCTGCTGCGGGCCACCTTCCCCGCCGAGAAGCTGAACATGGCGATCGGCATCTGGGGCATGGTCATCGGCGCGTCCACCGCGGGCGGCCCGATCGTCGGCGGTCTGCTGGTCGAGCACGTCAGCTGGCAGTCGGTCTTCTTCATCAACGTCCCGGTCGGCGTGATAGCGGTCGCGCTCGGACTGGTGATCCTCAGGGACCACCGCGCCGAGAACGCGCCGCGCTCCTTCGACATCCCCGGCATCCTGCTGCTCTCCGGCGCGATGTTCTGCCTGGTCTGGGCGCTCATCAAGGCCCCCGAGCCGAGCTGGGGCTGGGGCGGCGGCAAGACCTGGGGCTTCATCGCCGCGGCCGTCGTCTGCTTCGCCCTCTTCGCCTTCTGGGAGAGCCGGATCAAGGAGCCGCTCATCCCGCTGAAGCTCTTCCGCTCGGTGCCCCTGTCGGCCGGCGTGGTGCTGATGGTGATGATGGCCATCGCCTTCATGGGCGGGCTCTTCTTCGTCACCTTCTATCTCCAGAACGTGCACGGTCTGAGCCCCGTCGACGCCGGACTCCATCTGCTGCCGCTCACCGGCATGATGATCGTCGGCTCCCCGCTGGCGGGTCTGGTGATCACCAAGGTCGGTCCGCGCGTCCCGCTGGCCGGCGGCATGGCGTTCACCGCGATCGCCATGTTCGGCATGTCCACCCTCTCCAAGGACACCGGCAGCTTCACCATGTCCCTCTGGTTCGCCCTGCTCGGCCTCGGCCTCGCGCCGGTCATGGTCGGCGCGACCGAGGTCATCGTCGGCAACGCGCCGATGGAGCTGTCCGGCGTCGCCGGCGGGCTCCAGCAGGCCGCCATGCAGATCGGCGGCAGCCTCGGCACGGCCGTGCTGGGCGCGGTCATGGCCTCCCGGGTCGACAACGACCTCCCGGGCAACTGGGCCGAGGCGGGACTCCCGGCGCTCACCGAGGCGCAGTTCGACGAGGCCTCCAAGGCCGTCGAGATGGGCGTGGCCCCGATCACCCCGGAGACGCCCCCCGACGTCGCCGCCACCATCGGCGGGGTCGCGCACGACACCTTCCTGTCGGGCATGGGGCTCGCCAGCCTGGTCGCCGCCGGGGTGGCCGCCGTGGCCGTCTTCGTCGCCCTGCTCACCAAGCGCGGTGAGAACGCCCAGGCCGGCGCGGGCGCCGCGCACATCTGAGCCGACCGCTCCGTCCGACAGCCCCCACCGGGTCCACCCGGCGGGGGCTGTCACCCGTGGAGGTGATCCCGCGCCGGGACCCTTCCGCCCGGCGCGCCCCGCCGACCAGAGTGCGGTCACATCATCCGTACGACACACCGGAGCCGACCGCCATGCGCACCGTCACCGTCACCGCCGCCGCGACCGCCCTCGCCCTGACGGCCCTGCTGCCGGGGGCCTCCGCCGCCTCCGCCGCCGCGCCCCGCCTCGGCGCGTGTCCGCCCGGCGCGCTCTGCCTCTGGGAGCGGGAGGGCTTCAAGGGCCCGCGCCACACCCATGAGCTGTACGAGACCGGGACCGACGGCTGCGTCCCGCTGGCCGGCGGCCGCACCGCCGCCTCGCTCGCCAACCGCACCGGCCGACCCGTCACCGTGTACCAGTCGCCGGAGTGCGACGAGACCGGCGAGTACGACACCCACCCCGGCGCGGGCAGCTGGACGCCCGCCGCGCCGTACCGGATCAGGGCGTTCATGATCCGGGAGAGCTGACCGGGACCGGGACGAGGCGTGCCTCCCCCGCACAGCGCGAAGGGCGGCGGGACCCCGTCCCGCCGCCCTCCGGCGTCACACCCCGGCCGTCACGCCGTCACGCGTCGCCGCCCTCCGGGCCCGGGTCGGCCGCCTTCACATCCAGCAGCTGATAGCGGTCCACCGCCTGCTTCAGCGCCGAGCGGTCCACCTTCCCGTCCCGCGCCAGCTCGGTCAGAACGCCCAGCACGATCGACTCCGCGTCGATGTGGAAGTACCGGCGGGCCGCGCCGCGCGTGTCCGCGAAGCCGAACCCGTCCGCGCCGAGCGAGGCGTACCGCCCCGGCACCCAGCGCGAGATCTGGTCCGGCACTGAACGCATCCAGTCCGACACCGCCACGAACGGACCCTCGGACCCGGTCAGCTTCCGGGTCACATACGGCACCCGCTGCTCCTCCTCGGGGTGCAGCAGATTGAACTGCTCCACCTCCACGGCCTCCCGGCGCAGCTCGTTCCACGACGTCGCCGACCAGACGTCGGCGCGCACGTCCCACTCCTCGGCGAGGATCCGCTGCGCCTCCACGGCCCAGGGCACGGCCACCCCGGACGCCATGATCTGCGCCGGAATGGAGCCGCCCGTACCGGCGCGGAAGCGGTGGATCCCCTGGAGGATGCCCTCCACGTCCACGTCCTCCGGCTCCGCCGGGTGCTGGATGGGCTCGTTGTAGACCGTCAGGTAGTAGAAGACGTCCTCGGGGCTCTCCCCGTACATCCTGCGCAGACCGTCCTTGACGATGTGCGCGATCTCGAAGCCGTACGCCGGGTCGTAGGCCACACAGCCCGGGTTGGTGGAGGCCAGCAGCTGGGAGTGGCCGTCCGCGTGCTGGAGCCCCTCGCCCGTGAGCGTGGTGCGGCCGGCGGTCGCGCCCAGCACGAAGCCGCGCGCGAGCTGGTCGGCCATCTGCCAGAACTGGTCGCCGGTCCGCTGGAAGCCGAACATCGAGTAGAAGACGTAGACCGGGATCAGCGGCTCGCCATGGGTGGCGTAGGAGGATCCGGCCGCGATCAGCGACGCCGTGCAGCCCGCCTCGGAGATGCCGTCGTGGAGCATCTGCCCGGTCGGCGACTCCTTGTACGCGAGCAGCAGTTCCCGGTCGACCGACTCGTACTGCTGGCCGAGCGGGTTGTAGATCTTCGCGCTCGGGAAGAACGAGTCCATGCCGAAGGTGCGGTACTCGTCGGGCGCGATCAGCACGAAGCGCCGGCCGATCTCCTTGTCCCGCATCAGATCCTTCAGCAGCCGGACGAAGGCCATCGTGGTGGCGATCGACTGCTGGCCGGAGCCCTTCCGCACCGCCGCGTAGGTCTTGTCCTCCGGCAGCGCCAGCGGCTTCGCCCGCACGATCCGGGTCGGCACATAGCCGCCCAGCGCCCGCCGGCGGTCGTGCATGTACTGGATCTCCTCCGAGTCACGGCCCGGGTGGTAGTAGGGCGGCGCGCCGCTCTCCAGCTGGGCGTCGGTGATCGGGAGGTGCAGCCGGTCGCGGAAGCCCTTGAGGTCGGCGACCGTCAGCTTCTTCATCTGGTGGGTCGCGTTGCGGCCCTCGAAGTTCGGGCCCAGCGTCCAGCCTTTGACGGTCTGCGCCAGGATCACGGTCGGCTGGCCCCGGTGCTCCTTGGCCGCCGCGAAGGCCGCGTACACCTTGCGGTGGTCGTGACCGCCGCGCCCCAGGTGCAGGATCTGCTCGTCGGTCATGTTCTCGACCATCGCGCGCAGCCGCTGATCGCCGCCGAAGAAGTGGTCGCGGATGTATCCGCCGGTCTCGGTGGCGTACGTCTGGAACTGGCCGTCCGGCGTGGTGTTCAACTTGTTGACCAGCAGGCCGTCCCGGTCCTGGGCCAGCAGCGGGTCCCAGGAACGGTCCCAGACCAGCTTGATCACATTCCAGCCCGCGCCGCGGAACTGCGATTCCAGCTCCTGGATGATCTTGCCGTTGCCGCGGACCGGACCGTCCAGACGCTGGAGGTTGCAGTTGACGACAAAGGTGAGATTGTCCAGATTCTCCCGGGCGGCGATCGACAGCTGGCCGAGCGACTCCGGCTCGTCCATCTCGCCGTCGCCGAGGAACGCCCAGACGTGCGAGGCGGAGGTGTCGGCGATGCCCCGGGCCTGGAGATAGCGGTTCATCCGGGCCTGGTAGATCGCGCCGAGCGGGCCGAGGCCCATCGAGACCGTCGGGAACTCCCAGAAGTCCGGCATCAGCCGGGGGTGCGGATAGCTGGAGAGCCCGTCGGGGGCCTTCGACTTCTCCTGGCGGAAGGCGTCGAGCTGGGCCTCGCTGAGCCGGTCCAGCAGGAAGGCGCGGGCGTAGATGCCGGGGGAGGCATGGCCCTGGAAGAAGATCTGGTCGCCGCCGTCGCCCTGGTCCTTGCCCCGGAAGAAGTGGTTGAAGCCCACGTCGTAGAGGGAGGCGGAGGAGGCGAAGGTGGCGATGTGGCCGCCGACCCCGATGCCCGGGCGCTGGGCGCGCGAGACCATCACGGCCGCGTTCCACCGGGTCGCGTTCAGGACCTTGCGCTCGACCTCCTCGTTGCCGGGGAAGAAGGGCTCGTCCTTGGTGGCGATGGTGTTGACGTAGTCCGTGCTGCGCATCTCCGGCACGGCGACGCGCTTCTCGCGGGCCCGCTCGATGAGCCGGAGCATCAGATAGCGGGCCCGCTCCCGGCCCCGTTCGTCGACGGCCGCGTCGAGTGAGTCCAGCCACTCCTTGGTCTCTTCGGGATCGAAGTCCGGGACCTGGCTGGGCAGGCCGCCAATGATGATCGGATTGCGATCTGATCCGGAAGCCACGCTGTTCCTTCGCTGCTCGGGAGAGTTCCGCGGGCAGGTCTCCCGGAGGGGGAAATCCCGCGGACGGTCGGGCGGTGCGGCACCGCCTCCATCGTGTACCCCGAGGAGGGAAACGTCATCTCTACCGAGGGGTAACCCGTGATCCCGGCGGCCCGCCGGCCCCTCCCGGACGGCGCGCGGGGGCCAAGTCGGGGTCCTGGGCGGGGGCAAATCGCAATCTTACGCCCAACCCGGCCATGCGTTCCGTTTGGGTGTTCGGTTCCGGTGGCGGTGCTGTGTGGACGTAAAGTGGCAAACAAGTCCGAATGGTGTGGCACATTGCACGGGTCGTGGCCGAGCGTGTCTGGAGTTGCGTCGAGACGGGCGCAAACGTCACCGTTTCGGCGGTCTGGACGGCCGGGTACTTGCGCGATCCGCCCCGCCCGTGTGGACTACGGCCAACGCCACGCGTACGCGCGGGGCCGCAGCATCTACCGAACATGATCAGGAGGCAAGCCGTGAGCGCGACCGCGGACCACGCGGAGGAGCGGACCAACCCAGCAGCGAGGCTGGGGTTCGAGCCCGGACAGGTGGTCCAGGAGATCGGCTACGACGACGACGCCGACCAGGATCTCCGCGAAGGCATCGAGTCCGTGACCGGCCAGGATCTCGTGGACGAGGAATATGACGACGTCGCCGACGTCGTCGTCCTCTGGTTCCGCGACGAGGACGGAGATCTGACGGACGCACTGGTGGACTCCATCGGTCTCCTCGAGGACGGCGGCCTGATCTGGCTGCTGACTCCGAAGACCGGCCGGGACGGGTACGTCGAGCCCAGCGACATCAGCGAGGCTGCCCAGACCGCCGGACTCTCGCAGACCAAGAGCATCAGCGCGGCCAAGGACTGGGCCGGCAGCAGGCTGGTGGCCCCCAAGCGCTGAGCAGTCACAGAGAGTGAGCCCTGGATCCTGAACCGGGGCATGAGTTCCAGGGCCCCCTCCGGCCGCGCGGCCGGAGGGGGCCTCGGCACGCCCGCCCGCGCCCGGGGCCCGGGCGCGGGCCCTTAGGGTGGACGCGTCACTCCGACGGACTCACGAAGGGATCCACCCCCCATGGCGATCGAGGTCGGCACCAAGGCCCCCGCATTCGCACTCAAGGACAACCACGGGCGCACGGTGAGCCTCACCGACTTCCGCGGCGAGAAGAACGTCGTCCTCCTCTTCTACCCGTTCGCCTTCACCGGCGTCTGCACGGGCGAGCTGTGCGCGCTCCGCGACGAGCTGCCGACGTTCGTCAACGACGACACCCAGCTGCTCGCCGTCTCCAACGACTCCATCCACACCCTGCGCGTCTTCGCCGAGCAGGAGGGCCTGGAGTACCCGCTGCTGTCGGACTTCTGGCCGCACGGCGAGACCTCGCGGGCGTACGGCGTCTTCGACGAGGAGAAGGGCTGCGCGGTCCGCGGCACCTTCGTCATCGACAAGGAGGGCGTGGTCCGCTGGAGCGTCGTCAACGCGCTTCCCGACGCCCGTGACCTGAACGAGTACGTCGCCGCCCTGAAATCGCTCTGACGGCCCCGGGCCGCCGGAGCCGCTCGCGTCAAAGCCTGTTTCGTGCGGGAACCGGTCACTAGGATCCACTCGTTGATCCGAACACCGACGCACTACGGGGGCGCTGCCCCTGAACACCAATGGAGGGACTCGTGGGAGTCAGCCTCAGCAAGGGCGGCAACGTCTCGCTGACCAAGGCCGCGCCCGGTCTGACCGCGGTTGTCGTGGGCCTGGGCTGGGATGTCCGTACCACCACCGGCACGGACTTCGACCTGGACGCCAGCGCTCTGCTGACCAACGCCGAGGGCAAGGTCACCAACGACGGCGACTTCGTCTTCTTCAACAACCTCAAGAGCCCCGACGGCTCTGTCGAGCACACCGGTGACAATCTCACCGGTGAGGGCGAGGGCGACGACGAGCAGATCAAGGTCAATCTGGCGGGCGTGCCCGCCGGTGTCGCCAAGATCGTCTTCCCGGTCTCGATCTATGAGGCCGAGGGCCGCCAGCAGTCCTTCGGCCAGGTGCGCAACGCGTTCATCCGCGTGGTCAACCAGGCCGACAATGTGGAGCTGGCGCGTTACGACCTGAGCGAGGACGCCTCGACCGAGACCGCCATGGTCTTCGGCGAGCTGTACCGCAATGGCGCGGAGTGGAAGTTCCGCGCCATCGGCCAGGGTTACGCCTCGGGTCTGCGCGGCATCGCGCAGGACTTCGGCGTCAACGTCTGACCGTACGGCCGACCTCCGGCGCCGCGCCCCTCGCCGGGTGCGGCGCCGGACCCGCCCGTACCGCCGCCGTCCCGCGCACCCGCCCCGCCCGAGCGGGACGGGCCCGCGCGGCGCGGCGGCGGGGACGGGCCCGCGATTCACCGTCTCTGGGGAGGACCAGATCATGGGCGTCACGCTCGCCAAGGGAGGCAATGTCTCCCTCTCCAAGGCCGCACCGAACCTCACGCAGGTGCTGATCGGGCTCGGCTGGGATGTGCGCACCACCACCGGGGCCGATTTCGACCTCGACGCCAGCGCGCTGCTGTGCGGCGGCGGCCGCGTTCTCGGCGATGAGTACTTCGTCTTCTACAACAACCTCAAGAGCCCCGAGGGCTCCGTCGAGCACACCGGCGACAATCAGACCGGCGAGGGCGACGGCGACGATGAATCGCTGCTGGTCAGCCTGGTCGATGTGCCGGCCCGTGTCGACAAGATAATCTTTCCGGTCTCCATCCATGACGCGGACCGCAGGGGCCAGGCGTTCGGCCAGGTCAGCAATGCCTTCATCCGGGTGGTCAATCAGGCCGACGGCCAGGAACTGGCGCGATACGACCTGAGCGAGGACGCCTCCACCGAGACCGCGATGATCTTCGGTGAGCTGTATCGCTACAACGGCGAGTGGAAATTCCGTGCGGTGGGCCAGGGGTACGCGTCGGGTCTGAAGGGCATCGCTCTAGACTTCGGGGTCAATGTTTCATAGATCCGCGCACGGAGCGGGGAAACCCGCCCCCCGGCGCGGGGGTGTGCCTCCCTCAGGCTCCGCCCGGGAGGTCCCCATGGAAACGATTGGGTGCCAGTGGTTCTGAAAACCTTCGGCTGGTCCTTCGCGGTCACCGCGCTGGGACTGGTCGCGGCGGTGCTCTACGGCGGGTGGACCGCGTTCTGGATCGTCGCGATCCTGTCCGTCCTCGAAATCTCACTGTCGTTCGACAATGCGGTCGTCAACGCCGGAATCCTGAAGAAGATGAATGCCTTCTGGCAGAAGATCTTCCTCACGATCGGCATCCTCATCGCCGTCTTCGGTATGCGACTGGTCTTCCCTGTCCTCATTGTCGCGGTCAGTGCCTCGGTCGGCCCGATCGAGGCCGTCGAGCTGGCTCTGAATGACAAGGACAAATATCAGGAGCTGGTGACCGACGCCCATCCGTCGATCGCCGCCTTCGGCGGAATGTTCCTGCTCATGATTTTCCTCGACTTCATCTTCGAGGACCGTGACATCAAATGGCTCGGCTGGCTGGAGCGGCCCCTGGCCAAGCTCGGCAAGGTCGACATGCTCTCGGTCTGCATCGCGCTGATCGTGCTGCTCGGCAGCTCCCTGACCTTCGCCAAGAACGCGCACCAGCACGGCGGCGGACACGCGGACAAGGCCGAGACGGTGATGCTCTCCGGCATCGCCGGCCTGATCACCTATCTCGTCGTCGGCGGACTCTCCGGATACTTCGAGAACAAGCTGGAGGAGACGGAGGAGCGCGAGCACGAGGCCGAGGAGGCCGCCAAGCGGAGCGGTAAGAAGGTTTCGGCCGTCGCCATCGGCGGCAAGGCCGCCTTCTTCATGTTCCTCTACCTCGAAGTCCTCGACGCCTCCTTCTCCTTCGACGGTGTCATCGGCGCCTTCGCGGTCACCAACGACATCGTCCTGATGGCGCTCGGCCTCGGCATCGGCGCGATGTACGTCCGGTCCCTCACCGTCTATCTGGTCCGCCAGGGGACCCTCGACGACTACGTCTACCTGGAGCACGGCGCGCACTACGCGATCGGCGCGCTCGCGACCATCCTGCTCATCACCATCCAGTACGAGATCCCCGAGGTCATCACCGGAATGGTCGGCGTGCTGCTGATCGGCTGGTCCTTCTGGTCCTCGATCCAGCGCAACCGGAGGATCGCCCGGGACGAAAAGGCTGAGCCACACTCCGCGGCCGGGGTGTGACCGGGCGCCCAATGAGGGAACGCTCTCTGAGCGGGGCGGCTTCGAGGCACCGGCCTCGGGCCGCCCCGCCCGATGAGCGCGGGTGCGGGGACGGATGACGGAGCGACGCGGGGCGGGGGCCGGCCACGGGCCCGGCGAAGCGCGTTCCGACGAGAAGACTGGGGCGGGGCATGGCCTTCTGGGACAGCCTGTGGCAGGGCAGGTCGGCACAGTTCGACACGGGCAGCGGCGCCAACTCCATCGCGCTGACGCGGCGGCGGCCTTCGGTGTCGCTCAGCAAGCAGGGCGCGGCGACCGGACATCTGCGGGTCAATCTCTCCTGGCGGATGCGCGCGTCCGACTTCCGGGGGAAGTCCCGCCGGGGCGGGCTGCTGCGCAATCCCCTCCAGCTGTTCAAGCCGGAGGTGGTGCAGGCCCACACCCAGGGCATGGTCAATGTCGACCTCGACCTCGGCTGTCTGTACGAACTGGCCGACGGCAGCAAGGGCGTGGTCCAGCCGCTCGGCGACTTCCTCGGCTCGGCCAATGAGGCGCCGTACGTCCGGCTCAGCGGCGACGACCGGTTCGGCTCGGGATCCGGGGAGACGATCTATGTCAATCTCGATCATCACGCCGAGATCAAACGCCTGCTGTTCTTCGTCTACATCTACGACCAGACGCCGGCGTTCGACCGCACCCACGCCCTGGTGACCCTGTACCCGAGCAGCGGCCCCCGGGTGGAGATAGAACTCGACGAGCAGGCTCCGCAGGCCCGTTCCTGCGCGGTGTTCTCGCTGGAGAACGTCAAGGGCGACCTCGTGGTGCGCCGCGAGGTCAAATTCGTCTACGGCTTCCAGGCGGAGCTGGACCGACTCTACGGCTGGGGCCTCCAGTGGGGCCGCGGTTACAAGACCCGGGCCTGAGGCCCTCAGGGGCGTATGAACTGCGGACCCATCGGCGGCAGCCGGAAGTCCGGGTCGGGAACGAAGGCCCCGGCGGGCTGCGGATAGCCGTAGCCGGGCCGGGCCCGCCCCGAGGTCGGCTGGGGGTATCCGTAGCCGGGCCGCTGCTCGGGCGCCGCGTGCGGATAGCCGTACGCGGGACCTGCGGGCGGCGCGGCCGGGGGCCGGGCGGGCGGCGGGGGCATCGCGCCGGGCTCGGCCGCGCTCTCCGGGGCGCCCGCGTTCCCTGTGTTTCCCGCGTCCGCCGCTGCCTCGGCGGTCTCGTCCACCGAGATGCCGAAGTCGGTGGCCAGACCGACCAGCCCGGTCGGATACCCCTGCCCCACCGCCCGGAACTTCCAGCGGTCCCCGCGCCGGTACAGCTCGCCGCAGATGATCGCGGTCTCCTCGCCGGTCTCGGCGTGGACGTCGAAGACGGCCAGCGGTTCGCCGTCGGCCAGGGCCGCGTCGTACAGCAGGATCCGCAGATCGTGCACCTGGCGGAAGGTGTCGCCGTCCGAGGAGGCGGCCAGCACCACCTGGTCGACGGAAGGGTCGAGCGAGGTGAGATCCGCTTCGAGGGTGTCCGTCAGCTGGTCCGAGATCCGCTGCTTGGACAGTTTGCGGACCAGCCCCGAGGGGTGGCGCGGCTGGTTGTAGAAGACGAAGTCCTCGTCGGAGCGCACACGGGAGTCCGGGCCGAGCAGCAGGGCCGAGGCGTCCACGTCGGGGAGGCCGGGACCCGGGGTCCAGCGCAGCACGGCGCGGACCGCCGAGGCATGGAGCGGGACGTTCGAGCCCTTCATCATCGCGTGCGTCATGCCCGTCATCCTGCCTTCTCGGGGGCGGCCCGGACAACGCGGCGCAAGGGCCGGTCGCGGACGCCTTCGGCGGGTCCCGCCGAGCGCTCCGGGCCACGGCGGGGGACATTTGGAGCGCATCCAGGGGTTACCCGGAGTTCATGGACGCAGGGAACTCTTGACACACATCTGTACGTACTATTACCGGCCACGTCAGTAGGGCAGGACATCCAGGAGCGCGGGGGAGTCATATGCGTCATTTCGGGCAAATCTCGCCCTCGGTTCGCGAACGCCTGTTCCATCAGCAGCCCGGCGAGTTCACCGCCGCCTCTCCGCCGAAGATGCTCGCGGCGGCGCTGGGAGCCACCCTCTACAGCCCCGCCACCCGGCCGAGACTCGCCGACGACATCCGTAAACAGCTCGGCAGCGGAGTGGTCTCGATGGTCCTCTGTCTGGAGGATTCCATCGGCGACGCCGATGTGGCCGACGCCGAGGAGAATCTGGTCCGGCACTTCGCCGACCTGGACGCGGACGGCGGAGAGCCGCCGCTGCTCTTCATCCGGGTCCGCGAGCCCGCCCAGATCCCCGATCTGGCGCAGCGCCTCGGCCCCAGCGTCCGCAGACTGTCCGGTTTCGTCCTTCCCAAATTCACCGAAGAGCGGGGAGTGCCCTTCCTGGAGGCGCTCACCGCCGCCGAGAGCGCCACCGGCCACCGGCTCTTCGCCATGCCCGTCCTGGAGTCGCCCGAGCTGCTCCATCTGGAGACCCGCACCGAGACGCTCACCGGGATCGCCCGCACCGTCGACAAGTACCGCGACCGGGTGCTGGCCCTGCGGCTCGGCGTCACCGACTTCTGCTCCGCCTACGGACTGCGCCGCTCGCCCGACATGACCGCCTACGACGTCCGGATCGTCGCCGCCGTCATCGCCGACGTGGTCAATGTCCTCGGCCGCGCCGACGGCACCGGCTTCACCGTCACCGGCCCGGTCTGGGAGTACTTCCGGCTCCAGGAGCGCATGTTCAAACCCCAGCTGCGGCGCAGCCCCTTCCTGGAGGTCAGCGCCGAGGCCGTGCGCAACACCCTGATCGAGCACGACCTCGACGGACTGCTCCGCGAGATAGAGCTGGACCGGGCCAACGGACTCACCGGCAAGACCTGCATCCACCCCTCGCACGTCCTGCCCGTGCACGCGCTGTCCGTGGTCAGCCACGAGGAGTACAGCGACGCCCGCGACATCCTCCGCCCCGAACAGGACGGCGGCGGGGTGCTGCGCTCCGCGTACACCAACAAGATGAACGAAGTGAAGCCGCACCGCGCCTGGGCCGAGCGCACCCTGCTGCGCGCCGAGGCCTTCGGCGTGGCCCGGGAGGAGGTCGGCTTCGTGGAACTGCTCGCGGCCGGGCTCTCCGGCACATGACGGCGTCGGAGGGGCCCATGGGGCCCGGGTCGGGGCGGAGGGCCGCGGCGGACGGGACGGCCGGGCCCGGGTCCGGGCCCGGAGCGGCGACGGACGGGTCCGCCGGACCCGGGCCGAGGACGGCGACCGGCGGGCCGACCGGCCCCCGGCCGAGGACGAGAGAAGAGGCGGCCGCGGTGGTCTGGTCGGGTACATGGGTCGCACAGCGGCTGGGCATAGGGCTGGAGGGCGACGCACGCCTGCCCGAGCTGCTGGGGCTGGCCCTGCGCCGCAACCCGAAGCGGGCGCATCTGCTGGTCTCCCAGGTGCTGGGCAAGCACGTGCCCCAGTCGCCTGCCGTGGTCCACGGCGTCGGCCATGACCTGGGCGTACGCGTCCGCGCCCTGCTCGGCGACGAGGAGGCCGCCCGCGCGGTGGTCCTCGGCTACGCGGAGACCGCGACCGGACTCGGACACTCCGTCGCCGACGGCGTGGCCCTCGCGCCCTATCTGCACTCCACCCGCCGCCCGGTCCGGGGCATGACCGGCGCGGGCGGCTTCGAGGAGGCCCACTCCCACGCCACCTCCCATCTGCTGCTCCCGGCGGATCCGCTGCTGCTGACGCGGCCGGGCCCGCTGATCCTGGTGGACGACGAGTTCTCCACCGGGAACACCGTGCTGAACACCGTCCGCGAGCTGCACCGGATCGCCCCGCGCGAGCGCTATGTGATCGTGGCGCTGGTCGACATGCGCGCTCCGGCGGACCGCGACCGGCTGGACGCCTTCGCCGAGGAGATCGGGGCCCGGATCGATCTGGTCGCCCTGGCCTCGGGGACCGTGAGCCTCCCGGACGCCGTGCTGGAGAAGGGGCAGGCGCTGGTCGCCCGGTACGACACGGCCGCCGCGCCCGACACCGCCCCCGGCACCGTCCCCGCGCCCGACGACACCGCCCCCGCGCCCGACACCGCCGCTCCCGCGCCCCGGGCCGCGGCCGTGCGCCGCGTCGAGCTGGACTGGCCCGCCGATCTGCCCGACGGCGGCCGGCACGGCTTCCTCCCCGCGCACCGCGAGCGGCTGGAGGCGGCCCTCCCGGCGATGGCGGCCCGGATCGCCGAAGCCCTCGGCCTGAGCGCCGCCCCGGGAGAGCCCGCGCCCGGGGAGCCCGCGCCCGGGGAGCCCGCGCCCGGACCGGCCGCGTCGCCCCCGCGCCGCGTCCTGCTCCTCGGCTTCGAGGAGCTGATGTACGCCCCCCTGCGCCTCGGCACCGCCCTGGAGCGCCTGACCTCCGCCGAGATCCGCTTCTCCACCACCACCCGCTCGCCCGTCCTCGCCGTGGACGACCCCGGCTACGCCATCCGCACCCGACTCGTCTTCCCCGCGCACGACGACCCCGCCGACGGACCCGGCGAGCGCTACGCCTACAACGTGGCGGGCGGCGGATTCGACGCCGTCGTCGCCGTCGTCGACTCGGTCGCCGACACCCCGGCGCTCCACGCCCCCGGCGGCCTCCTGGACCGGCTCGCCGCCCACATCCCGCACGTGCTGCTCGCCGCCGTGCCCAGCCATGTCCCCGAAGGGGCCGCCATGCCGCCCGCACCGCCCCCGCCCGCGCCCTCGGGCGGCCTCCCCGCGCCCTCGGGCGGCCTCCCCGAGCCGCTGCGCGGCCCCGCCTTCTCCTCGTACGCCCCCGACGAGGTCGGCTGGCTGCTCCAGGACCTCTCGGACGTCGAGCTGGAGGCCCCCACCGAGGAGCGCGAGGAGGCGATACAGAGCGGTGGCGCGCACTACGCCGAATCCCTCCCCGTCGAGTACCAGCCCAGCGCCGACTACCAGCGGCTCTTCCACACCGCGCTGGAGAACTCCGCCGCCCGTATCGCCCGCGCCGTCGGCACCGTCACCGAGACCGTCCTCGCCGAGACCGCCTCCCCGCGCCCCGTGCTGGTCTCGCTGGCCCGGGCCGGCACCCCCGTCGGCATCCTGATGCGCCGCTGGGCCCAGCGCCGCCACGGCCTCGACCTGCCGCACTACGCCGTCTCCATCGTCCGGGGCCGGGGCATCGACGCCAACGCCCTGCGCTGGCTGAGCCTCCACCACGACCCGGCCGACATCGTCTTCGTCGACGGCTGGACCGGCAAGGGGGCCATCACCCGCGAGCTGACCTCGGCGCTCGCCGCCTTCGAGGGCTTCCGCCCGGAGATCGCCGTCCTCGCCGACCCCGGCGGCTGCGTCCGCACATACGGCACCCGCGAGGACTTCCTCATCCCCTCGGCCTGCCTCAACTCCACCGTCTCCGGACTGGTCTCCCGTACGGTCCTGCGCTCAGACCTCGTCGGCCCGGACGACTTCCACGGCGCGAAGTTCTACCGCGAGCTGGCCGGCGCGGACGTCTCCGGCCACTTCCTCGACGCCGTGTCCGCCCGGTTCGCCGAGACGCACGCCGCCGTGGACGCCGACGTCAAGGAGCGGCTGTCCGCCGACCGCGCCCCCACCTGGGAGGGCTGGGCCGCCGTCGAGCGGATCAGCGAGGAGTACGGCATCCACGACATGAACCTGGTCAAGCCCGGCGTCGGCGAGACCACCCGGGTGCTGCTGCGCCGCGTCCCCTGGAAGATCCTCGCCCGCGCCGGGGCGGGGGCCGACCTCGACCATGTGCGGCTGCTGGCCGCCCAGCGCGGCGTCCCCGTCGAAGAGGTCGGGGAGCTGCCGTACAGCTGCGTCGGGCTCATCCACCCCCGCTACACCCGGGGCGCGACCGGCGCCGACGGCACGGCGGTGACGGCCCTGTGAGCACCCCCAGCACCCCCGGAGCCCCCCGCACGCCCGGCGCGCGCGCCGGGACCCTGATCGCGAGCGATCTGGACCGTACGCTCATCTACTCCGCCGGAGCGCTCCAGCTCACCATGGCCGACGCGGAGGCCCCCCGGCTGCTCTGCGTCGAGGTGTACGACCGCAAGCCGCTCTCGTACGTCACCGAGACCGCGGCCGGACTGCTGACCCGGCTCGCCGCCGAGACGCTCTTCGTCCCCGCCACCACCCGCACCCGTGAGCAGTACGGCCGGATCCACCTCCCCGGCCCCCCGCCCGCGTACGCCGTCTGCGCCAACGGCGGACACCTCCTCGTCGACGGAGTGACCGACGAGGACTGGCGGCGGCGGGTCGCCGGCCGGCTCGCCGCAGAGTGCGCCCCGCTCGACGAGGTCCGCGCGCATCTGTCGGCCGCCGCCGACCCGGCCTGGCTGCTCAAGGAGCGCACCGCCGAGGACCTCTTCGCCTACCTCGTCGTCGACCGCGCGCTGCTCCCCGGCGACTGGGTCAAGGAACTGGCCGAGTGGGCCGGACCCCGGGGCTGGTCGGTCTCGCTCCAGGGCCGCAAGATCTACGCCGTACCGCGGCCGCTCACCAAGAGCGCCGCCGTCCGCGAGGTGGCCCGCCGCGTCGGCGCGGACCGGATCCTGGCGGCCGGGGACTCCCTCCTCGACGCCGATCTGCTGCTCGCCGCCGACCGCGCCTGGCGTCCCGGCCACGGCGAACTGGCCGACGCCGGCTGGAGCGCGCCCCAGGTGGAGGCCCTGGCGGAGCGGGGCGTCGCGGCGGGCGAGGAGATCCTCCGCCGCTTCCTGCGCGCGTAGCCCCGCGCCCGTACACACACGAGCGCCCGGGTCCGGAGGGGATCCGGACCCGGGCGCGCGGTGTTTCGTTCAGGTGCGAGGGGGTTCGGCGGTCGCCCGCGCCCCCGCGCGGTCACTTGCGCCGGCTGCCCGCCCCCGGCTTGAAGACGCGCACCCCGATGAAGGCCAGGAGGCCGACGACCGCGAACGCCAGCACCACCTTGGAGTAGGTGGAGACATAGCCGGTCACCTCCGTCCAGTTCTCCCCGAGCAGATATCCCGCCATCACGAAGATCGTGTTCCAGATCGCGCTGCCGAGCGTCGTCAGCCCGAGGAAGATCGGGATCGGCATCCGCTCGACGCCGGCCGGCACGGATATCAGCGAGCGGAAGATCGGAATCATTCGCCCGAAGAACACCGCCTTCGTGCCGTGCTTGGCGAACCAGGCCTCCGTCTTCTCGATGTCCGAGACCTTCACCAGCGGCAGCTTCGCGGCGATCGCGACCGTACGCTCCCGCCCGAGCAGCGCTCCCACCCCGTACAGCGCCAGCGCGCCGATCACCGAACCGGCGGTGGTCCACAGCAGAGCGGCGTAGAGATTCATCTGCCCGGTGCTCGCCGCGAACCCGGCCAGCGGCAGGATCACCTCGCTGGGCAGCGGCGGGAAGAGGTTCTCCAGGGCGATGGCGATGCCGGCCCCCGGTGCTCCCAGGGTGTCCATCATGCTGTTGACCCAGCCCGGAGCACTGCTCTCGGTAGCCGCAGCGCTGCTCATGATCATGGAATGCATGCCTTTCACGGTAGAAAACCGCAGCTGAAGAGAGGCTGAAGCGCACCGCAGGTTTCCCTGTGG
This sequence comes from Streptomyces sp. NPDC014894, assembly GCF_043080985.1. Classification (NCBI taxonomy): domain Bacteria; kingdom Bacillati; phylum Actinomycetota; class Actinomycetes; order Kitasatosporales; family Streptomycetaceae; genus Streptomyces; species Streptomyces sp. NPDC014894. Next base: position 616,133 of record NZ_JBIBWD010000003.1, read on the forward strand.
CGCACCCCAGTGTGCGGAGCGGGACGACCGGCTAGCGTGACCGATCATGGACAGAGCACTGGGCCGGAGGACCGGCCGAGAGGTCGCGGCACTCGGTGCGCGCTACCTGGCGGGGCTGACCGCAGGGGCCGCCACCGCCGTGCTCGAACTGATTCTCGCACTCTTCGCGGTCATGATTCTTCTGCCCGCCCTGGCTTGGCCGCGCGGACGCCGGGCGGCGGCCCGCCCACTGGCCGCGCTCGCCACCACAGTGGCCGGAATCGAGCTGCGCAGGATGGCACGGTTCTACGGCGACCGCCTCCCCCGCCCGCCGCTCGCCTCCCCCTCCGAAGCCGCCCGGGCCGCCCGCCACGCCGCCGCCCGGATCCCGCTGGGCCTGCTCGGCGGACTCATCGTGGGCTCCGCGCTCACCGGTCTCTCCTGGGTGCTCTTCGCGCTCCTCGGCTGGTTCGTCACGGACATCGACTATCCGCTGGAGGTCGTCGGCGCGGGCTTCCTCGGACTCTTCATCGTGATCCTCTGCGCCCAGGGCGTCCACGGCACCGTCCTGCTGGAGGTCCGGCTCGCCCGTCGCCTCCTCGGCCCCAGCAGACAGGACCGGCTGGAGCTGCGCATCGCCCAGCTGGCCGTCAGCCGCGCGGAGGTCATGGACGCGGTCAACGACGAGCGCCGCCGTATCGAACGCGATCTCCACGACGGAGTCCAGCAGCGGCTGGTCGTCCTCGGGATGCTCCTGGGCCGCGCCCGCCGGAGCCGCGACCCCGAGCACGCCGACCGGCTCCTCCTCCAGGCCCACGAGGAGAGCCGCCGGGCCCTCGCCGAACTGCGCGAGGTCGCCTGGCGGGTCTATCCGACCGTGCTGGACGAGGCCGGGCTGCGCGCCGCGCTGGAGACCGTCGCCGAGCGCACCCCGCTGCCCGTACGGGTCGAGTACGACATCGCCCGGCCGGCCGCCCGGCAGGTGGAGACCGTGGCGTACTTCGTGGTCTCCGAGGCGGTCACCAATGTGGTGAAGCATTCGGGAGCCACCCGGATAGGGGTGAGCCTGCGGCGCGACCGCGAGATCCTGCGGCTGTCCGTCGAGGACGACGGCTCGGGCGGCGCGGACCCGGCGGGCGGCGGTCTCACCGGCCTGGCGAGCCGGGTCGCCGCCCTCGACGGCCGGTTCGCGGTGCACAGCCCGCCCGGCGGACCCACCACGATCACAGCGGAGCTGCCGTGCGCGTAATCCTGGCCGAGGACTCGACCCTGCTGCGGGAGGGGCTGATACGCCTCCTCGCGGAGGAGGGCCATGAGGTCCTCGCGGCGGTCGGCGACGGCGAACAGCTCCTCGCGGCCGTCGCCGCCGAACGCCCCGACGTCGTCGTGGCCGACGTCCGCATGCCGCCCACCCACACCGACGAGGGCCTCCGCGCCGCCCTGGAGATCCGCCGGCGGTGGCCCGGGGTGGGGGTGCTGGTGCTCTCCCAGTACGTCGAGAAGCGGTACGCCGCCGAGCTGCTGACCTCCGACTCGGAGGGCGTCGGCTATCTCCTCAAGGACCGGGTGGTCCAGGTCGACGAGTTCCTCGACGCCCTGGACCGGGTCGGCCGGGGCCGGGCCGCCTTCGACCCCGACGTCGTACGCCAGCTCCTCACCCGGGGCGCGGGCGCCGATCCGCTGGCCCGGCTCACGGCGCGGGAGCGGGACGTCCTCGGCGAGATGGCGCAGGGCCACGCGAACGGGGCCATCGCGCGGCGGCTCCATGTGTCGCAGAGCGCGGTCGAGAAACACATCAACGCGATCTTCGACAAGCTGGAGCTGCCGCGCACGGCGGGCTACTCGCGCAGGGTGCTGGCGGTCCTGCGCCATCTGGGGGCCTGAGGGGGGAGCGGGATCTCAGCCGCAGCAGCCGCCTCCGCAGCAGCCCCCGCCGCCCCCGCCGCCGCCCGGCGCGGGCGCGGAGGAGGACGAGGAGCCGCCGACGGCGACCGCGGACAGCAGCTTGACGGTGTCGTCGTGGCCCGCCGGACAGGGCGCGGGGTCGGAGGACTGGGCCATCGGCCGGTTCACTTCGAAGGTGTCGCCGCAGCTGCGGCAGCGGAAATCGTATCGGGGCATGGCCTCAGGCTACGCGTTCCGGGCCGGGGCCACGGAGGGCCGTACGAGCCGAACTGGCCGCGGGCGTCGGCCTCGAAGGCGCCGGGGCTTCGGTCCGGAACCGGCCGGGGCGTCGGTCGCGAACTCGCCGTGGTGGGCCGGGCGCGATGGCGAAGGGCGTGCCTGCGGCTCGTACGGCTGTCGGGTGCGGGATCGCCGTCCGGGGCTCGTACGTGAGGGCTTGTACGGCGGCCGGCGCCCGCGGTTCGCGCCTGGGGGCTCGTACCGTGGTCGGCACTCGCGGCTCGTACCCGCCGCCGGCCGCCCGCCCATGTCCTGGCAGCGGCGGGGCGTCGGAGGAGGGGGCGGCAGCGGCGGGGCGTCGGAGGAGGGGGCTCAGGCCGCGCCCCCGCCCCGCTCCTCCCGGATCCGCTCGACCACGCGGGCGGCGGCCCGGCGGACCTCCTCGTTCTCGGTGAGGAAGTGCCAGTAGTCGGGGTGACGGCCGTCGAGGGCGGCCACGGCGCGGTCCAGCCGGGCGACGGCCTCGTCGAGCGGCCGGGCGTGCCGGGGATCGGGCGTCTGGCGGCCGGCCATCGCGAGCCGCTGGGCGTCGCGTACGGCGAACCGCGTGCGGTCGATCTCCTGCCGGGGGTCCTTCGCGACGGCGTTGAGCCGCTGGAGCCGGTCCCCGGCCGCCGACACGGCCTCGTCGGTGCTGTTCAGCAGCGCGCGTACGGTGCCGAGCAGGGCGGTCGCGTCCGGCCAGCGCTGTTCGTCCCGGGCGCCGGCCGCCTCCCGGAGCTTCTCCCCGGCCTGCCGCAGACCGAGGGCGGCCTGCTCGGGCACGGGCTGGAGATCCTGCCAGCAGGCTGCGGTGAAACGGCGCCGCAGCTCGCTGAGGACCGGTTCGACCGAGGCGGTACGGGTGGTGAGGGCCTCGGCACGGGTCCGCAGGGACACCAGCCGCCGGTCGATCTCGGCGGCCCGCTCGGGCAGCTGCTCCGCCTCGGCCCGTACGGCTTCGGCGTCCCGCAGCACCCGGTCGGCGCGGTGCAGGGTCTCGGGGACCCCGTGCCGGCCCGCGCCCTGATTGAGCATGGTCAGCTCGGGGGCGAGGGCGGCGAGCCGCGCGGCCAGATCGTCCGCCCGCATTCCGGAGCCGCGCACCGTGTCCAGAGCATTGCTCGCGGACAAGAGCGCCGCTCTCGCCCGCTCCACGGCGGGGGCGAGCCGGGCGAGCTGGGACTCCGCCGTGTCCAGCAGCGGACCCAGCTCCTCGCCGAAGCGGTCCAGCTCCGTCTTCACCCCGACCAGCTCGTCCTTGGCGCGGCTCAGCTCGCCGCGCGCCCGGGAGGCGATGGAGGGCTCCAGATCGTCCCGGTCGAGATCGTGCGCGTCGACGGCCGCGATGTAACGGTGGCTGACCTCGTCGATCCGCCGCCCGAGCGCCTCGAAACCCTCCGCCGCCCGGCGCGCCCGCGGCGAACTGTCCACGGCGGTGATCGTCTCGATCGAGATCCTCAGCTCGCGCTGGGCGCTGTCCAACTCGTAGAAGGCAGCGGCGGCGGCGTCCTTGGCGGCCTGCGCGTCGGCCCGCTGGCTCTCCCCGCGCCCGCCGAACCAGCGTCGCGTACCGCCCCCGGTGAACGAGGCGGACCACACCGCCACGGCCAGCGGCGCCGGCAGCAGCATCAGGGCCAGGACATCCCGGACTGCACTCGCTGTCGCTCCCGCATGCGGCCGCGCGTGTGTCGCCGTCACATCCCTCTCCCGTGCTGCGTCGCCGTACCCGGTACATTCTCGCACCTGGCAACGGCGAACACACGGGCCGGACGATTCACCGCCCGCCGCCCGGCCTCCCGGGCGGGGACTACTCCGCCGCGCGCACCTTCACCGATCCGTTGTCGCTGCGGGCGGTCACGACATGGGAGCTGGCGTCGTCGGTCGGCACATCGACGTCCACCGACCCGTTGTCGCTCTTGGCCGTGACGGCGTACGGAGCCCCCGCCGACGGCAGCTCGATCCGGATCCCCCCGTTGTCGCTGACGGTCTCCAACCGCTCCGGCACGGCCCCGTCCTTCAGCCCGATCCGCACGTCCCCGTTGTCGGACCGGGCCTTCAGCGTCTTCGCGGCGACCCGCTCGGTGGTGACCTTCCCGTTGTCGGTCAGCAGCTCCAGCGCGCCGGTGGTGTCCCGCACGGTCACATCGCCGTTGTCCGACTCGATCCGCAGCGGCGTGCCGAAGCCGGACGCGGTCACGCCCCCGTTGTCGTCCAGCACCGTCACCGCGACCCCGCGCGGCACCTTCACGGTCTGCCGCGCCCGGCAGTCACTGGCGACGCCCGAGCAGTCCATCCGCAGGACGAGCCGGTCCTTCGACATCTTCCACGACGCCTCCGGGCCGCTCCCGAGGAACACCCAGCCGTCGACCTGCCGGCTCACCTCGACCTTCTTCACATCGGCCGCGACGACCTCGACGAACGAGTTGTCGCTGTCGATCGTCAGCCGCTCCCCGTCGAGCGCGAACGCCTTCCGCTCCACCGGCGCCTCGTCCACCTCCGTCCCCCCGCACCCGGCGAGCACCCCCACCAGCAGCCCCGCGCCCCCCAGCCCGACAACCCCCCGGACCCAACCCGCCCGCCGAGCGCGGAAACCCCTGCCATTCGCCGCCATGAAGATCATTCCCCCCGTGTCCCTGTCAACATCCCCCCACGCTACGAGCCCCCCGCCCCCACCACGATCCTGTCGCCCACCCTCTCCATGGTGGGGTTACCCCCCGCCCCTCCTCGCCCCCTCCCCCTCCCCGCCTCGCGTCGCGTCGGGCCTCTGACCTCCCCGCCCTGCCCCTGACGCGGGGGAACGGGTTTGCGGGGCGGGGCCGGGGGCCATGTACGCTGTTCTCTCATCCACGGGTGCGTAGCTCAGGGGTAGAGCGCTGCTCTTACAAAGCAGATGTCGGCGGTTCGAAACCGTCCGCGCCCACCAGTAGGACGCAGCAGGCGAGAGTCTGTTCAGGCCCTTCGGTCGATCACGATCGGAGGGCCGTTCCCTTGCCCGGAGTCCGCGAAGAGTCCACATCCCCACGTGATCTTGACGTGCGCGCCCGGATCCCGCTCCCGCGCCCGGAGTTCGGGCCGCCGCACCCCGGTCGGCCCGACGGGATCCCGGCCCGGGGACCGGTGTTCATCGATGGACGGCGACGGGGGCCTTCAGCGGGCCCGGGTTCGGCCTGGTCGGGCGGCGTCGCGGGTCGGCGCGCGGATGTGGGGGAGTCAGGCGGACAGCCAGGCGCGCCGGTCGCGGGCGATGTCGAAGATTTGGTCGGATTGGGCGGAGGTGAGCGCTCCGGACAGGGGGCCGAGGGCGGAGACGTGGCGCTGCCGGTAGACGCGGACGTCGGGGGGAGCGGCTGAGAGGTCGAGTGCGGTGACGCCGACGAAGACGAGGACCGGCTGCACAGGGACGTCGAAGGGGCAGAAACGCTCCAGTACGGCGCGGACGCGCCGGGCCTCGGAGCGGCTCTTGACCAGATAGGGGTGGGGCGGGCCGTCGCCGATCCGTACGGTGTCCTGGTCGACCCGGACCGGTTTGCCGTTGTGGTGCTTGGCGTTGACGGAGAAGACCCCGCCCGGGCCGATCAGCAGATGGTCGATGTCGACCTCGCGCGGCAGCGGCACGGAGTGGAGCACATGCCAGCCGCGCCGGGTGAGCCGGTTCAGCTCCGCGCCGACCAGGCGCTCCCCGGCGAGGCCCTGCCGCCAGGAGTCCCACTCGGAGCGGCGGCGCAGCAGCCGGTCGAGGAGCCGTTCCAGCGGGCCGGGTCCGGACTCGGCGAGCAGTTCGCGCAGGGCGGCGCCGGGACGGCGGCGGGCGAGGTCGTTCTCCGGGGTGAGCGGGGGCAGGAGGGGCGCGGGCCGGGTCCGGGGCGGCGGCACGGACGAGTCGGGGGCGTGCGCCGGGGGCGCGGGGTCGGCCGGGGCATGGCGGGCGAGCGCGTCGAGGACCGTGTCGCGGTAGTGGGGGGTGAGGAAGGTGACCTCGCCCGTTCTGCGGTCCGCCCAGGCGACCGAGGTGCCGTCGGGCAGATTCACATAGAGGCGGTCGTGCCCGTACCGCTTCCACGCGGTGACTCTCAGCTTCTCCACCCGGACCCCCAGCAGTCGCGCCGACCGTCCCGCCATGGCAGCAGCCCGGCGGGCGGATCCACAAGACCGCCCCCGGGGGCCGAGCCGGTTCGGACGGCGCCGTCCGGCGAGGTCGACCCGCTCGCCCGGTCCGCGGCGCCGTCATCGAGGCCGCGTGCCGCGCCGGTCGGGGCCGGGCCCCGGCCCTGCTCGCCGGCGACGGCCCGGTTGTCAGTGGGCGGGTGCACACTAAAGACATGTGCCGCAGTATCAAGACCCTCCGCCCGCCCGCGCTCCCCGAAGAGGCCACCGAGGACGACTTCCGGGCCGCCGCCCTTCAGTACGTACGGAAGGTGTCCGGTTTCCGGGCCCCCGCCGCGCACAATCGGGAGGTGTTCGACCGGGCCGTCGACGACATAGCGGAGGCGACCCGCGCGCTTCTCGACGGTCTGGAGATACGGGGTACGGCGAAGCCCTGAGACCGTCGCGGTCTCAGGGCCTGTCGGACTGCCGGGCCGGGGCCCTCAGGCGTCGGCGCACACGGCGACGGGGGCCGCCGCCGTCACCGGGCGGCGGCGCATGACGTACGCCGCCAGCGCGCCCGCGCCGAAGAGCGCGAGGACGGAGACGGCCGCGCCGAACCAGCTCGCGCCGAGCCACTGGCCGCCGAAGTATCCGAGGCCCACGCTGTATCCGGCCCAGACCACTCCCGCCACAGCCGACCAGGGAAGGAAGTCCTTCACCTTGCGGTGGGCGGCGCCGGCTCCCAGGGAGACCACCGAGCGGCCGGCCGGAGCGAAGCGGGCGATCACGACGAGCGCCCCGCCGCCCCGGTTGAGCGTCGCGCCCAGCCGGGCGTGCGCGCTGGTCAGCCTGCGCGATTTGGCGATGGCCCGGTCGAAGCGGTCGCCGCCGCGCCGGGCCAGCCGGTAGGCGACGAGATCGCCGAGGACGGAAGCGGTGGCCGCGCACAGGCCCAGGACCAGCAGCGAGGGGACCTCGCGCGGCACCTGCTCGGCCGCGCCCGCGACCGTGCTGACCGTGGTCGAACCGGCCGCGGCGGCGGTCGCCACCGTGATCACCAGGACACCGCTCGGCAGCACCGGCAGAAAGACATCGAGGAGTACGGAGAGGGCCACCACTGCGTAGATCCAAGGGCTGCTGGTCAGCGACCCCAGACTCTCGAGCACCTTGACTCTCCCCGTTTCGTGGACGTGCCGCGACGCTGGAGGTGGTCGGTTGTGGCGGCAGTAACAGCTCTACAGCGTACGCCGGACGTTTGCCGAGAGATCACCCGGGGGTCGCCGATGTTGTGATCATCACTTTCTGTCCTGAATTCTGGCTGGGGTCCTACTGGACCGCGCGCGAGCCGTTCGGGTGCGCAGCGCCCGGATACGGGGAAGCGCCCGGGCCTCCGAAGAGACGCCGGGCGCTCGATGAGCCGATCAGTCCGCCCCGTGCGGGTGGGGCGGCGTGGTTCAGGCGGTGACGGCGGACGAATCGCGCCCGTCCTGCCGGGAGCGGCCGGCGCTCCGCGAGCCGAACAGCTTGTCCAGCGCCAGCGCGCCCGAGCCGGTGAAGACCAGCAGCAGGAAGGCCCAGCAGAACAGCGCCGAGGCCTCGCCGCTGTTCTCCAGCGGGAACAGCCCCGCCGACTGGTGCTCCACGAAGTACGCGTACGCCATCGAGCCGGAGCAGATGAAGGCGGCGCTGCGGGTGCCGACGCCGAGCATCACGAGCCCGCCGCCGATGAACTGGATGACTGCGGCGTACCAACCGGGCCAGGCCCCGGTCTCGACGGTGCCGCCGCCGTGGGCCCCGCCCAGCACGCCGAAGAGCGACGCCGCGCCGTGGCAGGCGAAGAGCAGACCTATGACGATGCGGAACGCGCCTATGACATACGGCTGGGACTGGTCGAGCTTTGCGGTCAACGCGGTGTTGGCCATGGGGGGACTCCTGTGTGTGGGGGACAGGGAACCAATGAGCCAAAGTTAGGGAGACCTGATTAATACTTGCAAGTTCAACATTCGGTCGGAGAAGGTTTCTCATCGGAATCTCATGCCGGATGTCCGGCTAAGGCCGCCCATGGCCGATTCCGCCGACCACCGCCGGGCCCCGGCCCCCGCCGCCGTCCGGTCCGCCCCCGCCCGGTCCGCCGACCGCACTCGGTCCGCCGGCCCCGCCCCGCCTCCCGAGCCGTCGGGCCCCTCAGTCCTCCGGCCCGGTCAACTCCCGCTCCTCCACGGCGATCAGCCGCCGGCCCTCCCGCCCCCCGGGCCCCGCCTCCCGCGCCTGGTCCAGCCGGAGCCGCGCCGAGCGCCCGCGCAGGGTCAGCGTCATCAGCTGATTGCCGAACCACGGACCGCCCGTGCGCTCCCAGTGCACCGGCGGTCTCCCCGTACGCCCGTGACGCGCCAGCAGATGGCCCAGCCGCCGCCCCACCCGGCTCCAGCCGAAGTGGAACCCCAGCTGGATCATGCGCGGAATGGAATTGTGGACGGGGGAGCAGGTCAGCTGGAGCACCCGGGCGTCCGGACCCGGCGCGCCCCGCCAGTCGGGCTCGGCCACATACGCGTGGTGGACGTCCCCGGAGAGGACATAGACGCCCGCCGGGGCCCCCGGCCCCCGCCCGGCCTCCGCGATCAGCGAGGCCAGCGCCGCGAAGGACGGCGGAAACGCGGCCCAGTGCTCCAGATCGGCGGCCCGGCGCACCTTCTCGCCCAGCCGCGCCCAGCGCGCGCCGCGCTCGCCCCGGCACAGCGCCGCGTTCCACCCCTCCGTGTCATGGACGAGCGGGGGCAGCAGCCAGGGCAGCGAACTGCCGATGAGGAGATGGTCGTAGGACCCCGGATCCTCCAGCGCCTGCTCGCGCAGCCAGCCGGCCTCCTCCGGATCGAGCATCGACCTGCGCCCCTCGTCGAGGACGCGGGCGGCCCGGGTGTCGACCATCAGCAGCCGCGTCCGGCCGAAATCGCGCCGGAAACTCCAGCGCACCGTGGCCGGATCCGCGTCCGCGCGGGCCGCGAAGGCCCGCAGCTCGTCCGTGCCGTCGTCGGCGGCCCGCACGGCGGCGAAGAGCGGGTCCGACTCCAGCTCGGCGGGGGAGAGATTGCCGAGGTGCTGATAGACCCAGTACGACATCAGCCCGCTGAGCACCCGCTCCCGCCACCAGGGCAGGGCCCGCATCTCCGCCAGCCAGGCGGCGCTGGTGTTCCAGTCGTCGATCACGTCATGGTCGTCGAAGATCATGCAGCTGGGCACGGTGGAGAGCAGCCAGCGCACCTCGGGGTCGCGCCAGGACTCGTCGTACAGCCGGGTGTACTCCTCGTAGTCCGCGACCTCCGCGCCGGGCGGCTCGTCCAGATCGCGGCGGCCGGCCAGCCAGGCGCGGGTGTCCGCCGAGACCTCGTCCGCGTACACCTGGTCGCCGAGGAGCAGCAGGACGTCGGGGCGCTCGGCGGCCGGGTCGGCGGCGAGCCGGGAGGCGAGCGTGTCCAGGGCGTCCGGGCCGACCGGATCGTGCTCGCCGGAGGGCTTGGCGGCCCAGCGGCAGGAGCCGAAGGTGACGGTCACGGCGGCCGAGGACGGCTCGGGGACGGTGATCACGGACGGGGGGAAGCCGGAATCCGGCTCGGGCCAGACCCGCGCGCCGTCCAGCAGGACCTCGTACGCCGTCGTGGCGCCGGGGCTCAGCCCGGCGACCGTCACCAGCGCGTAGTGGTGACCGGCGATCGAGAAGGTGCGCGCGGAGCCGCCCGCGCCGTCCGCGCACCGGACCTCGGCGGCGCACGGCCGCTCGGTCTCGACCCAGACGGTCGCCCGCCCGTCCGTCTCCCGGCCGATGTGCCGCAGCAGTGGTCCCAGGCGAAGCCCGACCGCGTCGGCCGTCATCCGTGCCTCCTCCGTCGCCCCGTACGGTACGGAACGACGGAGGAGCGCGACAGGTTCCGGAGGGGACGACGCGCGGGGATCTGCCGTCAGCAGCCGCTCAGCGAGGACTGGAGCGCGTTCTTCTCGGCGGTGTCGACGGTCATCTTGTAGTGGTGCTTCACCTGCACCCACATCCGGACGTAGGTGCAGACGTACGAGGTGCGCGAGGGCAGCCACTCGGCCGGGTCCTTGTCGCCCTTGGCCTGGTTGACGTTGTCGGTGACGGCGATCAGCTGGGGACGGGCGAGGTCGTTGGCGAAGGACTGCCGCTGCGCCGTGGTCCAGCTGTTCGCGCCCGAGCGCCACGCCTCGGAGAGCGGCACGATGTGGTCGATGTCCACGTCGGAGGCGGCGGTCCAGGTCGCTCCGTCGTACTCGGAGTACCAGCTTCCGCTGACCGCCGCGCAGCTGGAGTTCTGCACCACGTTCACACCGTCGCGCTTGAGGACGACCTCGCGGGTGTTGCACGTGCCCGACTGGGTCGACCAGTGCGGGAACTTGTCGCGGCTGTAGCCGCTGGAGGAGCCCTCGGCCCGCACGGTGAGATCGGCGAGATAGGCGCGCGCGGTGGCTCCGTTGACGGGGGTGGGCGGGGCGGCCTGCGCGGCCGGGGCGGTGGCCAGCAGCCCGCCGACGGCGAGGGCGGCGGTGGCGGCGAGGGCGGTGATACGGCGCGCGATGGCGCGGCGGTGGGGGTGACGCGCGTAGAGACCGGACATGCGAACTCCTCGTCGGTGGGGGGAGCGTGACCAGCGGTGCGTGGCCAGACTGGTGGGGCCGGGTGTCGGTGAGACAGGCACCGGATTACAGGGTGACGACATGCACACGACAGATCAAGTGTTCTGACGGACCGACACATTCCGGTGACTCTGGCTGGGTTGCTGGTGGGGTTTGTCCGACTCGTGGGGCGCTTTGTTCTGACTGGTGTTCGGGTACGGGGTGGTTTGGTACGGGGTGGTCGGGCGCGCCGCCCGGGGGGTGCGAGGCGGTCGGGGGCAGGGTGATTCGGTACGGGGCGGCCGGGCGCGGCGCCGGGTGCGCGGGGCGGTTCGGCGGCCGGCCGGGGGCGCGGGCGTAGGGTTGCCGGGTGCTGCTGACGGTCGACGCCACCTTCGGGGCCGTACTGGCCGTCCTCCTCGTCGTCGCGGCGGCGGTCGTCGCGCTCGCCCACCTCGGCCGAGCCCGGGAGACCCTGATCGCCGGAGCCCGCGCCGCACTCCAGCTCGCCGCCGTCTCCCTCGTCATCGGCTGGGTGGTCGGCTCCCTGCCGCTGCTCCTCGCGTTCGTCCTGCTGATGTACGCCGTCGCCGCGCGCACCGCCGGCCGGCGGATCACCCCCAACGGGAGCTGGTGGTGGGCCTCGGTCCCCATCGGGGCCGGCGTGCTGCCCGTGGTGTCGGCGCTGCTGCTCACCGGACTCGTACCGCTGAAGGGCATCGCCCTGGTCCCCGTCGCCGGGATCCTCATCGGCGGCGCGCTCACCGCGACCGTGCTCGCCGGGCGGCGGGCGCTGGACGAGCTGAGGACCCGGCACGGCGAGGTGGAGGCCGGGATGGCGCTCGGGCTGCTCGACCGGGACGCCCGGCTGGAGGTCGCCCGGGGCTCGGCGGCGGACGCGCTGCTGCCGGGGCTGGACCAGACCAGGACCGTGGGCCTGGTCACGCTTCCGGGGGCCTTCGTCGGGATGCTGCTCGGCGGCGCCTCCCCGCTGCTGGCGGGCGCGGTGCAGCTGTTCGTGCTGGTCGGGCTGATGGCGGTGCAGGCGGTGGCGGTCGCGACCGTGCTGGAGCTGGTGGCGCGCGGGAAGCTGCACCGGCGGGAGTGAGGCCCTCGGCGGGGCGGGTCGCGCCTGGAGGGGGCGGCGGGCGGTGGCGTACCCTGAACGGAGCAGAAGGGGAGTAGCTCTTCGCCGGACCGTCGACATACTGCTGGACCCTCGGGTCCGGCCGGCGCCCGGAGGCGGACCCGCGAGGTCCGCCAGCGAGACCTTCGGCCGCAGTGTCCTACCGACGCTGCCGTGCCGAAGCGACCCCGTTCACGTCTGGTCTCTCGGTGCGGGCAGCCCGAACCGATTGAGGAATCACCCCCGTGGTCAGTTTCACTGTCATGGCGATCACCTTCGGCGTCGTCTTTCTCGCCGAGCTTCCCGACAAGACCGCCCTCGCCGGTCTGATGCTGGGCACCCGCTACCGGGCGTCCTATGTCTTCGCCGGAGTGGCCGCCGCCTTCGCGGTGCACGTCGCGCTCGCGATCGCGGCGGGCAGCGTGCTGACGCTGCTGCCGCACCGGCTGGTGCAGGCGGTGGTCGGCGTGCTCTTCCTCGCCGGGGCGCTGGTGCTGTTGCTGCGCAAGCACGACGAGGACGGGGAGAGCGTGAAGGCTCCGGCGGACCAGTCGTTCTGGAAGGTCTCCGGGGCCGGGTTCATGCTGATCCTCGTCGCCGAGTTCGGTGATCTGACGCAGATCATGACGGCGAATCTCGCGGCGCGGTACGACGACCCGGTGTCGGTGGGGCTTGGGGCGGTGCTGGCGCTGTGGGCGGTGGCGGGGATTGGGATCGTCGGGGGGCGGACGCTGATGAAGTATGTGCCGCTGAAGTTGATTACGAAGGTGGCGGCGGGGTTGATGCTGGCGCTGGCCGGGTTCAGCCTCTACGAGGCGGTCACCGGGTGACCCGCCTCTGACCCGCGCCCCGGGCGCCCTCCCGCCCGGGGCCCCGCCCCGGGGGCCCGTGTCGGGGGCGCTGCCCCCGAGCCCCCGCGCCTCAATCGCCGGCGGGGCTGAGGTTGCTCGGGTCCTTGCGCCTCAATCGTCGGCGGGGCTGAGGTTGCTCGGGCTCTTGCGCCTCAATCGTCGGCGGGGCTGAGGTTGCTCGGGTCCTTGTGCCTCAATCGCCGGCGGGGCTGGGTTGGTCCTGTTCGGGGTTTGGGTTGCGCGGGTGGGTGCGCCTCAATCGCCGGCGGGGCTGGGTTGGTCCCGTCGGGGGCTGGGATTGGCCGGGTCTCGGCGTCCCGACTGTCTGTGGGGGGACGTCGGCCAAATCCAGCCCGTCCGGCGTTTGAGGACGGACCGGTGTGCCGTGGGGCGATGGCCATGGGGGGCGGGCGCGCCCGGGACCTGTGGTGGCCGCGGGTGGGCTGGGGCGTGGCTGTGCCGGGTGGGCACGGGGGTGGGGATCAGGTGGTGGCTTGGAGGTGGATGGTGCCGTTGGGGGAGGGGGTGAGGGTGAGGTGGGTGAGGTCGGGGAGGTGGAGGTCGGGGGAGTGGGGGAGGGCGCGGGGGCCGATGCCGACGACGAGGGCGCCAGCGGCGCGGGCGGCGGCGATGCCGGCGGCGGAGTCCTCGAAGGCCACGCAGTCGGAGGGGGCGAAGCCCAGTTCGGCGGCGCCCTTGAGGAACCCCTCGGGATCGGGCTTGCTGGCCCCGACGGACTCCGCGGTGATCCGCACGTCGGGCATGGGCAGCCCGGCCGCGGCCATCCGGGCCCGCGCCAGGGCCGCGTCCGCCGAGGTCACGAGGGCGTGCGGGAGCCCGGCGAGGGCGGCCATGAAGGCGGGCGCGCCGGGGATCGGCACCACACCGTCCACATCGGCGGTCTCCTGCGCCAGCATCACCGCGTTCTCGGCGTGGTTCAGCTCCATCGGACGGTCGGGCAGCAGCTGCGCCATCGTGGCGTACCCCTGCCGCCCGTGGACCACCTTCAGCGCCTCGTCCGCGTCCAGCCCGTGCCGCTCGGCCCAGCGCCGCCAGATGCGCTCCACCGCCGCGTCCGAGTTGACGAGGGTGCCGTCCATGTCGAGAAGGAAGGCGCGGGCGGTCAGGCTGCTTGCCGGCATGGTCGTACTCCGTACTCCGTAGCGACCGCACCCACTCCTCGGCGACCGTGCGGACGGAAGAATCAAGCGGCTCCGCCCGCCGGTCAGGGAGTACGGACGGAGCCACTTTGTTCCGTCATGGTACAAACCGGATCGCCCCGACGCCACCCCGGGGCGCCCGTAAAGCCCGCCCCCGCGCCCCGGACCCGCCCCGCGCCGGGCCCGCGCTGCCCGGGACACCCCCGCCCCGCCGGACCCCCACCCCCGGCCCCGCTCCGCAGGCCGTAACCGCGCACACCCCACAGGATGGGAAGGACGCGGACCCGAGGAGATCGCCCATGGCGCAGGAAGTCAGCGGCAGCCCCCTGAGCCCGGCCCCGGGCGAGGGCCAGAACCCCCGGTCCGTCATGGTCGCCATCGGCGCGCTGCTGCTCGGCATGCTGCTCGCGGCGCTCGACCAGACCATCGTCTCCACCGCGCTGCCCACCATCGTGAGCGAGCTGGGCGGCCTGGAGCACCTCTCCTGGGTGGTCACCGCGTATCTGCTGGCCTCGACCGCCGCCACCCCGCTGTGGGGCAAACTCGGCGACCAGTACGGCCGCAAGAAGCTCTTCCAGGCCGCGATCGTCATCTTCCTGATCGGCTCCGCGCTCTGCGGCATCGCCCAGAACATGCCCCAGCTCATCGGCTTCCGCGCGCTCCAGGGCCTGGGCGGCGGCGGGCTGATGGTGCTGTCCATGGCGATCGTCGGCGACATCGTCTCGCCGCGCGAGCGCGGCAAGTACCAGGGCCTCTTCGGCGCGGTCTTCGGCGCGAGCAGCGTCCTCGGCCCGCTGCTCGGCGGATTCTTCACCGACAACCTCAGCTGGCGCTGGGTGTTCTACATCAACCTCCCCATCGGCGTCGTCGCCCTGCTCGTCATCGCCGCCGTCCTGCACATCCCGGTCCGCTCCACCCCGCACACCATCGACTACCTCGGCACCTTCCTGATCGCCTCCGTCGCCACCTGTCTGGTCCTCGTCGCCTCCCTCGGCGGCACCACCTGGGCCTGGGACTCGGCCCAGATCATCGCCCTGGCCGTGCTCGGGGCGGTGCTGCTCGTCGTCTTCGTCCAGGTCGAGCGCCGGGCCGCCGAACCCGTGCTGCCGCTGCGGCTCTTCCGCATCCGCACCTTCACCCTCGTCGCCGTCATCAGCTTCATCATCGGATTCGCGATGTTCGGCGCGATGACCTTCCTGCCGACGTTCCTCCAGGTCGTCCACGGCATCAGCCCGACCCTCTCGGGCGTGCACATGCTGCCGATGGTGATCGGGCTGCTGCTCGCCTCCACCGCGTCCGGGCAGATCGTCAGCCGCACCGGCCGGTGGAAGGTCTTCCCCATCGCCGGGACCGCGATCACCGCGATCGGGCTGGCGCTGCTCCACCGGCTCACCGAAACCAGCTCGAACTGGCAGATCAGCGCCTACTTCTTCGTCTTCGGCACCGGTCTGGGCCTGGTCATGCAAGTCCTGGTGCTGGTGGTGCAGAACGCCGTCCGCTACGAGGATCTGGGCGTCGCCACCTCCGGAGCGACCTTCTTCCGCTCCATCGGGGCCTCCTTCGGCGTCGCCATCTTCGGCACGATCTTCTCCAACGGGCTGCGGACCAAGCTCGGCGACGCGCTCCGGGGCCGGCCCGTGCCGCCCGGGGCCGACGCCGGCGATCTGGCCGCCGACCCGCAGGCCATCGCCAAACTCCCGCCCGGACTGCGGCAGCCGGTGATCCACGCCTTCGCCTCCGCGATCACCGATGTGTTCCTGTACGCGGTGCCGGTGGTCGTCCTCGCCTTCATCGTCGCCTGGTTCCTCAGGGAGGACCCGCTGCGCGGCTCGGTCACCGCGCCCGACCCCAGCCAGACCCTCGCCTCCAACCCGGTCGAGCGCTCCTCCCGCGAGGAGTGCGCCCGGGCCCTGTCGGTGCTGGGCTCGCGCGACGGCCGCCGCCGGATCTACGAGAAGATCACCGACAAGGCGGGGTACGACCTGCTCCCCGCCGCCGGCTGGCTGCTGCTGCGCATCCGCCGACACGGAACGGTCGAACCGGGCCTGCTCGCCGACACCACCCCCGTACCGCTGGAGGCGATCACGGACGCCTCCCGCCAGCTGGAGGAACGCGGGCTGGTGCGGCGCGAGGGGGTGCAGCTGTTCCTCTCCGAGAGCGGACTGCAGGCCGCCGTCCGGCTGGCGCAGGCCCGTGAGGACTCGCTCGCCGAGCTGCTCGGCGACTGGTGGGGACCGGAGCGGCCCACCGATCTCGTCCAGCTGGTGGAGGAGCTGAACGCGGAGCTGTGCGGCTCCGACGGCGAACGGCCCCCCGGCCCGGGGCCCGGCCGGGACCACCGGGCGCGCTGAGCCCGGCGGCGGTCACAGCTCCTTGGCGTACCAGACGTCCATGTACGGGCCGGTGCGGTACGGGGGCGTCTCCGCGTAACCGTGACGCGCGTACAGCGCCCGGGCCTCGACCAGGTCGAGCCGGGTGTTGAGCACCATCCGCCGGGCCCCGAGGCCGCGCGCCCGCTCCTCCAGCGCGTCGAGCAGCAGCCCCGCGCCCCCCTTGCCGCGGAACGCGGGCCGGACGTACACCCGGGTCAGCTCGGCGCGCTCCGGGTCGAGCAGCAGGATTCCGCCGCAGGCCGCGGCCTCGCCGCCGTACCGGCCGACGAGGAACTGGCCGGTGGGCGGGGTGAGCAGCTCGACGCCGTCCCCGGCGAGCCCGCCGGCTATCTCCTCGGCGGTCGCGGGCCGCCGCCAATAGCGGCTCGCGACCTCGTCGTAGTAGTCGCGTCGCAGCGGGCCCGCGTCGGCGGAGTGAACGGCCTCGGGGGCGATGGTCCAGTGGGTCACATCGCCCTCCCTACCGCAGCGACGCACCCGCTGACCAGCGATTCAGCTCTTGGGGGCGGCGGACTGGACGACCTCGAACGACCACACCGTCGATCCAGTCGCGGCGGGCTTCGGCTTCTCGCCGCCGCCTTCGCCGCCCGCGCCTCCCTGGCCGGAGCCGGCCGCCGGGCCGTGCGCACCGCGCATCGAACCGGCCATCCACGCCTCGAAATCGGCCTCGCTGCGCCAGCGGGTGTAGACCAGATAGTCGTCGGTGCCCTCCAGCGGGCGCAGCAGCTCGAACCACTCGAAGCCGTCGGCGCTCTCCACGGAACCGGCACGGGAGGCGAAGCGCTTCTCCAGCACTTCGCGCTGCTCGGCGGGGACGGTCAGGACATTGATCTTCACCACGCTGGCCACAGGGACATCCTTCGCATAGAGGTGCTCCGACCGTACCGCCCGGCCCCCGGCGGCCCGCCCCCGGGACCGCGTATCGGGTCCGCCGCCGTTTCGGGGCGCGGGGCGGGGGCGCCGGCGCGCACGTACCCCGCGCGCACGCGCCCCGCTCGCGGCGTGCGCCGGCGCTGTCTAGCGTGAACAGCGCCGCCGTCCGCCGTCCGGAGGAGTGTCCCCGTGCCGCCTCTTCCCTGGGTGAAGGTCAACCCGGCCGTCCCCGGCACCCGCGCCCATGTCCTCGCCTCCCGGCTGGAGCTGAAGTCCTTCGCCCGGATCCCGGACTATCTGCTGAAGACGGTCTCCGTCTTCCGGCAGCTGCGCGGGTCGCCGGGGGCGCTCGGGGTCTCCCTGGACGCGCGGCCCGGCCGGCGGGCCTTCTGCACGCTCTCCGCCTGGGAGAGCCGGGAGGCCCTGGACGCGTATGTGCGCACCGAGCCGCACAAGAACGTCATGGCCCGGCTGCGGCCCCTGCTCAGGGCGACGACCTTCACCTCCTGGGAGGTGCCCGTGGAGGAGCTGCCCGTCGACTGGACGGAGGCCCGCCGCCGCCTCGACGAACAGGCGCTCGCCGACGGCCGGGGCTGAGCCGTCCGCCGGGGCCGAGCCGGCCGCCGTCCGCCGAGGCCCCCCGGCCCCGCCGTCCGCCGAGGGCCTCAGCCGGTCACACCCGCCGGACCGGGGACGTCAATCGGTCACCACCGCCATCAGGAACCCGTCGTACCCCTTCGAACCCACGGTCTGCACCGCCGTCGCCTCCAGCCGGGGCTCCCGCGCCACCACCTCGAACATCTCGCGCGTACCGGCGACCGCCTCGTCCGCGCCGTCCCCGGACAGCACCGCCCCGCCCCGGACGACATTGTCGACAATGATCACGCTGCCGGGACGGGAGAGCTTCAGCGCCCACTCCACGTACCGGGGATTGTTCTTCTTGTCCGCGTCGATGAAGAACAGATCGAACGGGCCCGCCCCCGGCTCCGCCGCCAGCTTCGGCAGCGTCTCCAGCGCCGCCCCCGTCCGCACCTCCGCGATCGCGTCCAGACCGGCTCGGGAGAGATTGGCGCGCGCCACCTCCGCATGCGCCTCGCTGTACTCCAGCGAGATCAGCCTGCCGCCCTCCGGCAAGGCCCTGGCCAGCCAGATCGTGCTGTAACCGCCCAGCGTCCCGATCTCCAGAACGGTCCGCGCGCCCCGCGCCCTCGCCAGCAGATACAGCAGTTTGCCCTGATTGCCCGCGACGCCGATCTCCGGCAGCCCGGCCCGGGCACTGGCCGCCTGCGCGGCGGTCAACGCCTCGTCGTCGGGGGCCAGCAGATCCGTCACATATCCGTCGACCGCCCGCCACACTTCCGGGTTCTGCGCCCTGGGCTGCTGAGACTTCTGATTCATACGTCAAACTTATGGCAGCGAGGGGTTCCGGGCCCGCGGCCCGGCAGCCGTGACGTGCGAAGGCGCGCCACGGTTCTTGTATGTTCCCCCCGCACCCCTCCTCGGGGCATGTCGTCATGTCACACCGCCCGACACCGGTCGGCGGGCCCGGCCGGTATCGGAGATCCGGCCGGACCGGACGCGCCGGCGGCTGTCAGGCGAGGAGGGGGTCGCCCGAGTCTTCAGGACCGGGCGGTGCGAAGCTCTGGGACACCAGAACAGAACCGGACGTAACGGAACGTAGGGGAGGCGCGGCGCGACGTGGCGAACGCGGAGCACAGCGTGCGCGAGAGTGCGACGACGGACTCGAGGACGGGCGCGGCGAGGGTCGCCCTGTGGCTCGTGGCCGCCGTCCTCGCCATACGGCAGACGGCCGTGGTCCTGAGACAGCCTCCCGGCGAACGCCTCATCGACCTGGAGACCTGGATCGGCGAGAACGGCGTCCTGCGGGCCGGGGGATCGCTGTACGACACCGACCGGTTCACGGGCACCCCCTTCGCGGGACTGGTGCTCAGACCGCTGACCCACGCCGCCGAACAGGCCCTCGGCATCGCCTGGACCCTCGGCACCCTGCTGCTCGTGGCCGGCGTCGCCCTGGTCGTGGCGCGCGCCCTGCCCGCTCCCGTCTCGCGCCGCAGCGCGCTGCTGGCCGCGCCGGTCGCGCTCAGCCTGCTGATGATCTCGCTGCCCGTGCGGAACAGCTTCCACCTCGGCCAGACCAGCGTCATCCCCGTCCTGCTCGTCCTCCTCGGCTGCTTCGCGGCCCGCGGCGAGCGACGGTCCGGCCTGCTGATCGGCGTCGCCGCCGCGCTCCAGCCCACCGTGCTGCTCTTCGCCCCGCTGCTCTGGCTCACCGGTCGCAAGAAGGCCGCCGTCACCTCGGCGGCGACCTTCGCCGCCTGCTCGGCGCTGGCCTGGGCCGCGATGCCGGGCGACTCCCTCGCCTACTGGGTCGAGCACGCCGCCGGCGCCGGGCTCGGCGGCCACCCCGACGGGCTCGCCAACCAGTCGCTGCACGGCGCGCTGCTCCGCTTCGGCCTCGAAGGACCGCTGGAGATCGCGCTCTATCTGGCCCTCGCCGCCGCCGTGGCCTGGCTGGGGCTGCGCCGCGCCGTCCGGTACGCCCGGGACGGGCAGCTGCTGCTCGCCGTCGCCATCACCGGCTGTGTCGCCGTCGCGGTCTCGCCGACCACCTGGCAGCACCAGCTGCTGTGGGTGCTGCTCGCGGTCGTCGGCCGGGTCGGCAAGCGCCGTTCGGACCGGATGCTGTGGCCGGTGCTGACCGTGCTGACGCTGACCCTGCCCAGCAAGATGCTGCTGCCGAACATCATGGTGCTCGCGCCGGTCCGCGACAACGCGGTCCTGATCGCGGCGCTCGCGGCGGCCTGCGCGGTGCCCTTCCTGACCCGCACCTCGCCGTACTTCCGCCGGCCCGTTCCCACCGAGTACGTCACCCCGCTGCCCTCGCGCTGGAGCCGGGTCCCGCTGCTGCCGTTCTGGCGGCGGGTGATCAGCCGGCCGAATCTGCTGCTCGAACTGATCGTGATCCGGGTCGGCTATTCGATCTACTCACAGATCCGGCTCGCGGCGACCGGCAGTGTGGAGGCGGCCCGTGAGCACGGCCGGCAGATCGACTCGATCGAGCGGGCCATCGGCATCGACATCGAGCACTGGGTGAATCACGCGGTGGTCGGGGTGGAGTGGCTGGAGGGCTTCTTCAACTTCTACTACACCTCGTTCCACTTCCCGGTGCCGCTGGCCATTCTCGCGGTGCTCTACATCCGCCGTCCCTCGGACTACCGCTGGGCGCGCTCCGCGCTCGCCTTCGCCACGCTGCTGGCGCTGGTCGGGTTCTGGCTGTATCCGCTCGCCCCGCCGAGGCTGATGCCGGGCATGGGCTTCATCGACACCGTGCACCGCACCAAGGACCTCGCCAATCCGGAGTTCGGTCCGCTGACCCAGCTCACCAACCAGTACGCGGCGATGCCGTCGCTGCACTTCGGCTGGTCGCTGTGGTGCGGTGTGGTGGTGGTGCTGCTCGCGCCGAAGCTGTGGATGAAGCTGCTGGGCCTGGTCCATCCGCTGATCACGATGTGCGTCATCGTCGGCACGGCGAATCACTGGATCCTGGACGCGCTGGGCGGCGCGGTCGTCGTCGCCGCCGGTTTCGGTCTGACGTATCTGCTGTCGGGCCGCCGCGAGGTGCGGCGGGCGGACGGCGCGGACGCGCCGCCGACGGCCTCCGGCCGGACCGCCGAGCGGATTCCGGTTCCGGTTCCGCCCCCGGCCGCCGAGCCGGTGTCGGCGTCGGCGCAGATCGCCGTCCCGGCGGCTCGGGAGCCCAGCGGGGACGGTGCGGCGCGCAGGACGGCGGACGCCGGGGCGGGGGCCGCGCGGAAGAGCGCGGGCTCCGGAGCGTCGGAGTCCGCGGCCCGGGACGCCGAGGACCCGGGCGATCCGCAGGAGCCCCGGGCCGCCGTCCCCGCCGGGCCGCAGTAGCCGGAGCGGCAGCGGGCGCAACGGTCGGCGCATGGGTCGGCGCGTCGGGTCGGTCAGTGAGCCGGTCGGCGCGTCCAGTCGCTCAGCGAGTCGGTCGGCGCACGGGCCGGCGCGCACCGGCTCCGCGCGTCGGGTCGGCCTGCGCCCGGGACGGCGTACCGGTCACCGCGTGAGACGGCGCGCGGCTGCCCCGGGGGGTACGGGAAGGCTCCCGTACCCCCCGGGGTGGATCGCCGCGTTCCGTCAAGGATCCGCCCGTGCTCCGGGTCTCGCCACTCGGGGCGGCCCGGTCCGGCTCAGCCGCCCCGGGTGACCCGTAGCTCCTTGATCCCGTTCAGCCAGGCCGACCGCAGCCGGCGCGGCTCGCCCGCGAGCCGGAGGTCGGGGAGCGCGTCCGCCAGCGCGTTGAACATCAGATCGATCTCCATCACCGCGAGCGATCTGCCCAGGCAGAAGTGCGGACCGCCGCCGCCGAACCCCAGATGCGGATTGGGGTCGCGGGCGATGTCGAAGACCTCGGGCCGGTCGAAGACCTCCGGGTCGTTGTTGGCGGACGAGTAGAAGAGCCCCACCCGGTCCCCCTCGCGGATCTCCCGCCCGCCGAGGACGGTGTCCTGGGCGGCGGTGCGCTGGAAGGCGACGATCGGCGAGGCCCAGCGCACGATCTCCTCGGCCGCGGTCGCCGGGCGCTCCCGCCGGTAGCGCTCCCACTGCTCGGGATGGGTGAGAAAGGCGTGCATCCCGTGGGTGACGGCGTTGCGGGTGGTCTCGTTGCCCGCCACGGCCAGCAGGACGACGAAGAACCCGAACTCGTCCGACGACAGATTGCCCGCGCCCTCCGCCGCCACCAGCTGGGTGACGATGTCCTTCGCCGGGCAGGCCTTGCGGTCCGCCGCCAGATTCATGGCGTACGAGAGGAACGCCATGGTCGCCTCGACGCCGGCCTCCTCGGTGATCGCGAACTCGGGGTCGTCGTACGACGCCATCGTGTTGGACCAGTCGAAGATCCGGGCCCGGTCCTCCTGCGGGACGCCGATCAGCTCGGCGATGGCCTGGAGCGGCAGCTCGACCGCGATCCGGCTGACGAAGTCGAAGGAGCCGTCCGGCCCGGCGGCGGCGACGGCCTCGTCCACGATCGCGCGCGCCCGCTCGCGGAGCGCGGCCCGCAGCGAGCCGACCGAGCGCGGGGTGAAGCCGCGCTGCACGATCTGCCGTACGCGGGTGTGCTCCGGCGGGTCCATATTGAGCATGATCAGCCGCTGGACGTCGATCTGGTCGCGCCGGATCGACTCGTTGAACCGGATGACCGCCGTGTTGCGGAAGGACGAGAACAACTCCGGCCGGGTGGAGACGTATTTGACGTCCGCGTGCCGGGTCACCGCCCAGTAGCCCTCGTCGTCGAAACCCGAAGCGCCGCGCCGCTGGGGGATCCAGGACACCGGCGCGGTCTCTCTCATCAGGGCGAACTCGGGGTGCGGGACCCTGGTCCGCAGCAGATCGGGATCGGTGAAGTCGAAGCCTTCGGGCAGGCCGCGGGTCCCTTCGGGCAGGCCGTGGATCCCCGCGGACGGGGGGCCGGGCCCTTCGGACAGGCCGTCGGCCCCTCGGGGCGGACGGCCGGACCCTACGGGCGGATGGGGACAGGGCATCGGCAGCTCCAGCTCTGGCGTCGGCGCCAGGGACACGGGCGCCGCGACTCGGCGCGCTATCCCTGACGACCCATCAGGAGGTGTCCGAAAGCTAGTAACGAGTTCTACAACTCGCAAGGGGCATGGCCGGATTGCCCGCCCGCGGCGGCCGGAGCAACGGCGTGCAAGACCCTTGCGCACTGAGGGTAGCTGTCATAAGACTGACAGTAGAACTAGAACGCGTACCAGTTCTAGCGCGGAGCGCCGGGACGCCCGCGCCGTGAGGAGAGGACGAGCCATGGCCGCGGAACCCGTCATCGTCGAAGCCGTACGCACCCCGATCGGCAAGCGCGGGGGAGCGCTCGCCAATCTCCACCCCGCCTACCTCCTGGGCGAGACCTACCGCGAACTCCTCGGCCGCACCGCGATCCAGCCCGACTGCGTCGAACAGATCGTCGGCGGGACGGTCACCCACGCGGGCGAGCAGTCCATGAACCCGGCGCGCAACGCCTGGCTGGCGATGGGACTTCCGTACGAGACGGCCGCGACGACCGTGGACTGCCAGTGCGGCTCCTCGCAGCAGGCCTCCCACCTGGTCGCGAACATGATCGCGGCGGGCGTCATCGACGTCGGCATCAGCTGCGGCGTCGAGGCGATGTCCCGGGTGCCGCTGGGCAGCGGCTCCAAACACGGCCCGGGGAAGCCGTTCCCCGACGAGTGGAGCGTGGACCTGCCCAATCAGTTCGAGGCCGCCGAACGCATCGCCCGCCACCGGGGTCTGAGCCGTGAACGGGTCGACTCGCTCGGGCTGCTCTCCCAGGAACGCGCCGCGACCGCCTGGTCCGAGGAGCGCTTCAAACGCGAGACGTTCGCCGTCCAGGTCCCCACCACCGAGGACGAACAGGCCGCCGGACAGGGCATGTGGCGGCTGGTCGACCGGGACGAGGGACTGCGGGACACCAGCATGGAGGCGCTCGCCCGGCTCAAGCCCGTGATGCCCACCGCCGTCCACACCGCGGGCAACTCCTCCCAGATCTCGGACGGCGCGGCCGCGATCATGTGGGCCTCCAAGCGGATGGCCCGGGCCCTGAGGCTGCGTCCCAGGGCCCGGATCGTGGCGCAGGCGCTGGTCGGGGCGGATCCGCACTTCCATCTGGACGGGCCCGTCGACGCGACCCGCGCGGTGCTGGGGAAGGCCGGGATGTCGATCAAGGACATCGACGTGGTCGAGATCAACGAGGCCTTCGCCTCGGTGGTGCTCAGCTGGGCGCGGGTCTTCGAACAGGATCTGGAGAAGGTCAACGTCAACGGGGGAGCGATCGCGCTCGGCCATCCCGTCGGGGCGACCGGCGCGCGGCTGATCATCACGGCCCTGCATGAGCTGGAGCGCGCGGACAAGGAGTTCGCGCTGGTGACGATGTGCGCGGGCGGGGCGCTGGCGACGGGGACGATCATCCAGCGGCTGTGAGCCCGCCAGGGTGCGGGGCCGAGCCGGTGCGAGGGGGCGAGCCGCCGCGCACGGGACCGCCGTTCGGACGGTCCGGGCGGGGCTGAGCGGGTCCGGCCGCACGAGGCCGGCCGGGCGGGCCCGTACCCGAGGGCGGCTGTCAGTGCCGGGGGATAGGTTCTCCACGACTCCCGCCGCTTCCAAGGAGAGACGACGCCGTGGCCCCAGGACCGCCGAGGACACCGCTCGACATCGGCGAGCTGATACCGGAGCTGGCCCCGCTCCGCAGACGGGCGACGGCGCTGTCGTCCGCGCCCGGCGACCCCGGGGCCCGGGACAGCTCCATCGGCGGGCCGATGCTCTGGCCCGCCGACGAGCCCTGGCCCCACTGCGCGGAGCCCGGGCACGCCGACTGGTCCGGCGCGCAGCCCTCACGGCCGGTGCCCATGGTGCCGGTGGTGCAGCTGTTTGCCCGTGATGTGCCCGAGCTGCGGTTCCCCGAGGGGAAGGACGTCCTCCAGCTGCTCTGGTGCACCCTGATCCACACCGAGGAGCCGTGCACCGTACTGCCGGTCCTACACTGGCGCGCGGAGTCGGAGACGCTCGCCGCCGGAGTGCTGCGGGACATCCCCGAACCGGCCGAGGGGGAGTACGAGGGCGACTTCACCCCCCGTCCGCCGTGCGCGCTCTCACCCGTCGTGGTCGACGACTACCCCAACTGGGACCGACCCGAGGCGCTGCGCCCCCGGATCGCGGCCGCGGAGGAGGAGTTCGGCTTCTTCTACACGGAGCTGGCCTGTGTGCTGGAGAGCAAGGCCGGCGGATACCCGGCCTGGACCCAGCCGCCCGACTGGCCCTCCTGCGACCGGGGCCATCGGATGGAACATCTGCTCAGCGTCACCGGGGACGAGCACGTGGACATGGACATGGGGGACGGGGGAGGCGTCTACGTCTTCCTCTGCCGAGAGTGCCCGGAGCTTCCCCACGCCCACCGCTTCGACTGTCACTGAGGCCCGAGCGAGGTCCGAACGAGGCCGTGCGGGAGCGCCCCCGGGGCCGGGGCAGGGGGCGGAACGAGGACCGCGGCCCCCGGTCCTCGGGGTGCGAGGGCCGGGGGCCGCGGTCGGCGTTCCGGTGGCGGGACCGGTCAGTACCAGCCCTGGGTCTGCCAGGTGGACCAGGCGTCACAGGGGCTGCCGTAGCGGTCCTTCATGTAGTCGAGGCCCCACTCGATCTGGGTCTCGGGGTTGGTCTTCCAGTCCGCGCCCGCGGTCGCCATCTTCCCGGCGGGCAGCGCCTGGACCAGCCCGTACGCACCGCTGGAGGGGTTCTGCGCGTTCACGTCCCAGTTGCTCTCATGCGTGACGATCTTGCTGAAGCAGTTGAACTGCGCCTCATTCTTGATCATCTTCTTGGCGATCGCCTTCGCGGACGCGGACTCGGCCGCGGTGGGCGCGGCGGAGGCCGACGGCGCGTTCACGCCCAGCACCATCGCGGCGGAGGTCGCCACGAGCGCGGAGCCGAGCAGGGCGGTCCGGGGACGCGGGGAGAAACGGCTGAGAACGGAGCGGGTCACAGAGAGCGCCTAACGTCGGGAACAGGTCCGTCGCACGGGCAGCCGGGATCCCGCCTCGGAAGAAGGGATTCCGCCCGGTGGCACAGGCTCGGCTCCAGGAGGAGCACGGGCCGCGCCGGCGACCTGATCAGTTGTACGGCCCGTCCGCCCCGCCGGCAACGGCCCCCGCTACTAGCCGGCCCCGTAGCCGGACGCCGGCCGCACCCGCCCGGAGGGGGTGCGGGAGCGCCCGGCCCGGCCCCGGCCGCTACGGCCCCGCTTAGCAGAGGACCAAAGCCCTGTGGGCCGCCTCACCCGCCGGCCCCCCGCCCGGGCCCCTCGAATGTGACCTGGGCCTCGAAGGCCGCCCGCCGGGTCGCCCTCCGCAGCGCCTTCAGCACGACCGCGCCGAGGGTCAGCGTCAGCACGAGGGTGAGCGAGGCCCGCCCCAGGTCCCAGCCGAGGGAGGTGGCCAGACAGTAGGCGAGGAAACGCACCAGGTTCTCCCCGACCGGGTCGCCCGGGTGGAAGGAGATCCCGGAGGAGAGCCCGCCGACGAGGATCCAGCCCTGGAGATTCATCACCGTGCCGTACGCGAACGACGCGACCGTCCCGTACGCCCCGAGCATCAGCAGCTCCGCCCGGCCCCGGATCCGCTCCGCGCCCGGCAGCAGCCCCGCGCCCATCGTGAACCAGCCCATGGCCAGCATCTGGAACGGCATCCACGGCCCCACGCCGCCCGTGAGCAGCGCGGACGCGAACATCGTCACCGAGCCCAGCACGAAGCCGAACCCCGGGCCCAGCACCCGCCCGCTCAGCACCATCAGGAAGAACATGGGCTCCAGGCCCGCCGTGCCCGCGCCGAGCGGGCGCAGCGCGGCCCCGACGGCGGCGAGCACCCCCAGCATCGCCACCGCCTTGGCGTCCATCCCGCTGTCCGCGATGGTCGCCACGACCACCGCCACCAGCAGCGGCAGCAGCGCGGCGAAGAGCCAGGGCGCGTCGGCGCGGTGGGAGACGAGACCGGAGCCGGGGTCGGCGAGCAGCGGCCAGCCGAAGGCGATCACTCCGACGAAGCTGACCAGGGCCAGGGCGGCGACGGAGCGCGGGCCCAGCCGGACCGGCCGCGCGCCGGGGGCGACGCTCCTCACAGCGCCTCCCGGACCTGGGCGACGGTCAGCCAGCGCCCCGGGGCGAGGATCTTGGCGACCTGGGGGGCGAAGGCGGGCGAGGAGACCACGATCTCGGCCGTCGGCCCGTCCGCGACGATCTCGCCGTCGGCGAGGATCACCACCCGGTGCGCCAGCTCGGCGGCCAGCTCCACATCGTGGGTGGCCAGCACGATGGTGTGGCCTCGGGCCGCGAGCCCCTGGAGGACCCTGACCAGCCGGGCCTTGGCCGCGTAGTCCAGCCCCCGGGTCGGCTCGTCGAGCAGCAGCAGCGGGGGCCGGCCGGTCAGGACCAGCGCCAGGGCGAGCGCGAGCCGCTGTCCCTCGGAGAGATCGCGCGGGTGGGCCGTGTCGGGGACGCCGGGGAGCAGCTCGTCCACCAGGGCGCGGCAGCTGCCGGGCGGGGCGTCCGCGTCGGCGTCGGCGGCCGTGCACTCGGCGGCCACGGTGTCCGCGTAGAGCAGGTCGCGCGGCTCCTGTGGCACCAGGGCGACCCGGCGGATCAGCCGGGAGGGCTCACTGCGGTGCGGAGTGAGACCGCCGACGGTGACGCTGCCCGCGGTGGGTTCGAGCAGTCCGACGAGGGCGGAGAGGAGGGTCGACTTCCCGGCTCCGTTACGGCCCATGAGGGCCACGGTCTCGCCGGGCGCGAGGCTGAGGGTGACGTCGTGCAGGGCGGTGACGCGGCCGCGTCGGACGGTGAGCCCGTCCAGGGCGGCGGTGTCCGAACCGGCCGGCGGCACGGGGGCGGGCTCCGGGGTCCTCGGACGGCGGCCCGGCATCCGGAGCAGGCTCCGGCGGGCGGCCGGCTCCGGGGCGGGCTCCGGAAGACCGGCGGGAGCGGGGACGTCGGGCCGCCCCGGGGCGGGCGGGGTGAGGCCGGCCAGGCGCTCCCGCAGCGCGGCGGCGCGTCGGCGGGCGTCCCGTACGGACAGCGGCAGCGGGTCCCAGCCCGCGAGCCGCCCCAGGGCCACCACCGGCGGGTGCACCGGAGAGAGGGCCATGATCTCGGCCGGCGCGCCCATGACGGGGGGCTGCCCGGGGCCGGGCAGCAGGATCACCTGGTCCGCGTAGTGCACCACGCGTTCGAGCCGGTGCTCGGCCATCAGCACCGTCGTCCCCAGATCGTGCACCAGCCGTTGCAGCACCGCGAGGACCTCCTCCGCCGCCGCCGGGTCCAGCGCCGACGTCGGCTCGTCCAGCACCAGCACCTTCGGGTGCGGGGTGAGCACCGAGCCGATCGCCACCCGCTGCCGCTGGCCTCCGGACAGCGTCGCGATCGGCCGCTCGCGCAGCTCGGCGAGCCCGAGCAGATCGAGCGTCTCCTCCACCCGTCGGCGCATCACGTCGGGCGCGAGACCGAGCGACTCCATCCCGTACGCCAGCTCGTCCTCGACCGTGTCGGTGACGAAGTGCGCCAGGGGATCCTGGCCGACCGTGCCGACGAGATCGGCCAGCTCGCGCGGGGGATGGGTACGGGTGTCGCGGCCGTCCACGGTGACGCGCCCGCGCAGCGCGCCGCCGCTGAAGTGCGGGACCAGCCCGGAGACCGTGCCCAGCAGAGTCGACTTGCCGACTCCCGACGGGCCGACCAGCAGCACCAGCTCCCCCTCGGGGACGGTGAGGTCGAGCCCCTGGAGCGCCGGCCGCTCCGCCTCGGCGTAGGTGACCGACACCGCGTCGAACCGGATCACGGGGACTCCTCGGGTACGGAAGCGGAAGCTGAAGTGGAAGCGGCCGGGTCCGGGGCCGTCGCCGCGGACGGGGGGACGGGCGCGACGAACGCCGGGAGCAGCCCGACGGCGATCGCCAGCGCGGGCCACAGCGGGAGGACCGGCGCGACCAGCGGTACGACGGAGGGGTGCAGGGCCTCGGGATTGAGGGATCCGGCCCAGATCATCAGCGCGGCGACCGCCGCGCCCGAGCCCGCCACCAGCCACGAGCGGACGCCGAACAGATCCGGGCGGTAGCGGGTGCGCAGGGAGCGCCGCCCGCCGAGCCGGAGGCCGACGACGGCGGCGAACAGCCCCGCGAGGAGCAGCGGGAGCCCGTAGACCGCGCCCTCGGCCGCGAGCAGTCCGTACGAACCGGCGCAGACGCCGAGCAGACCGCCGAGGGTGAAGACGGTGGTGGTGCGGCGCACGGCGGGCGGGACATGAGCGCTGCGGCCGTACCCCCGCGCGTCCATCGAGGCGGCGACGGCGACGGAGCGTTCGAGCGCGCCCTCCAGCACGGGCAGCCCGATCTGCGCGATCGCCCTGATCCCGCCGGTGGGGCGGCCGCGCAGCCTGCGGGCGGTACGGAGCCGGGCGACGTCGGCGACCATGTTCGGCGCGAAGGTCATCGCGACGACGACCGCGACGCCGACCTCGTACAGCGCGCCCGGGAGGCACTTGAGCAGCCGGGCCGGGTTGGCGAGGGCGTTGGCCGCGCCGACGCAGATGAGCAGGGCGGCGAGCTTCGCGCCGTCGTACAGCGCGAAGACCAGCTGCTCGGCGGTGACCCGGCCGCCGATACGGATGCCGCGCGCCCAGTCCGGGAGCGGGACCTCGGGGAGGGTGAAGAGGGTGTGGGAGCCGGGGATGGGCGAGCCGAGGAGGGTGGAGAAGAGGACCCGGATGCCGATGACGAGGACGCCGAGCTTGACGAAGGCGAGGTAGGAGCGGGCCCAGGGGGCGTCGGTGCGGCGCGCGGCGACGACGTAGCCGGCGACGGCGACGACGAGGGCGAGGAGGAGGGGGTTGGTGGTGCGGGAGGCGGCGACGGCGAGGCCCAGGGCCCAGAGCCACCAGGCGCCCGGGTGCAGGGCGTTGCGGCGGTCGGCCTGGGGAGCGCGGAGGCGCTGTGCGGCGCGGAGGCGCTGTACGGAGCGGGAGGGGGTGGTGGGGCGGGGGGCCCGGGGGTGTGTCTGGGCGCCGGCCCGGGGGGTGCGCCTCAAACGCCGGCGGGGCTGGTTTTTGATCGGTTCGTCGGAGGCTGCGGGGGTATCGCGCCTCAATCGCCGGCGGGGCTGGATTTGGGGCTGCTCGATTTCGTCTGCGGGGATGTTCCGCCTCAAACGCCGGCGGGGCTGGGGTGGGGGCTGCTCGCGCTGCGAAAGGCGGCGGGGGTGGGCTGGGGGGGCCTCGTGCGTCGGACGCCAGGCGGGCTGGGGTGGGGGCTGCTCGTGCGTCGGACGGGGGTGGGGCTGGGGTGGGGTGGGCTCGTCTGTTGAAGGGGAGCGGGGCTGGGGGGTGGTCGGGGTGGGGTCGGTGGTCATCGGGGGCGGCGGCGGGATTGGAGGAGGGCGGCGAGGGCGAGGAGGGCGATGGCGGAGACGCCGGCGATCGCGCCGAGGGAGGGGCCGCCGTCGGAGTCGGAAGCGGAGTCGGGCTCGGCGGGGGCGGTCTTGCCGGCGGCGGCGGAGACCTGCTCGCCGCAGCCGGTCGCGGGGTAGCCGGAGATCGCGCAGAGCAGGGCCTGCCCGTTGTAGCGCAGCGGCTTGGCGACCGAGGCCAGGGCGTCCGCGGTGGTCGCCGAGTCCGCCACCCGCGCGCAGGCGGTGCGCTGCGGCGGCGGGTTCTCGCCGTCGGGGGCGTCCTCGGGGAGGCCGGGGTCGATGACGAGGGCGACGCGCTTGGCGCCCGGCTCGGCCGGGGTCGTGCCGCAGACGTCCGCGAAGTCCGGGGCCCGGCGGGGGCGCGTCGAGTCCGCGCTGTCGGCGCTCACGGAGAAGCGGAATCCGTTGACGGAGCCGTCCTCGGGACGGGCCGTCGCCGGGCCCTCCGTCGCGTACGTCCAGGCGGCCCCGTCGCCCTGCCAGAAGGACCAGTAGCGGTACCCGGCCCCGGCCGCCTGCGCCGGACCCGCGCCGAGGAGCGTCAGCGCGGCCGCCGCGACGAGGAGCCACGACAGCGGAGACCGGGCGCGCATCACCGCTGGGACTTGCGTCGGCCGCCGAAGAGCACGCCCACGCCGACGGCCGCCGCGAAGAACGCGCCGACGAACCACCACATGCCGGAGCCCGAGTCGGAGTCCGAGGCGGCGTCGGAGTCCTTGGACGCCTTCTCCGCCCGGGGCTCGGGGCCCGTCGCGTTCAGGCCCGCCACCAGGTCCGTCGTACCGAAGCTCTTCGGGTCGGCCCCGGCCGCCTCGGCCGCGAGGATCAGCTGGGCGTACGCCGCCGGGCCGGACTCCTTCGCCCAGTCCGCCGCGTTCGCCTCCAGCCACTCCAGGGGCTTCTTCGCCCGGTCGGCCATGCCCTGGGCGGTCAGCGCCACCACCGCGTCCGCCGTGTTGCCGAAGTCCGGCTTCTTCGACGGGTCGTCGGAGCCGGGCATCGGCGGGGTGAGCAGATGGCCGGTCTTCGCGAGCGCGGTCGCGAGGTACACCGCGCCGTTGTGCGCGGCGCCCTCGATCGTCTTCGCGGGCTCGCAGGAGTCGCCGGAGTCCTTCGCGCCCGCCTTCGCCGCCAGCCCCTCGCCCTTGGCCGCGACCACGGCCGCGGCGGTGGAGTCGGCGACGATGCCGGGCTGCTTCGGCTGGAAGACGAACGCCCCGCCGTTCTCGCCGCCGCAGGGCGTGGCGAAGGTCAGCAGCGCGTCGTACGGCGACTTCCCGTCCTTCGAGGTGACCTCGCCCGGCTTCGCGCCCGCCGCCGCGAGCGCGCCGATCACGATGGAGGTGGAGTTGGCGTCGCTGGCCCCGCCGGGGTTGTAGCCCCAGCCGCCGTCGGCGTTCTGGACCTTCGTCAGCCAGTCGACGGACTTCTTCACGGTCTCGTCCTGACCGCCGAGCGCGGCGAGCGCCTGCACCGCGGCGGCCGTGGCGTTGGAGTCCAGCGGCAGCTTCGCGGCGCACGCGGCCTTCGTGTCCGCGCGGTACGCGGCGAACGCGCCGTTGTCGCACTGCTGCCCGGTCAGCCACTCCACGGCCTTCTCGGCGGGCGTCACGCCGACCGTGTCCTGGGCGAGCAGCGCCAGGGCCTGCCGCCAGACGCCGTCGTACGTCGGGTCGCCCGTCCCGTACAGACCGGCGGGGAGCGCGGCGGAGGGGGAGGGGGTGGGAGCGGCGGCGGCGGGGGACGCGGCGGAGGCGACGGCCACGCCGAGGACGGCGGAGGCGGCGAGCGCTGCTGCGCCGCGGCGGCGAACGGTGGTCATGGGCGGGGCGGGCCTCTCCTGCGGGAGCCGGGCACGGGCACGCTCAGGCACCAGGGCTCCGGTTCCGTATTCCTCGACGGTGCCGGTCACCGGCGGGCTGCCGGTGGCGCGAGCCGTTCACGGTCGCGTACGGGGCATTCCGGCTCGCCGCCCCCGAGCGGATCGGGGTGACGGCTCACGGCTGCGGGTCAGCGCCGGATTCGCACCGGCTTCCCCCCGTACGGGTGTGATGACGACCTGCCCACTCTACCGGCCGTCCGGCCGCCATCCGGAGGGTGAGCCCCCGCTTCTGTCCCGGCCGATCCGATCGGATGCGGTCGGTCCGGACGGGGCCGGACCGGATCGGATCCGTCCGCCCCGGCCGACCTGGCCGTCCTCGCCGCGCCCTCCGCCGGACCGTCCCGCCCGGCGCGCCCGCTCCCCGTGACGCACGCCACGCCGCGCCCGGCCCCGCGCCCGCCTCGCGTACGGGACGGGACCGTGGGTACGGGACCGCGCCGCGCGTAACAGGACGACACCGCACGCACCGGCCCGCACCGCACGTACCGGCCCGCACCGCACGGGCCCCGCGTCCAGAGCCCCGCCGCGTACGCGGTCACACCGCCGCGTACCGCGTCGGGACGCCCGGCAGGGCCTCGGCCCGCCCCCAGGGTCACAAGCCTGCGCAGGTGCGCCTCCGCCTCCGCCACCGCGATGTTCCGCGAGCCGTGCGGGATCCGCTCCCACGGCCGGTTCCAGGTCATCCGCTCGGCGGTCTGCCACGGGGTGAGCGGCTCCGCCAGCAGCTCCAGCAGCTGTCCGAGCCGCCGCTCGTGGTGGTCGAGCAGCTCCCGCACCCGTCCGGCGGCCCCGGTGAAGGAGTGCTGGTGCGCGGGCAGCACCTCGGCGACCGAGAGCCGGCCGACCCGCTCCAGCGACGCGAGGTAGTCGCCGAGGGGATCGGCGCCGAGATCGGCGGATTCCGGTCCTTCCGGGTCCTCGTACAGGCCGATGTGCGGGCTGATCCCGGGGAGCAGATGGTCCCCGGAGAAGAGCCGGCCGCGGCCCGGGAGGTTCGCCGGATGCGCCTCGTCCAGATGGAGGCAGACATGGCCCGGGGTGTGTCCGGGCGTCCAGATCGCGGTCAGCCGCCGCCCGGCGAGGTCCAGCCGCTCCCCGGGGACGATCTCCCGGTCGGGCAGGGCCGCCCGCCGCCCCGGGTCCGTCCCGGCGCGGCCCGTCGCGAGGGCCGTCCGCAGCAGCGCGGTGTGGGCGTCCGGGGCCCCGGCGCGGGCCAGCTTCTCGGCGAGGAAGGCGAGCCAGACGCCCGGCCCGGCCTCCCGGGTCCTGCGTACCGCCTCGGCGTC
Source organism: Streptomyces sp. NPDC014894 (assembly GCF_043080985.1). Classification (NCBI taxonomy): domain Bacteria; kingdom Bacillati; phylum Actinomycetota; class Actinomycetes; order Kitasatosporales; family Streptomycetaceae; genus Streptomyces; species Streptomyces sp. NPDC014894. The sequence goes on from NZ_JBIBWD010000003.1 coordinate 649,612, forward strand.
GGCGGCGTGCATGGCGATCCACGCGCCGGACGCCTCCCGGACCTGCCCGGAGAGCCCGTGGTGGTCGGGGTGGCAGTGGGTCACGAGCACCCCGTGGACGTCCCGCACCGCGACCCCGGCGGCGGCGAGCCCGGCGGTGAGGGCGTCCCAGGAGTCCGGGTCGTCCCAGCCGGTGTCGACGAGGACCGGGCCCCGGTCGGTGTCCAGCAGATGGACGAGGGTGTGGCCGAGCGGATTGTCCGGGATGGGCACCTCGATGGACCAGACCCCGCCGCCGTGATCGATCACCCGGGTCCGCTGAGCCTGTGTCATGACGCCCGCCCCTCTCGGCCGGCCCTCCCCGCCTCCCCCGGCGGCGGGCTCTCCCGCCTGCCGCCGGCGGCACGGGCATTGCCCGTCGCGACGAGAGCTGATATCAGTTCTGACACAGTGTCAGATAAACCCCGGGTGCAGGAGGCGGCGGCCATGACCGAGCTCGTGGAACACGGAGAACTCTTCATCGGCGGGGAGTTCGCCGAACCGCTCGGCGACGAGGTCATCGAGGTCGTCTCGCCCCACACCGAACAGGTCATCGGCCGGGTGCCGCACGCCTCCCGCGCCGATGTGGACCGCGCGGTGGCCGCCGCCCGCACCGCGTTCGACGACGGCCCCTGGCCCCGGCTGCCGCTCGCCGAGCGGATCGCCGCCGTCGGCAGGATCAAGGACGCGATCGCCGTCCGCCACGAGGAACTGGCCCGCGTCATCAGCTCCCAGAACGGCTCCCCGTACTCCTGGAGCGTGCTCGCCCAGGCCCTCGGCGCGCTGATGGTGTGGGACGCGCATCTCGCGATCGCGCGGGACTTCCCGTACGAGGAGAGCCGGGACGGCGCGCTCGGCCCCCTCCTGGTGCGGCGGGAGCCGGTCGGCGTGGTCGCCGCCGTGGTGCCGTGGAACGTGCCGCAGTTCACCGCCGCGGCCAAGCTCGCCCCCGCGCTGCTCGCCGGGTGCACCGCCGTCCTCAAACCGTCCCCCGAGTCGCCGCTCGACTCCTGGCTGCTCGCCGGCATCGCGCGGGACGCCGGGCTGCCCGAGGGGGTGCTCTCGGTGCTGCCCGCCGGACGGGAGGTGAGCGAATACCTGGTCGGCCACCCCGGCGTCGACAAGGTCTCCTTCACCGGATCGGTCGCGGTCGGCAAACGGGTCATGGAGGTCGCCTCCCGCCGTCTCGCCCGGCTCACCCTGGAGCTGGGCGGCAAGTCCGCCGCCGTGATCCTCCCCGACGCCGACCTGGAGTCGGCCGTCGCCGGGATCGTCCCCGCGGCCTGGATGAACAACGGGCAGGCCTGTGTCGCCCAGACCCGGGTGCTCGTGCCGCGCTCCCGCTACGGCGAGTTCGCCGAGGCGCTCACCGCCGCCGCCTCGGCGCTCGTGGTCGGCGATCCGCTGGACCCGGCGACCCAGGTCGGCCCGCTGGTCGCCCGGCGGCAGCGGCGGCGCACTCTCGACTACATCGACTCCGGGCTGCGCGAGGGCGCGAAACTCCTCACCGGCGGCGGCCGCCCGGCCGGACTCGAACACGGCTGGTACGTCGAGCCGACCCTCTTCGGAGAGGTCGACAACAGCATGCGGATCGCCCGCGAGGAGATCTTCGGCCCGGTGGTCTGTCTGCTGCCGTACGGGGACGAGGACGAGGCCGCGCGGATCGCCGACGACTCCGACTACGGGCTCAGCGGCAGCGTCTGGACCGGCGACGTCGAGCGCGGCATCGGCTTCGCCCGGCGGATCCGGACCGGGTCGTACAGCGTCAACACCTTCGGCCTGGACATGCTTGGGCCATTCGGCGGATACAAGAACTCCGGCGTCGGGCGGGAGATGGGACCCGAGGGCTACGGTGCGTATCTGGAGCACAAGACGATCCATCTGCCCGCAGGACACCGAGGCGACGGAGGCAACTGATGGGCGACCGCTGGCGCATCGAGGTCGACCGGAGCGTCTGCATCGGCTCGGGCATGTGCGTGGGCACGGCCCCGGACGGCTTCCGGCTGGACGAGGCGCGCCAGGCGCATCCGACGGCGGCGGAGAGCGAAGCGAGCGAGACGGCGCTGGAGGCGGCGGAGAGCTGCCCCGTCGAGGCGATCACGATCACCGTGTCGGCGAGCGGGGAGCCGGTGTTCCCCCCGGAGGAGTGAGCGGGCCGGGGAGCCCGGCTCCGCTTCCGCTTCCGGGCCGGCGCGCCCTTTGGCCGGCGCTCCGGCGGCTCTGCCGGCGGCCCCTCTCACCGGAGACGGATCTGCCGACGGATCTGCCGACGGATCTGCCGACGGATCTGCCGACGGACCTGCCGACGGACCTGCCGACGGACCTGCCGACGGACCTGCCGACGGACCTGCCGACGGACCTGCCGGCGGCGCTACCGGCGGCCCCGGGAGCGCGCGGGCTCCCCGGCCCCCGCCCCCGCCTCCGCTTCCGCCTCCGCTTCCGCCGTCGTCAGCTCGATCAGCCGGCACACCGTCTCGATGTCGATCCGCACCTGGGCGATCGAGGCCCGCCCCGACAGCCAGGTGATCAGCGCCGAGTGCCAGGTGTGCTCGATCACCCGGACCGCCGACAGCTGGGCGGGCGTCGGGCGCTCCAGCCCCGTGGCGTCCAGGATGATCGCCGTCGTCTGCCGCGAGACGGTGTCCACCTCGGCGCTGACGCTCCGGTCCGCGAAGGTCAGCGCCCGCACCATCGCGTCCGCGAGATGCGGCTCCCGCTGGAGCGCCCGGAAGGCCCGCATCAGCGTCTCGGCCACCCGCTCGGCCGCGCTCTCCCCGCCCGGCGGACGCTTCCGCAGGGTGGTGTGCAGATGCTGGAGCTGGTCCTGCATGGTGGCGACCAGCAGATGGATCTTGGAGGGGAAGTAGCGGTAGAGCGTGCCGAGCGCGACCTCCGCGGCCTCGGCGACCTCGCGCATCTGCACCGCGTCGAAGCCGCCCCGGCTCGCCAGCTGCGCGCTGGCGTGCAGGATGCGGCGGCGGCGTGCCTCCTGGCGCTCGGTCAGCCGCGGTGAGGCGGGCCCCCGCGGCCTGGCTTCGGCAGTCATATGTCCCGTTCCCTCACAAGGCGGATCATCCCGTTCCGTGCGCCCGCGGCGCCCGCGCCGGGCGGCTGCCGGACGGGTGTCGGACACGGATCGGTCGCACAGCATGGCAGCGTGGCCGCCGTGGTGCGAATCACCTGTTCCAGCCCTTACAGCGGCGCTACCTGCCGGTAGATTCGAAGCTCGTTGAGCGACCAAGTCTGAAACTTGTTCTAGATTAGCGCGAGCGGTTACGCTCCGGCGAAACGCAGTGATGAAGGGGGCCGTGAGTGACCGCTGAGGCCATCGAGGCCGGCCCTCACGCGAACCCGGGGAAGGGCCGCCGCACCGCGGCCTCCCCCCTCGGCGACGCGGCGGGCGACGCGCCGCTGCGCATCGCCCTCCTCTCCTACAAGGGCAACCCCTTCTGCGGCGGCCAGGGCGTCTACGTCCGCCACCTCTCCCGCGAACTGGCCCGGCTCGGACACCGCGTCGAAGTGATCGGCGCCCAGCCCTACCCCGTACTCGACGAGGGCGTCCCCCTCACCGAGCTGCCCAGCCTCGACCTCTACCGCAGCCCCGATCCCTTCCGCACGCCGGGCCGGGGCGAGTACCGCGACTGGATCGACGCGGTCGAGGTCGGCACCATGTGGACCGGCGGCTTCCCCGAGCCGCTGACCTTCTCGCTGCGCGCCCGCCGCCATCTCGCCGCCCGGCGCGGACAGTTCGACGTCGTCCACGACAACCAGACCCTCGGCTACGGACTCCTCGGCGACCTCGGCGCACCCCTGGTCACCACCGTCCACCACCCCATCACCGTCGACCGGAAGCTCGATCTGGCCGCCGCCGACAGCCGCGGCCGGCGGCTCTCGGTCCGCCGCTGGTACGGATTCACCCGGATGCAGAAGCGGGTCGCCCGCCGGCTGCCCTCCGTCCTCACCGTCTCCGGCTCCTCGCGGCAGGAGATCGTGGACCACCTCGGCGTACGCCCGGACCGGATCCGGGTCGTCCACATCGGCGCCGACGCCGAACTCTTCTCGCCCGACCCCGCCGTCCCCGAGATCCCCGGCCGGATCGTCACCACCTCCAGCGCCGATGTGCCCCTGAAGGGCCTCGTCCACCTGGTGGAGGCGCTGGCCCGGCTCCGCGCCGATCATCCCCACGCCCATCTCGTGGTCGTCGGCAAGCGCGCCGAGGACGGCCCGGTCCACCGGCTCATCGAACGCCACGGGCTCCAGGACGCGATCGAGTTCGTCAAGGGAATCTCCGACGCCGAACTCGTCGACCTGGTGCGCGGCGCGCAGATCGCCTGTGTGCCCTCGCTGTACGAGGGGTTCTCGCTGCCCGCCGCCGAGGCGATGGCCACCGGCACCCCGCTGGTCGCCACCACCGGCGGGGCGATCCCCGAGGTCTCGGGACCCGACGGCGAGAGCTGTCTCGCCGTCCCGCCCGGCGACGCGGACGCCCTCGCCGCTGCCCTCGGCCGGCTCCTGGGCGACCCCGAACTGCGGGCCAGGCTCGGCGCGGCGGGCCGGGCCCGGGTGCTGGAACGGTTCACCTGGGCCAAGGCGGCGCAGGGGACGGTGGAGCTGTACCGCGCGGCGATCTCCCGGGTGGCCCGTTGACACCCTCGTACGCCCCCGTCCCGCCCCGCCCCACGGCCGCGCCCCGTCCCACCGCGGCACCACGTCATCGAACTCTCGACTGCGAAAGCGGGAACCTGTGCTGACCGTCGACTTCTCCCGCTTCCCGCTCGCCGCGGGCGACCGCGTCCTCGATCTGGGCTGCGGCGCGGGACGCCACGCCTTCGAGTGCTACCGGCGCGGCGCCCGGGTCGTGGCCCTCGACCGCAACGCCGAGGAGATCCGCGAGGTCGCCACCTGGTTCGCGGCGATGAAGGAGGCGGGCGAGGCCCCCGAGGGCGCGACCGCCACCGCCATGGAGGGCGACGCCCTCAACCTCCCCTTCCCCGACGAGTCCTTCGACGTCGTGATCATCTCCGAGGTCATGGAGCACATCCCCGACGACAAGGGCGTCCTCGCCGAGATGGTGCGGGTGCTCAAGCCCGGCGGCCGGATCGCCGTCACCGTCCCCCGCTACGGCCCCGAGAAGGTCTGCTGGACCCTCAGCGACGCCTACCACGAGGTCGAGGGCGGCCATATCCGCATCTACCGGGCCGACGAACTCCTCGCCAGGATCGAGGAAGCCGGACTCGTCCCCTACGGCACCCACCACGCCCACGCCCTGCACAGCCCCTACTGGTGGCTCAAATGCGCCCTCGGCGTCGACAACGACAAGGCGCTGCCGGTCAAGGCGTACCACCGGCTCCTGGTCTGGGACATCATGAAGAAGCCACTGGCCACCCGGCTCGCCGAGCGGGCGCTCAACCCGCTGATCGGCAAGAGCTTCGTCGCCTACGCCACCAAGCCCCAGCTCCCCTCGGCCGATTCCGCCGCCGCCGCGACCGGGGCCCGCGCGTGAGCAATCCCCCCACCGAGCACCTCATCCTCCCCGGGGTGCTCACCGCAGAGGAGGCCGCCGAGACCGTCGCGGGCATCCTCGCCGTCCAGCGCGAGGACGGCGCCATCCCCTGGTTCCGCGGCCACCACCTCGACCCGTGGGACCACATCGAGGCCGCCATGGCGCTGGACGCCGCGGGCGAGGACGAGGCCGCGGCCCGCGCGTACGCCTGGCTGCTGCGCCACCAGAACGAGGACGGCTCCTGGTACGCCGCCTACGCCGACGGAGACGCCGGCCGGCCCACCGGCCGGAGCCGGGAGAGCAACTTCTGCGCCTATGTCGCCGTCGGCGTCTGGCACCACTACCTCGCCACCGGCGACGAGGCCTTCCTCGACCGCATGTGGCCGGCGGTCTGCGCGGCGGTCGAGTTCACCCTGCGGCTCCAGCAGCCCGGCGGCCAGATCGGCTGGAAGCGCGAGGCCGACGGCGCCCCGGTCGCCGACGCCCTGCTCACCGGCAGCTCCTCCATCCACCACGCGCTGCGCTGCGCGCTCGCCATCGCGGACGAGCGCGAGGAGCCCCGGCCCGCGTGGGAGGCGGCGGCGGGCGCGCTCGCCCACGCGATACAGAGCCATCCGGAGCGCTTCCTGGACAAGGACCGCTACTCGATGGACTGGTACTACCCGGTCCTCGGCGGCGCGGTCACGGGACCCGGGGCCAAGGCGCGGATCGAGGAGCGTTGGGAGGACTTCGTCGTCCCGGGCCTCGGGGTGCGCTGTGTGCTGCCGAACCCCTGGGTGACCGGCGGCGAGAGCTGTGAACTGGCCCTGGCGCTCTGGGTGATGGGGGAGTCGGACCGCGCCCTGGAGATCCTCCAGTCCATCGCCCATCTGCGGGCCCCCGACGGCATGTACTGGACGGGGTACGTCTTCGAGGGCGAGCGGGCGATCTGGCCCGAGGAGCGCACCGCCTGGACGGCCGGCTCGCTGCTGCTGGCGGTGGCCGCGCTCGGGGGGGACGAGGCGACCACCGCGGTCTTCGGCGGGGAACGGCTGCCGCGCGGCTCCGCCCCCGACTGCTGCGCGTTCTGACGGCTCCGGTCTTCGTTTCGGGCTCGGCGAGGGTCCGGCGGCGGGCCGGGTCCGGCGGTGGGTCGTGTCCGGGGCGGGCCGGGTCCGGGGCGTGTCCGGGCCGGGTCGGGTCCGCCGACGGGTCCGTCTCGGCCGGCCGGTCCGTCAGCGGCCGCGCAGGCGTCCCGCCACGGCGTGCCCGACGAAGAGATAGACCACGGCCGCCAGCCCGTATCCGGCGACGACCCGCGCCCAGGCCGCGTCGAAGGTGAACAGGTCGTGGGACCAGCCCGCCAGGAACCGGGCGCTGTCCTGGACGAAACCGACCAGCTCGTTGCCCCGGTTGGCGTCCAGCAGATACATCAGGATCCACAGGACGATGATCGCGGCCATCACGTCCGCGACGACCGCGACGACCGTCGCGGCCTGGTGCGTTCCGTTGCGATGACGAGGACTCATGTCTCCTCGGGTTACCGCTGTCGCCCCGGGGAAACCCGCCGGGGCGGGCTTTCACAGCACCAGCTCCGCCAGGGTGCGCAGCGTCCGGGCGTCCGGCGAGGTCAGCAGCAGATCCGTGACGGGTCCGGACCGCCACGCGTCGAGCCGTTCGGCGATCCGCTCCCTCGGTCCGATCAGCGAGATCTCGTCGGCGAAGGCGTCGGGAACAGCGCGCACGGCCTCGGGCCGGCGCCCCTCGGCGAACAGCCGCTGGATCCGCCGCGCGGCGGATCCGTACCCCATCCGCGCCATCAGCTCGGCGTGGAAGTTCCGGGTCCGGTGTCCCATGCCTCCGATGTAGAAGCCGAGCGCCGTCTTGACCGGGGTCAGCCCCTCCGCGACGTCGTCGCAGACCCGGGCGTGCACCAGCGGCGCGATCATGAACCCGTCGGGCACATCGGTGAGCGCCTCGTCGTACGCGCCGGTCCGCGCCGGTGACCAGTGCAGCGGCAGCCAGCCGTCGGCGATCCGCACCGTCTGGGCGATGTTCTTGGGGCCCTCCGCGCCGAGGAGCAGCGGGAGCGTCGCGCGCAGCGGGTGGGTGATCGGCCGGAGGGGCAGGCCGAGTCCGGTGGCGTCGGGGCCGCGATAGGGGTGGGGGTGGAAGCGGCCGTCCAGTTCGACGGGCCCCTCGCGGCGCAGGACCTGGCGGATGACCTCCACGTACTCCCGGCTCGCGGTGAGCGGGGAGGCGGGGAACGGTCGGCCGTACCAGCCCTCCACCACCTGGGGGCCGGACAGTCCCAGGCCGAGCATCATCCGGCCGCCGGAGAGGTGGTCCAGGGTGAGCGCGTGCATCGCGGTCGCGGTCGGGGTGCGGGCGGCCATCTGCGCCACGGCGGTGCCGAGCCTGATCCGGGAGGTGTGCGCGGCGATCCAGGTGAGCGGGGTGAAGGCGTCGGAGCCCCAGGCCTCGGCGGTCCAGACGGAGTCGTATCCGAGGCGTTCGGCCTCCAGGGCGAGTTCGAGCCGGCCCGGGGCGGGGCTCCGGCCCCAGTAGCCGAGCGCCAGTCCCAGTCGCAGCCCCATGGCCGCCCTCCGCTCCATAGGTGACGATCCGTCAGATTAGGGCGGCGACTCCGGGCCGGGAAGAGCCCGGAGAGGGAATCTCTAGGTAATCAAGTTTGACTAGACGGGAGATCGGGGATACGGTTCCCGAGCATCCGAGCATGATCGTTCCGAATGGGAGACACCGTATGACCCCGCTGCCCGACGCCGGTCACATCCCCACCGCCGAAGAGCTGGCCGAGATCGACGCCTGGTTCGCCGCCTTCGACTCCTACAGCGGCCGGCGCGAGATCGAGCGCATGGCCGATGTCGCCGTCTTCCCCCTCAACCTGGTCAGCGACGACGCCGAGGGCAACGGCGCCTCGGCCCAGTGGGACCGTGAGCAGTACATCGCCACGATGACCCAGGTGATGGGCGGGGGCGACGAGGACATCGCCTTCGAGTCCACCCGCACCCCCGTCTTCCTCTCCTCCGCCATGGTGATCGTCTTCAGCGACTCGGTCATGACGGCCGGCGGACGGTCCCAGCGGATGCACTACGCCGACGTCCTGATCAAGCGCGACGGCGCGTGGGCGTTCCAGACCATGATCCAGGGGGGTTGGGGGGAGAACCTCCGCTGACCGAGGGGGTCGCCCGCCGCTGTGGGCGGGCGGTGCGGGGGAGCGGCGCGGCTGTGGGCGGGCGGTGCGAGGGGCCGGCGCTGTTGTGCGCGGGCGACGCGAAGAGGTCGCCGTACCTCTCGCGCGTGCGGTACGGAGAGGTCGCCGTCCCTCTCGCGCGGGCGGCACGGAGAGATCGCCGTCCCCTCGGGCGGGCGACGCGAAGGGGCCGCCGGAACGTCCGGCGGCCCCTTCGTACGGTGGTGCGGCGCGCGTCAGCCGCGCTGAATGCCCGAGGTGTCCTGGAGCACTCCGCGCCGGCCGTCCTGCGTCTGGGCGATCAGGCCCGAGCCGCGCTGCTCGACCGCGAGATACCAGGTGCCCGGCGCGAGTTCGGCGATCGGGCTGGGCGAGCCGTCCTCGCCGTACAGCGGACGGGCCACCGGCACCGCGAACCAGAACGGCGCGAAATCGGCCGCCGGGGCCGGCTGCGCCGCGGCGGCCGGTCCGGGCTGGGCCGGCTGGCCGCCGTAGGAGGGCTGGGACTGGCCCGGCTGCTGACCGCCGTACGGCTGCTGCTGCTGCGCGCCCGGGTAGCCGTAGCCGCTCTGCGGCTGGCCGCCGTACGGCTGCGGCGACGCCGGACGCGGCGCGCCGAGCAGCGGGGCCTTGAGGGCGGGCACCAGCTGCGAGCAGACCGCGCCCGCCGCCAGCACGAGAGCCCCGATGAAGCCGAGGATCAGACCGGTGCCCGCGTCCGGGTCCAGCTCGCCGTTGAACGAGCCCGCCGGGTCGAAGATGGCGCCCAGCGCCGACCAGGCGGTGAAGACCGCCAGCGCGATGCCGAGGTGGCCCAGCTCGATGCCGATCACCTTCGGCGGCCGGGGCAGCAGATGGGAGAGGACGATCAGGGCCGCGCTGATGATGCCGGCCAGATAGACGCCGAGAAGCAGGGAACCGTTGTCCCAGGCGTTGGGCACATCCCCGCAGAGGGCGCCGGAGCAGTCGATCGTATCCAGGAACGAGGCGATGAACAGCAGGACCGCTGCTCCGATCACCACGCCATCACCTCGTGTGAGGGAGCGGATGTTCACGTAAAAAGTCCTTCTTGGGTCGTCTCATCGGGGCGGTCTTCGCTGCCGCCCGCGGCGGTGTGCGTGGCGCGGAGCTGGGGGTGGGCTCCCCGTTCGTGGGGATGAGGCTATCGTCTGCCCGTTCCGGCCGTCTGCAGGGTGTCAGGAGACATCGGGCTCCGGGGAGGCGGCCGGGGGCGGCCCCGGCCGTGCGGTCAGATGGGCGCGGAGCCCGTCCGCGATCCCCTGCGCGGCCCGCTGCCGCCACCCGGCGCTGGTCAGCAGCGCCGCGTCGGCGGGGTCGCGCATGTTGCCGCACTCGATGAACACCTTCGGCACGGTGGACAGATTGAGCCCGCCGAGATCGGTGCGCACATCCAGCCCGGTGCCGCCGCCCGCGTAATTGGACGGATCGGTGCCGGTCGCGCGGCCGAAGGCCCCGGCGATCCGCTCGCCCAGCTCGCGCGAGGGCCCCACGATCCTTCCGGTGTCCGCCGCGCCCGCGCGGACCGGTCCGGGCAGGATCAGATGGAAGCCGCGATGGCCCCTGGCCGAGCCGTCCGCGTGGACGGAGACGACCGCGTCCGCGCGGGCCGCGTTGCCGATCCGGGCGCGCTCGTCCACACAGGGGCCGAAGGGCCGCTCCCCGTCGTGGGTGAACACGACCCGCGCGCCCTGCTCCTCCAGCAGGGCGCGCAGCCGGTGGGAGACGTCGCGGGTGAACGCGGCCTCGGTGTAGCCGTCGTCGGTCGAGGTGCCCGTCGCGTCGCAGGGCTTCCGGTTGGTCCCGATGTCCACGGGCGCGTTGATCTCGTCCGTGTGCCGGAAGTTGCCCGGGTTGTGGCCCGGGTCGACGACGACCGTCCGGCCCTTCAGCGGTTCCCGGCCGCCCGGCTTCCCGTCGTCGGAACTCTCTCCCGGCTTCTCCCGGGGCTTCTCGCCGGGCTTCCCTCCGGGCTTCTCCCCGGGGGTTTCGCCGGCGGTCTTCGTCGCGGGCGGCGGGCCGCTCTCCGGCGCCCCGTTCACCGACTCCATGGCCAGCCACCCGGCCAGTGCCGCGGCCGGCACGAGTACGGCTGCGGCGATGGCGGGCGCGCCGGGCCTCCGGCGCCGGGGGCGGTCCATCTCGTCGTACGACACCTGCGCGATGGTAGGTGATGGCCGGGTCAGACGCCCGGTCCGGTGCGCCGGAGCACCCGCAGCGAGTCGGTCGCGGAGACCTCGGTGAACGCGCCGGAGCCGAGCGCCCGCCGATAGACGCGGTACGGGGCCTGCCCGCCGTCGGCCGGGTCCGGGAAGACGTCGTGGATCACCAGCAGTCCTCCGTCGGCCAGCAGCGGCGCCCATCCCTCGTAGTCCGCCGTGGCGTGCTCGTCGGTGTGCCCGCCGTCGATGAAGACCAGCCCGAGCGGGGTGCTCCAGACCCGGGCGACCTGCGGGGAGCGGCCGACGATCGCGACGACGTGGTCCTCCAGGCCCGCGCGGTGCAGGGTGCGGCGGAAGGTCGGCAGGGTGTCCATCCGGCCGACCTCCGGGTCCACGACCGACGGGTCGTGGTACTCCCACCCCTCCTGCTGCTCCTCGCTGCCCCGGTGGTGGTCGACGGTGATCGCGGTCGTCCCGGCGGCCCGCGCCGCGTCGGCGAGCAGGATCGTCGACCGCCCGCAGTACGTGCCCACCTCCAGCAGCGGCAGCCCGAGCGCCCCCGCCTCCACGGCGGCGGCGTGGAGCGCGAGCCCCTCGACCCGGGGCATGAACCCCTTGGCGCTCTCGAAGGCGGCGAGGATCGCCGGCGTGGGCGCGGTGTCGGGGGCGGTGCCAGGGGCGGTTTCGGGCATGGCGGGGGCTCCTCGGGTGGGTGCGTACGGCCGCGGGTACGGATGCGCGGGCGTGCGGGGTGTACGGGGCGGCGGGGTGTACGGGACGGTCCGTGCGTGCGGGCGGGGCGGCGGGGTGTACGGGGCGGGGCGGCGGTGCGGGGGCGTACGGGCTGGTCAGCGGCGGTCCTTCACGGTCCGCGCCGCCCGGTCGTCCATCGTGCCGTACCCGCCCCCGCCCGGCGGCGGCCCGGGTCCGGTTACGCTGTTACTTCAAGTGGACTTGAAGTAAAGGCGGCCGGCAGTGAAGGCTCCGACGGATCTGCTCACCGTCGGCGAGGTCGCCCTCCGGGCGGGAATCGCCACCTCCGCCGTCCGCTTCTACGAGGAGCGGGGGCTGATCGCCTCCGAGCGCACCCCGGGCAATCAGCGCCGCTACCCCCGCCATGTGCTGCGGCGCATCTCGCTGATCCTGGCGGCCAAACGGATGGGCATCCCCCTCTCCGAGGTCCTGGAGGTGTTCCGGCCCCTGCCGGACGGCCGGATGCCCGCCAAACGGGACTGGGAGCGCATCTCGCGGCGCTGGGCCGGTCTTCTCGAAGTCCGGCGGCGGGAGATCGAGGAGCTGCAACGGGAGATCACCGGGTGCATCGGCTGCGGCTGCCTCTCCCTCCAGCGCTGCGGCGTGCTCAATCCCGGGGACGAGCTGGGCGAGGCGGGCGCCGGCCCGCGCCGGCTCTCGGCGCACGGGGAGGGGCCCCCGGGGGCCTCCTCCGGCTGAACCTCGCGGGCGGTCTCCGCCCGGCCTCGGCGGACGCCGCTCCCCACGGCCTCGCGGGCACCGCTCCCGATCGCCTCCCGACGCCCCGCCCATGGCTCAGCGACCGGACCTCGGGCGACCGGTCCAGCGGCCGAGGAGGCGGCGGGAACGGCGGGCGCGCGGCCGCCCCGGCCGATGCGGTCCGCGCCGCCGGGCGTCCGCCGCGCCCGCCCGGCCTGTCGCGCCGGGGCCGCGCCCCCGGTGACCGTCCGGCGAGAGGACCGGGGCCTTGCGCTCCGTCTGGGCCCGGATCTCGACATACGACTCATGGGAGGTGGCACGGAACGCCTCCTCGTACGAGGCCAGGGCGGCGCTCATGGCCCCGCCCGCGAGACCGCGCCGCCGAATGCGCGCCGCCAGCCTGGCGAAGAGGAACAACACCACGGCGAAGCCGCCGACCACGATCAGGAACGGTAAGAACGCATCCATGGGAACGAGCCTACGGGCCGCCTGTGCCGCTCCCCGGGCGACCGCCCGCCCGCCGCCGCCGGATCGGCGCCCGGGAAACCCCGGTAGCTGACCTACCGTCAGATTGAAACGTGTTCTACTCTGCCGCGCATGGGCATCGCGTTCACGCACGAACAGAGGGAGCCGGCCGCGTCCGTCCGACGACGGCCGGCGCGCACCGTGCCGCTCGACGAGGTCCGCGCCCTGCCCGACGGTCGCTCCGGCACGACCGGCAGACCCGCCCACTGGGACGCGACCGTCCGGCAGGGACTCCTCGGGGTACGTCTGCCGGGGAGTACGGGGGCGGGGGAGCGGGCCGTCCACGGGCTGCTCATGTCCCGCTGTCCGGCCATCGCGGGCGGCACTACCCAGGTCCGGTTCAACGTCGTCGCCGAACGTCTCCTCGGCCTTCCCCGCGACTGAGGCTCCCCGGAGCCGGAGCCGGAGCCGGAGCCGGGGCCGGGGCCGGGGCCGGGGCCGGGGCCGGGGCCCTGGTGCTCCCCACCCTCCTCGTCGCGGTGTCCATGACGCGCGCCGTGTCCGCGCGCTGCGGGGACCGGGCGGCCCCAGCACTCCCAACAGTCCCAGCGATCCCAGGAGAGAGAGCACACCATGGTGAAGAGCTATGTCGTCGGCGTCGGCATGACCCCGTTCGAGAAGCCCGAATCCCGGGACCGGCCGTACTGGGAGATGGCCGCCGACGCGGGCTCCGAGGCCCTGGCCGACGCCGGGATCTCCTACGAGGACGTCGAACAGGTCCCCGTCGGCCACTGCTTCCAGCCCTCCACCGCCGGCCAGCGCGCCGTCTACGAACTGGGGCTGACCGGTGTGCCCATCTACAACGTCGACAACAACTGCGCCACCGGCGCCACCGCGCTGATGCTGGCCCGCCAGTTCGTCGAGGGCGGCCTCAGCGACTGCGTACTCGCCCTCGGCTTCGAGAAGATGCGCAAGGGCGCGCTCGGCGGCGGCGCGGGCGGCGGCGACCTCAAGGGCTCGCCCGTCGGCCGCCACTACGGGGTGATGGCGGCGGCCCACGGCTTCGCGGCCACCCCGCCCACCGCGCAGATCTTCGGCAACGCGGCCCGCGAGCACATGGACCGCCACGGCACCACGGAGGCGCAGCTCGCGGCCGTCGCCGCCAAGAACCACCGGCACTCGGCGCTCAATCCGCGCGCCCAGTTCCGGGACGTCCACACCGTCGAGGAGATCCTCGCCGCCAAGACCGTCCACGCGCCCCTGACCAGACTCCAGTGCTCGCCCACCTCCGACGGAGCGGCGGCCGCCGTCGTCGTCTCGGAGCGCTTCGTCGCCGAGCGCGGACTGCGCGGCCGCGCGGTGGAGATCGCCGCGCAGACGATGACGACCGACACCGGCGCGTCCTTCTCCTCCGGCTCCTGCGTCGACGTCGTGGGGCGGCCGATGTCCCGGGCGGCCGCGCTCGCCGTGTACGAGTCCTCGGGCCTCGGCATCGAGGACGTCGACGTCATCGAACTCCACGACTGCTTCTCGATCAACGAACTCCTCACCTACGAGGCGCTCGGCATGTGCGCCGAGGGCGCGTCCGGGAAGCTGGTGGAGAGCGGCGCGACGACCTACGGCGGACGATGGGTCGTCAACCCCTCCGGCGGGCTGATCTCCAAGGGCCATCCGCTCGGCGCGACCGGACTCGCCCAGATCGCGGAACTGGTCTGGCAGCTGCGCGGAGAGGCCGGCCCCCGCCAGGCGGCCGGGGCCAGGACCGGCCTCGCCCACAATATCGGCCTCGGCGGAGCCGCCGTCGTCACCCTGCTCCGCGCGGTCTAGAACCCCGCCCCGCGCGCCCCCGGCCCGCCCCAGCGCACCCCCGGCCCCGGCGGCGCGCACCGGCCCGCACCAGGCCGGCGGGCCCGGAGCCGCACACCGAGCCGACCGTATAACCGGATGTACGGACCGGAACACGGCTGAGACCATGACAGTCATGGTCCAAGCCCCCGCAGATGCCCAGCAGAGCCGAATACCCCCTTCCGCCGCCCGCCCCGCCCGTGCCTGGCTGGTGATCCTCGCCGCCAGCGCCGGGCAGTTCCTCGTCGTCCTCGATGTCTCCGTCGTCAATGTGGCGCTCCCCTCGATGCGCGCCGACCTCGGGCTCTCCACCACCGGGCTCCAATGGGTGCTCAACGCCTACTCCATCGCGTTCGCCGGATTCATGCTCTTCGGCGGGCGGGCCGCCGACCTCTTCGGCCGCAAGCGGACCTTCCTCTTCGGGCTCGGACTCTTCACCGCCGCCTCCCTCGCGGGCGGTCTCGCGCAGGAGGGCTGGCAACTGCTCGCCGCCCGCGCCGTGCAGGGCCTGGGCGCGGCCGTGCTCGCCCCGGCGACCCTCACCATCGTGACCGCCGCCGTCCCGCCGGGACCCGCCCGCACCCGGGCGATCGGCACCTGGTCGGCCGTGGGCGCCGCGGGCGGCGCGGCCGGCGGATTCGTGGGCGGACTTCTCACCGATCTCCTCTCCTGGCGCTGGGTTCTGCTGATCAATGTGCCGGTGGGCGCACTGGTGCTGATCGGCGCGGCGATCTGGCTCACCGAGAGCCGGGCCGGCTCGGGCCGCCGACTGGACCTCCCCGGCGCGATCCTGGTCACGGCGGGCCTGGGCGCCGTCGCCTACGGCATCGTCCAGACCGAGGAGTCCGGCTGGACCGCCGCCGCCACCCTGCTGCCCCTGCTCGGCGGCTTCGCCCTGCTCGGCCTCTTCGTCCTCGTCGAGGCCCGGACGACGACCCCGCTCATGCCGCTGAAACTCTTCCGCTCACGAGCCGTCACCGCGGGCAATGTGACGATGATGCTCTGCGGCTCGGCCTCCTTCGCCATGTGGTTCTTCATGACGGTCTACGCCCAGAACGTGCTCGGCTACACCCCGCTCGAAGCCGGACTGGCGCTCGTCCCCAGCTCTGTCAGCGTGATCGTCGGCTCCAAACTCGCCCCCCGGCTGATGGCCCGCGCCGGAGCCGTGAACATCGCCGCCGCCGGAGCGCTGATCGCCGCGACCGGCTTCGCCTGGCAGTCCCTGATGACCGCCGACGGCTCCTTCTTCACCATGATCCTCGGGCCCGGCATCCTGATGATGATGGGCATCGGCCTCGCCGCCACCCCGCTCGCCTCCCTCGCCACCGCCGGCGCCGAGCCCGGCGACGTGGGCCTGGTCTCCGGAATGATCAACACCTCCCGGACCATGGGCGGCGCACTGGGCCTCGCCGTCCTCTCCACCGTCGCCGCCTCCCGCACCGACGGCAGCACCGCCCCCGCAGATCTGGCCGCCGGCTACGCCCTCGCCTTCCGGGTCGGCGCGGGACTGCTCTTCACCTGCGCGGTGCTTTGTCTACTTTGGCTGCCCCGCCGCGAGCAGCCATGACTCCCGGCCCCGGCGTCGAGCTGCCATGACACCCCGCCCAGGGATCCTGGACCGGCGGCCCTGGCCCACCCGGCCCGGGGACCCTGGACCGGCCGGCCCTAGAGCCAGCCCTGACGACGCGCCGCCCGCACCGCCTCCATCCGATTGCGGGTGCCCGTCTTCCCGATCGCGGACGAGAGGTAATTCCGCACGGTCGACTCCGACAGATGCAGCGCCCCCGCGATGTCCGCCACCGTCGCCCCGTCCACCGCCGCGTTCAGCGCGTCCCGCTCCCGCATCGTCAGCGGGCTGGGCCCTGCGCTCAGCGCGGCGGCGGCGAGCGCCGGATCGATCACGGTCTCCCCCGTCAGCACCCGGCGGATCGCCCGCGCCAACTCCTCCACCGGCCCGTCCTTGACCAGAAAACCCACCGCCCCGGCCTCCATCGCCCGCCGCAGATACCCCGGCCGGCCGAAGGTCGTCAGAATCAGCACCCGGCACTCCGGAACCTCGTCCCGCAGCTCGGCCGCCGCGTCCAGCCCGCTGCGCCCCGGCAGTTCGATGTCCAGCAGGGCCACATCGGGCCGTACCTCCAGCGCCTTGGGGGTGATCTCGTCGCCCCGGCCCACCTGGGCGACGACCTCCATATCGGCCTCCATCCCGAGGAGCATCGCCAGCGCTCCCCGCAGCATGCCCTGGTCCTCGGCGAGCAACAGGCGTACGGACTTGGCGGGCCGGTGGTCCCGGGGCATCTCTTCCACGGCGTCATCGTAGGCCCGCCCGGGGGCCCGGGCCCGGGGCAGCGGGCCGAACGGGCGCCCCGCCGCCGACCCCGCCGACCCGCCCCCGGAGTCCCGCCTTCCACCCGACCTACGCCCCGGTCCACCCGCCCGCACCCCGTCCCCCGCGCCGCCTATCCGCGCATCGCCGCCCGCCCGCACCCCGTCCCCCGCGCCGCCCATTCGCGCACCGTCTCCCGCGCGCAGCCCCCGGGGCGGTCCGCCCGCGCTCCGCCTCGCGGACCGCTGTCCGCCGTCAGCCGCCGGCGGCTCCGCGAGTGTGCGGCGCCCCGTCCGTGTTCGTGGCCGTCCCTCCGCCGGGATCCGCCGATTCATCCCGCCCCGCCCCCGATCCCGACTCGTCATCCGATTCGCCGTACGACTTCTTCCCCGCCGGGCCCGCGGGCCCCTCCGTCTCCGGCCCCTCCATCTCCGGCCCCTCCGTCGTCTGCCCCTTCGTCTCCGGCCCTGGTTCCGCGTACCAGGCGTCACCCGCCTCCGTGCGACGGACCGCCGGGTCGTCCATGGGGAGTTCCGCGCTGACTCGGAAGCCGCCGCGGCCGAGCGGGCCGGCCTCCAGCGAGCCGCCCGCTGCGGCTATCCGCTCGGAAAGACCCCGCAGCCCGGTGCCGTCCGCCCGGGAGACCAGGCCGGCCTGGGACAGGAGATCCCCGTGCGACCAGCTCTCCTGCCGCCGCCCGGCCGGGATTCCGACGCCGTCGTCGACGACGGAGACCCGGGCCCGGTCCGCCGTGCCGCGCACGGTGATCTCACAGGTCGTGGCACCGCTGTGCCGGACCGCGTTGGTCACCGCCTCCCGGACCACCCACCCCAGCAGGGCGGCCGTCTGCGGGGCCAGCGGCGCCCCCGACTGATGGACGACCGGATCGATCCCGGACGCGGTCAGCGCCAGCCGCGCCCGGTCCAGCTCGGTGGTGAGGGTGCCCTCCCGATAGCCGGTCACCGCCTCCCGGATCTCGGTGAGCGCCTGCCGGCCGACGGACTCGATGTCGGCGATCTCGGCCAGCGCCGCGTCCAGATCCCTCGGGCCGAGCCGCCGGGCCACCTCCGACTTCACCACGATCACCGACAGGGTGTGCCCGAGCAGATCGTGCAGATCGCGGGAGAAACGCAGCCGCTCCTTCTCCACGGCGATCCGGGCCAGCTCCTGCCGGGTCTCCAGCAGTTTGTTCACCGCTTCGGAGAGCGCCAGGATCGCCGTGGACACCATCCCCGAGATGAACGTCCCATAGGCGATGCCGACCGCGCCCCAGCCCTCCCGCATGAACGCGATCCAGCTCGCCCCGACCGTCAGCAGGACGATCCACACCTTCACCTGACGGCCGCGCAGCACCGTGCCCGTCGCCAGCCCGAGCAGCGGGAAGAAGAGCAGCCAGGCGCCGCCGTACAGCCCCGCCAGCCCGAAGCCGACGGCGGCCAGGGCGAGGAGCAGCCAGCGGGTGGCCGGCGCTTCCCGCGCGGTCTTGTCGAAGGCGCGGAAGACCAGATTGACGTAGAGGGTGTTGAAGACCAGCAGCCCGATCCCGCCGATCCAGGGGTGGGGCGTCTCGCCCTGGAGCAGATTGGACAGCGCCCCTGTCCCGAGCAGAAGCCAGGGGAGCATCGCGAAGCCGCTGGGCGGTCCCAGCTCGTCGGGGCGCGACCCTCTTCTGTTCATCCACATCCGCTGGTCCCCGCTCTTCCCCCGGGCGGTCCCGTGCCGTCCGCGCGGACCGACGGTACGAGACCGGCGGGGCCAGGCGCACGGCCAGGGCCGGACTCCCCGGGCAGCCCCGCTCACCGGGACGGCGAGGCGTCCAGCAAGGTCGCCTCCAGCCGGGAGGTCAGGGCGAGGAAGGCGTCTTCGAGGGAGACGGTGGCGACTTCCAGACCCCGTATCGCGTTCATCCGGGCGAGGGCGACGACGGTGGCGTCGGTGTCGGTGGTGGCGAGCCGGGCCCGGTCGCGGCGTATCTCCACGGAGACCACGCCCGGAAGCTCGATCAGTCCATGGCTGCCCCGGCCGGCCAGATCGACGGAGACCACGGTGCCGCCGGCGGATCGCCTCAACTCCTCGCCGCTGCCGTCGGCGACGATCCGGCCGTGGTCCAGCACGACGATCCGGTCGGCGTTGTCATCGGCCTCCTCCAGATAGTGGGTGGAGAACATCACCGCGTGGCCCCGGGCCGCGTATCCCCGGACGGCGGACCAGAAGGCGGTGCGCGCCTTCGCGTCGAGCCCGGCGGTGGGCTCGTCCAGAACGATCAGCTCGGGGTCGCCTATCAGCGCGACGGCGAGCCGCATCCGCCGCAGCTCACCGTCGGAGAGCAGATCGGCGCGCCGGTCGGCGAGATCGGTGAGCCGGGCCAGCCGCAGCGCCTCGGCGACGGAGAGCGGGCGGGGGAAGGTGTGGGAGGCGAAGGCTATCTGCTCGCGGACGGTGGCCCGGGAGACCGGCCGGTCGTCCTGGAGCATGAAGCCCACCCGCCCCAGGGCCACCGCTTGGGCGGGGGAGTGGCCGAAGAGGCGGACATCACCGGTGTCGGGGGCGGTCAGACCGAGCGTCAGGCCGATCGCGGTGGATTTTCCGGCGCGGTGACGGCCGAGGAGGGCGACCGTCTCGCCGCGCCGGACGGCGAGATCGACGCCGTCCACGGCGTGCACGGCGCCGAAGGACTTGGCCGCCCCGGCGAGGCTCACGACGGGTGCCGCAGATGGGGTCTTGGTCATGGGTGCAACGCTACGGAGGAGGCCCGGTAGCACGGCAGATGCGCATGTACGGACTCGGCAGTGACAAATGTCCTGGTCCTGGGAGCCGCCCAGGCTCCCGCTCCGGGAGACCTCCGCGAGCCGTCCCGAATCACCCGCCCCGGGAGCCGGTCCGGCCGCCGCCGATCCCCTATCTGACATGGCGTCAGGCATCTTCACAACCACCGGGCCCTGCGTTATACATAGGACCGGTCGATCCTAGAACGCGTTCTAGAGCGGGCGCGGGGCCGGCCCCCGTACGACCTCGGTGCGGCCGACGGTGCGGACGGCCGTGCCGAGGTCTCCCCGCGGAACCTCGGCGCGCACCCCCGTACCCCGCACCCCTGCATCCAGGGGTTCCGTACCCGCCACACCGCACCCGTACCCGGCGGGCACCGCACACCACTGCCCGGCACCGCGAGGCACCACCGCACCGCACCGCACGGCCCCGGCGGGATACGGCTCCACCGGCGGGCCCCGCCCCGGAGCCCGGAGTGCCGGAGCACGTACCGAAACCTCGGCCCCGCCGAACCGGAACCACCAGCACCGGAACCCCAACCGGAACCAACACCGGAACACCGGAACACCGGAACACCGGAACACCGGAACACCGGAACACCGAAGGGCCTGGACCCAGCAGCGGACAGTACGCGCACACCCCCCGGACCAGCGAGGGAGCAGCCTCCACATGCCCATCGACCCCGCCAGGGCCGTCGCCGCGGCCCCCCGTAGCGCCGAGATCAGCTGGGACCACAGGGACGTCCAGCTCTACCACCTCGGCATCGGGGCAGGCGTCCCCGCCACCGACCCCGCCGAACTCCGCTACACCCTGGAATCCCGGCTCCAGGTGCTGCCGAGCTTCGCCACCGTCGCCGGCGCGGGCCGCGGACTCGCGGGCGGCCTCTTCGGCCCCGGCGTCGACATCGACCTCGCGTCCGTCCTGCACGGCGGCCAGACCGTCCTGCTGCACCGCACCCTCCCGGCCTGCGGAGCCGCCGTCTCGACCTCCCGGATCGCCGCCGTGTACGACAAGGGAACCGCCGCGATCCTGGTGCTGCGCACCGAGGCGTCCGACGCCGAAGGGCCGCTGTGGACCAGCGACTCCCAGATCTTCGTCCGCGGCGAGGGCGGCTTCGGCGGCGACCGCGGCCCCTCCGCCCGCGCCGAACCGCCCGTCGGCGCGCCGGACAAGACCGTCGAGAAGCGGATACGGGAGGACCAGGCGCTGCTCTACCGCCTCTCCGGCGACCTCAACCCGCTCCACGCCGACCCCGAGTTCGCCGCCCTGGCCGGATTCGACCGGCCCATCCTGCACGGACTCTGCTCGTACGGGATGACCCTCAAGGCGGTGGTCGACACCCTGCTCGACGGGGACGCCGCCCGGGTCCGCTCGTACACCGCCCGCTTCGCCGGAACGGTGTTCCCCGGCGAGACCCTGCGCATCCGGATGTGGTCCGGGGCGAACCGGGTCCGCGCGACGGTCACGGCCGTCGAACGCGACGACGCTCCCGTGCTCGCCGACACCGTCGTCGAGCACGGCTGACACCAGGACGGGAACCGCGACCTGAGCCACGACCGGAACCGCAGCCCGACTCACGACCGGAATCACGACCGGAACCAGGACCGGAACCAGGACCGGAACCAGGACCGGAACCATCAGAGGGGAGCCGTACCGTGCGCGCAGCCGTACTGCACGAGACCGGGCAGACGAAACTCGACGTGCTGGACGACGTGGAGGCCGTGGGCTTCGGCCCGGGAAAGGTCAGGGTCCGGATCAGGGCCACCGGACTCTGCCATTCCGACGTCTCCGCCATGAACGGGGTGCTTCCGCAGCCCGCGCCGTTCGTCCCCGGCCACGAGGGCGCGGGCGAGATCCTCGACGTCGGCGACGGGGTGACCCAGCTCAAGGCGGGCGACCGGATCCTGGTCTGCTGGCTGCCGGCGTGCGGTACGTGCCCCTCCTGCCGGCGTGGCCAGTCCCAGCTCTGCCTGGCCGGTTTCCTCAACGCGGGCACCCCCAACTTCACCCGCTCCGGCGGCGGCGAGATCTTCGGCTTCGCGGGCACCGGCACCTTCACCGAGGAGGTGGTCGTCGACGCCTCCTGCGCGGTCCCGATCCCGGACGACGTGCCGTTCGACATCGCCGCGCTGATCGGCTGCGGGGTCACCACCGGCCTCGGCGCGGCGATCAACACGGCCGATGTGGCCGCCGGTTCCTCGGTCGCGGTGATCGGCTGCGGCGGCGTCGGCATCTCCGCGATCCAGGGCGCGCGGCTCAAGGGAGCGGCCCGGATCGTCGCCGTCGACCCCATCGCCTCCCGGCGCGAGGCCGCCCTCCGCTTCGGCGCGACCGAGGCGGTCCCGCCCGACGGACTGGGCGACGCGCGGCAGCGGATCACCTCGGGCGAGGGCTTCGACTACGTCTTCGAGGTCGTCGGCAAGTCCGCCACGGCGCGCACCGCGTACGAGGCGACCCGGCGCGGCGGCACGCTCTGCGTCGTCGGCGCGGGCTCCATGGACGACTTCCTCCAGCTCAACATGTTCGAGCTGTTCTTCGACGAGAAGCGGATACTGCCGTCGATGTACGGGGGAGGGGACGCGCTCACCTCCTACGAGCGGGCGATCGCGCTCTGGCGGGCGGGCCGCATCGACCTGGAATCGATGATCACCCACCGGGTGCCGCTCGCCCGGATCAACGACGCGGTGGAGCAGATGCGTACGGGCGAGGCCCTGCGCACCTGCATCGAGATCTGACGCCCGCCCGGACCGCACCGCTCGCCCGACGCGCGCCCGCACCTGTACCCCCGCCCGCACCCGCACCTGTACCCCGCACTCGCACCCGTACCTGCAGCCCCACACGCACCCCCCACCCCACCCCACCGAAGCTCCCCTGTCACCGAAAGGATTTCGGATGTCTCAGCAGCCACTCGACGGCCTCTCCGCCGTCGTCACCGGTGCGGGCCGCGGGCTCGGCCGGGCGGAGGCGCTCGAACTGGCCCGGCTCGGCGCGAGTGTGGTCGTCAACGACTACGGCGCTCCCGGGCGCGACGGATCGGGCGGCTCCTCGGCGGCCCCGGCGGCGGAGGTCGCCGAGGAGATCCGCGCCGCCGGGGGCGCGGCGATCGCCCACCACGGCGACGTCGCCGACCACGAGCAGGCTCGCGAACTGGTCCGCCTCGCCGTCTCGCACTTCGGCAAGCTGGACGTCCTGGTCAACAACGCGGGCATCCTCCGCGACCGGATGATCTTCTCGATGGGCGAGGACGAGTGGGACTCGGTGATACGCGTCCACCTCAAGGGTCACTTCAACACCATCCGGTTCGCCTCCGCGCACTGGCGCGAACGTGCCAAGGCGACCGGCGGGCCGGTCTACGGGCGGATCGTGAACACCTCGTCGGAGGCGTTCCTCGCGGGGTCGGCGGGGCAGCCGAACTACGCGGCGGCCAAGGGCGGAGTCGTCGGTCTGACCACCTCCACCGCCCTCGCGCTGGCGAGATACGGCGTCACCGCGAACGCGATCTGCCCCCGGGCCCGGACCCGGATGACCGAGGACGTCTTCGCCGGTGTCCAGGAGCCCCGGGACGGAGCCCTCGATCCGCTCGCGCCGGAGCACGTCTCGCCCCTCGTCGGCTATCTGGCCTCGCCCGCGGCCGCGCGCGTCAACGGTCAGCTCTTCGTCGTCCACGGCGGTCTGGTGGCCGTCGTCGAGCGCCCCAGGGTCGCCGCCCGCTTCGACACCGTGAAGGAGGCCTTCACCTACGACGAACTCGACGCCCTCCTCACACCCCACTACGCGTCCGCGCCGCCCGGGGAGACCTTCGCCGCCGCCGAGGTGCTCCGCCTCCGGCACGAACCGGGCGGAACCGGCCCCGCCGACCGTTGAGCGGACCCCGCCGGCACACCGGAGCCCCGGCGAGCGAGTGACCGCCCCGGACCACCCCCGTAAACCACACCCCCGTAAACCACCGGCTCCTCAGAGAACCGGGCCCACAGAGAACCGGGCCCGTCCGCCCCCGGAGCCGTGGCTCCTGAGGCTGACGGGCCCGGTGAGAATCAGCGGTCAGCCGGCCGGATCGGTCGTCGGACGACGGTGCTTGCCGTGCGGCTCCGCCCCCGAGTCCTCCCGTGCCGCCGCGACTCCCCGGTGCTTCCCGGCCCTCTCCCCCTCCGACTCCTCCAGCCCGTGCGGACGACCCTCAGCCGTGACGGTTCGTGCATCAGACATGCGAAAACTTCCCCCAGTGCGTGAACTGAACAACTTTGCAAGGCGCAGAGTTTATCCAAGCCCCGTCCGCCCCATGAGCGGAGCCTGCTGCAACGGGACGGGCCTGCACACGACCGGCACCACCGGAGGTTCCGGTTCCTCCCGTGGCGGCTCCTCCGTACCGAACACCCGCGCCGCGTCCAGCCGCGCCACTCCGCAGCCGCCCGCCTCCCGCACGCACGGCAGCCGGAGCACCCCGGTGTCGCTCCAGGTGCCCGCGCCGGCCATCCAGCCGACGGGCGCGGCCAGTTGGTGCAGCCGACGGCCCGAGGGACGCCATACGCCGAGCCGGCTCCCCGCCGCGCCCTCGACCCACAGCGCCACCCCGCAGCTCTCCGGCAGCAGCGTCTGCCCCGGCTGCACCGCGAACGGGGTCACCGAACACCCCGGCGGCCGCAGGCTCTCCGGGAAGCGGACCGGCTGACTGCTGCCCAGCACCCCCCACCCCAGCAACTCCTGCCCCGGCGCGTTCGAGCGGATCAGCAGCAGTCCGCTGTCGGGATCGGCCAGGACCAGCCGGTCGTCGCTCGTCTCGGAGATCTGGAGCAGCGGGGACACCTCGCCGCCCCGTTCCAGATCCACCGCCACCGCCTTCAGCGGGCCCTGGGCGTGTCTGCGGTCGAGCGCGAGCATCCGGCCCGTACGGTCCAGCCACACCCCGCCGGAGCAGTGCCCCGGGATCTCCGCCACATGCTCGGGGCCGAACGCGCCCCCGGCCACCAGCCAGACGGACGACGACCGCTCCCCGGGCACGACGGCGTACGCGCGGGTGCCGTCGGGCGACGGCGGCAGCAGTCTCAGCTCGGCGGACTCGACCCCGCCGAGGCTGATCTCGCCCGTACCGGGGTCCGTCGGATACACCAGCGAGAAGAGATGACGCCCGGCCGCCCGTCTGCGGATCAGCACCCGTCCGTCGGTGAGCGGGCGCACATCGGTGCCGCGCTCCTCCGGCTGGGCGAGCGGCAGCGGTACGGCGTAGGGCTCGGGGCCGTCCAGCGTCCACCGCTCCGGGAACAGCGACTCTCCCTCGCCCGCGAGGCGGGCCGCGTATGTGCCGTCCACGGTGAGGGTGATGCCTCCGCCGCCGCCCGCGAACCCGGTCGCGCCGCCCCTGGACCCCGACCCCGACCCCGACCCCGACCTCGACCCCGATCCGCCGGAGGCCGCGCCGCCGGACGCCGATCCGCCCGACACCGGCCCGACCCCGGCCCCGGGCCCCCCGGACCCCGAGCCCCCGACGCCCGCCCCTCCGGACACCCGCCCCCCAGGCCCCGATCCACCGGAAACCCGCCCCGGAACACTCCCGCTGACACGCACTGTCATCGTTCCGTCACCTCCGGTGATGAAGCTAGATTTCGTACTTCCTGCCGAACAACACAAGACCGAGCTGTTCACACATAAGGGTGTCCGGAGCGGGATTCCGCCCCGGGCGGGGTGCCGGGTGTGCTGGACCGAGCGGCCGGCGCAGCGGTCGGCGGGCGGAGGCCGCACCCCGGCCGCACCCCCATCGCGCCCCGGCCCCACCCCGACCCCACCCCGACCCCACCCCGACCGAACCCCGAGGCACCGCCCGGACCTCGGCCGCGCGTGGCGCGGGTAACCTGTTTGCGTGCCCCGTCTGTCTGAAGTCATCGACGCCCTCGACGCCCTGTGGCCCCCCGAGCGGGCCGAGGGGTGGGATGCCGTCGGCACCGTCTGCGGCGATCCGGACGCCGAGGTCGGACGGGTGCTCTTCGCCGTCGACCCCGTCCAGGAGATCGCCGACGAGGCGATCCGGCTCGGCGCACAGCTGATCGTCACCCACCACCCGCTCTATCTGCGCGGTACGACGACGGTCGCGGCCGGTCATTTCAAGGGCCGGGTCGTGCACACCCTGATCAAGAACGACATCGCCCTCCATGTCGCCCACACCAACGCGGACACCGCCGACCCCGGGGTCTCCGACGCCCTCGCGGGCGCGCTCGACCTCCGGATCGTCCGCCCCCTGATCCCGGACGCGAGCGATCCGAACGGCCGTCGGGGCCTCGGCCGGATCTGTGAGCTGGACCACCCCGAGACCCTCGCCGAGTTCGCCGAACGGGCGGCGAAGCGCCTGCCCGCCACCGCGCAGGGCGTCCGGCTCGCGGGCGACCCGGACGCCCTCGTCCGTACGGTCGCGGTGAGCGGCGGCTCCGGCGACAGCCTCTTCGACGCCGTACGGGCCGCGGGCGTGGACGCCTTCCTCACCGCCGATCTGCGCCACCACCCCGTCTCCGAAGCCACCCAGCACTCCCCGCTCGGGCTGGTGGACGCCGCGCACTGGGCCACCGAGTGGCCCTGGTGCGAGCTGGCGGCCGCCCAGCTCGACGAAATCTCCGACCGGCAGGGCTGGAACCTGCGGGTCCATGTCTCGCGCACGGTCACCGATCCCTGGTCATCCCGTTTCTCTTCTCCTGGAGCCCCCAACTGAACGCCGCGCCCGCCGACCAGATCCGACTTCTCGAAGTCCAGGCCCTCGACGTACGCCTGTCGCAGCTCGCCCACAAGCGCAAGTCGCTGCCCGAGCACGCCGAGATCGAATCGCTCACCAAGGACCTCACCCAGCTCCGCGATCTGCTGGTCGCCGCGCAGACCGAGGAGAGCGACACCGCCCGCGAGCAGACCAAGGCCGAGCAGGACGTCGACCAGGTGCGCCAGCGCGCCGTACGCGACCAGCAGCGCCTGGACTCCGGCGCGGTCAGCTCCCCCAAGGACCTGGAGAGCCTCCAGCGCGAGATCGTCTCCCTCGCCAAGCGCCAGGGCGACCTGGAGGACATCGTCCTCGACGTGATGGAGCGCCGTGAGTCGGTCCAGGAGCGTCTCGCCGAACTGACCGAGCGCGTCTCCGCCGTCCAGGCCAAGACGGACGACGCCGTCGCCCGCCGCGACGAGGCCCAGCTCGCGCTGGACACCGAGGCCGCCTCGGTCACCAAGGACCGCGAGGCCGTCGCGGCCGTCATCCCCGCCGACTTCCTCAAGCTGTACGAGAAGCTCCGCGTCCAGCAGGGCGGCGTCGGCGCGGCCCGTCTCTTCCAGCGCCGCTGCGAGGGCTGCCGGCTGGAGCTGAACATCACCGAGCTGAACGATGTGCGCGCGGCCTCGCCCGACACCGTGCTGCGCTGTGAGAACTGCCACCGCATCCTCATCCGCACCTCCGAGTCCGGCATCTGATGCCGAAGTTCGTCGTCGAGGCCGATGGCGGCTCCCGGGGAAATCCCGGCCCGGCGGGGTACGGCGCGGTGGTGATCGACGCGGCCAGCGGTGAGACCCTCGCCGAGGCGGCCGAGTACATCGGCGTCGCGACGAACAATGTCGCCGAGTACAAGGGCCTGATCGCCGGATTGAAGGCCGCGCACGCGCTCGACCCGGAGGCCGCGGTGCATGTCCGTATGGACTCCAAGCTCGTGGTCGAGCAGATGTCAGGGCGCTGGAAGATCAAGCACCCGGACATGAAGCCGCTGGCGGCGCAGGCGGCCCGGGTCCACCCGGCCTCCTCCGTCACCTATGAGTGGATCCCGCGCGAGAAGAACAAGCACGCGGACCGGCTCGCCAACGAGGCGATGGACGCGGGCAAGAAGGGCAGGCAGTGGGAGCCCGCGCGCTCCACGGCCGAGTTCTCCGCCCGTGACGAGGCGGCCGCCCGGATCGTCGGCGACGCGACGGCGGGAGCCGCGAAGGCCCGGGCCGCCCTGGCGGGACCGGCCGCGGGGACCGTCACGGCGGAGTCCGGAGGAGCCGCCAGGACCGCCACGGCGGAGTCCGGAGGAGCCGCCCGGACCGTCACGGCGGAGCCCGGGGGAGCGGCCAGGACCGCCACGGCGGTCGCCGCTCCGCCTGCCGCCGCCTCGTCCGCCGCCGCTCCGTCCGTCGGCTGGGGGCTCGCCGCCGACCTCGGCGCGCCCGCGACGCTCGTCCTCCTGAGGCACGGCGAGACCGCCCTCACCCCCGAGAAGCGCTTCTCGGGCAGCGGGGGCGGCGACCCGTCGCTCTCCGCGGCCGGCCGCCGCCAGGCCGAGGCCGTCGCGGCGGCCCTCGCCGCGCGCGGCACCGTCCAGGAGATCGTCAGCTCCCCGCTCAAGCGCTGCCGCGAGACGGCGGAAGCGGTCGCCGCCCGGCTGAATCTCGACGTCCGCGTCGAGGACGGGCTGCGCGAGACGGACTTCGGGGCCTGGGAGGGCCTGACCTTCGCGGAGGTCCAGGAGCGGTACGCCGACGATCTGGCCGCCTGGCTGGGCTCGACGAAGGCCGCTCCGACCGGCGGCGGCGAGAACTTCGCCGCGGTCGCCCGCCGGGTGGCGGCGGCCCGGGACCGGATCACCGCCCGCTCCGCCGGCCGGACCGTCCTCCTCGTCACCCATGTCACCCCGATCAAGACCCTGGTGCGGCTCGCGCTCGGAGCGCCGCCGGAGTCGCTGTTCCGGATGGAGCTGTCGGCGGCGTCGCTGTCGGCGGTGGCGTACTACTCCGACGGCAACGCGTCCGTACGGCTGCTCAACGACACCTCGCACCTGCGGGGCTGACCGCCGAGACCGCCCGGCCCTTCGCGAACGGCCGGGCGGCGTTCGGCCCCCACTGGATCTCAGCCGGCTGTCCCCAGGCGGCCCTCAGCCGTCCCGCGGTGTCTCGTTCGGTACGAAGCCCAGGTCGACGGGGGCCTCGGGCGGGCCGTCCCGCCGTACGGCGTCGAGCAGTTCCGCCAGGACCGGAGGCCACACCGCCTCCGTGGCGGCGGACAGCTCCCGAGGCGACCACCAGCGTCCGCGCAGGATCGTGTCCTCGGCGTGCGCCTCGGCGAGGTCCCCGACGGGATCCCGCCGGGGGCCGTACGCCAGGAAGACGTCCTCGCGCTGCCGGACCGGGACCCCGGCCCGGGTGAAGTCGTGTTCCCACCGGCAGAGCACCGGACCGGGCTCGACATCGGTCCAGCCCGTCTCCTCGCGCAGCTCGCGCACCGCGCCCCGGGACGGGTCCTCGCCCGGCTCCAACCCGCCGCCGGGCAGCGCCCAGTGGACGCCGACCTCCTCGTTGTCGTAACGGAAGAGGAAGACGGACCCGCCGGGGTCCACCACCGCGACCCGGGCCGCCCGCCGGGGTACGCGTATCACGCGGCACCCCCGCCGGCCCCCGCCTCGAAACGCCGCAGCAGCTCGCGCGCGGGCGCGCTGCGGGCGTCGAAGGGGTGGACGCGCGCCAGTTCGCCGGGGACGGCCGGGCCCCACAGCCGCGCGCCGTCGCACGCGTAACAGAAGGAGATGCGGAAGGAGATCCGGAAGAGCGGCCCGGCGGCCGAGTGCGCGCGGATTCCCCACCGGGGGGTGAAGCAGCGGCCGCGGTCGCCGGCGGGCGCCTCGGCGACGAGGGCCAGGGCCTTCCGGGCCGGATCCGCGTCCCAGGACGCGATCCGCTCGCCGACCAGCTCGTCCGTCCGCGGAGCCTGGCGCGGATCGGCGATGCGTACGACCTCGATCCGCTCGGTCTTCTCATGGTCGGGCGGCAGCAGCATCCGCCCAGCATGATCGATTCTGCTGGGCGGGCCAAGCGGCGCCGGCCGCGCGAGGCGGTGACCGGTGTTCGGCGTTTCGGCGTTCGGCGTTCGGGTCAGCGCGTCCGCAGCGCGGCGGCCTGGGCGGCCAGCGACTCCACCCGCGCCCAGTCCTTCGCGGCGAGCGCGTCCGCCGGGAGCATCCATGTGCCGCCGACGCAGCCGACGTTGGGAAGCGCCAGGTAGGAGGGGGCGGACGCGAGGGAGATGCCGCCGGTGGGGCAGAAGCGGGCCTGCGGGAGCGGACCCGACAGGGACTTCAGATACGCGGTGCCGCCCGCGGCCTCGGCCGGGAAGAACTTCATCTCGTTCACCCCGCGCTCCAGCAGCGCGACGACCTCGGAGGTGGTGGAGACGCCGGGCAGGATCGCCTGGCCCGAGGTCTTCATGGCGTCCAGCAGCCGGTCCGTCCACCCCGGGCTCACCAGGAAGCGGGCCCCGGCCTCCGCCGCCGCTTCCACATTCGCCTCGGAGATCACCGTGCCCGCGCCGACGACCGCGTCGGGCACCTCGGCCGCGATGGCGCGGATGGCGTCCAGG
Organism: Streptomyces sp. NPDC014894; assembly: GCF_043080985.1. Taxonomy (NCBI): domain Bacteria; kingdom Bacillati; phylum Actinomycetota; class Actinomycetes; order Kitasatosporales; family Streptomycetaceae; genus Streptomyces; species Streptomyces sp. NPDC014894. The sequence continues at coordinate 679,705 of NZ_JBIBWD010000003.1, forward strand.
GCGGCGGGCGTCCGCAGGGTCACCTCGATGGCGGGCAGCCCGCCCGCGACGAGGGCGCGCGCGAGCGGTACGGCGTCCTTCGCGTCCTCGATGACGACGACGGGGACGACGGGGGCGAGATCCAGCACGGAGGTCATGGGCTCATCCTGCCGTGCGGCCCGCGCGATACGCAACGCACGTTGCGCACCCTGCAACGGGAGGGGTGGTGGGGGCGTGTCTGTGGGGCGGAGGCCGCCGGGCCCCGCAGGGGGCCGGGCCCGTCGGGGGCGGGCCGGGAGACCCGGCCCCGGGAACTCCGGCCCCAGGGACTCCGGATCCAGGGACTCCGGATCCGGGGAATCAGGCCCGGGCCCGGGGCCCGGCCCGGCGATCCGGGACCCGTTCAGTGGATCTGGGTCACCACGACATCGAGCGCCCACGGCCGCCCCGCCCGCGCCGGAGCCTCGGCCTCCACCGCGTACCCCAGCTCCCGCAACGCCTCCACCAGCTCCTTCGGCCCCTTCGGTTTGGCCCCCGAGATCAGCAGATCCCGGACGATCCGGCCCTTGGTCGCCTTGTTGAAGTGGCTCACCACCGAGCGCTTCTCCACCCCGTCGACCGTCTGCGAGTGCAGCACCCGCACCGTCGCCGTGCGCTCGGCCACCTCGCCCGCCGGCTTCCATGCCGCCGCATAGGCGGACGAGCGCAGATCGAGCACCAGACCGCTCCCGGCGGCCTCCGGAAGCGCCGACTCCATCGGCTTCCGCCAGTGCGCGCCCAGCGCGCCCAGCCCCGGCAGCCGCACGCCCATCGAGCAGCGGTACGACGGAATCCGGTCGCCCACCCGGACCGCGCCCCACAGCCCCGAGAACACCAGCAGCGACGAGCGCGCGCGGCGACGGGCGTCCGGCTCCAGGCTCGCGAGCCCCAGCGCGTCGTACAGCACACCCGTATAGATCTCCCCGGCCGGCCGGGTCCCCGCCGTGCGCAGCTCCACGTTCTTCGCGATCTCGCCGCGCAGCCCCTCGCTCAGTCCGAGCGTCCGCCGGGCCTTCTCCTCGTCGGCGGCGCACAGCTCGACCAGCTCGTCCAGCACCGCCGCGCGCGCCGCCGCGAGTCCGGGCAGCGACAGCGACTCGGGCTTCAGCGGCGCGCCGCGTCCCGAAGCGGCCTTGCCCTCCGACGGCGGCAACAGTACGAGCACGGACCTTCTCCTCACAGCGCGTTCCACTCGGGGATCGACCCCGCGCCAGGGTACGCGGCCGGGCCCCGGCGGGTCGCCCGCCGGGGCCCGGCCGACCGCCCTGATCAGGGGATGTAGACGCTGCGGCCGAACTCCGAGACCGTCGGCTCGCCCTGCGCCACGACCTGGATGATCCGCCCCGAGCAGTCCCGGCTCTCGAAGACGAGCGCGATCTCGTCGGTCCGGTTGTTGACCTGGAGCGGCCGCCGGTCGCTCGGGTAGCAGCCGCTCGGGTTCTGGTGCACGGTGCCGTTCACCAGCAGCCCCCCGTTCGCCGCGAACGCGGTCTGCGGGACGGTGACGGCCAGGGTCGTGGCCGCCGCGAGGGCGCCGAGGGCGAGGGCGATACGTCGCATGGGGTTCCTTCTGTCGGTGCCGGGCCGCCCGTTCCCCGGGCCGGCCCTCTCGAAGGTCAACGTAGGGTAGTCGTCCGTACGCGCACAGTCGCCCACTTGGGTGACCCGCGGGCGCGGCCCGCTGACGGGGCCCGGGCGCACCCGCCCCGGCGCCCGCCGGGCCGCGCGCCCGTGGGCGGTCCGCCTCGCGCCCGCGCGGTCCGCACCAGGCGCCGCCGCTCGACCGCGGGGTCCGCCGTCCCCCTCGTCCGCCGTCCACCCGGTCCGCCTCCCCCTGTCCGGTCCGCCTTCCCCTGTCCGGTCCGTCTCCCGCCCGGGGTGCCGACCGCCCCCGGGCGACCTACGCTCGGTGACATGCCCCGCCGCCCGATCCACGCCACCGGCGCAGCCGAGGCCCCCCTGCGCGCGGCGCTGCGCGAGGTGCGGAAGTCGCTCGGCGTCCCCGGGGAGTTCCCGGCCCCGGTGCTCGCGGAGGCCGAGGCGGCGGCCCGGTCCCCGCGGCTCCCCGAGACCGACGCGACCGGCCTCCCTCTCTTCACCGTCGACCCGCCGACGTCGGCCGACCTCGACCAGGCGATGCACCTCGCCCGCCACGGCAGCGGCTACCGCGTCCACTACGCCATCGCCGACGTGGCCGCCTTCGTCACCCCCGGCGGCGCGCTCGACGCCGAGGCCCACCGCCGCGTACAGACCCTCTACTTCCCCGACGGCAAGGTCCCGCTGCACCCGGCCGCGCTCTCCGAGGCCGCCGCCAGCCTGCTCCCCGGGCAGCAGGTCCCCGCCCTCCTCTGGCGGATCGACCTGGACGCCGAGGGCCGCACGCTCGGCGCGGAGGTCCGCCGGGCGCTCGTCCGCAGCCGCGCCAAGCTCGACTACGAGACGGCCCAGCGGCGGATCGACGACCGCACCGCCGAGGAGCCGCTCGCCCTGCTCCGCACCGTCGGACTCCTGCGCGAGGAACGGGAGCGCGAGCGCGGCGGGATCTCCCTCCAGGTCCCCGAGCAGGAGATCACCGAACAGGACGGCGCGTACCGCCTCTCCTACCGGGCCCCGCGCCCCGCCGACGCGTGGAACGCGCAGATCTCGCTGCTCACCGGAATGGCCGCCGCCGAGATCATGACGGCCGCCGGCACCGGTGTCCTCCGCACCCTCCCGACCGCCCCGGACGGCGCGGTCGCCCGGCTGCGCCGCTCGGCGAAGGCGCTGCGCGTCGACTGGCCGCACCATGTCTCGTACGCCGACGTCGTCCGCTCGCTCGACCCGCGCGAGCCCCGCAACGCGGCGTTCCTCCAGGAGTGCACGGCCCTGCTGCGCGGCGCGGGGTACACCGTCTTCACCGGCGGCAGGCTGCCCGACCCGGCCGTCCACGCGGCGGTCGCCGCCGAGTACACCCACTGCACCGCCCCGCTGCGGCGGCTGGTCGACCGCTATACGGGCGAGCTGTGCGTGGCCGCCTGCGCGGGGCAGGGGGTGCCCGAATGGGTGCTCGGCGCGCTCGGCGCGCTGCCCGGGGAGATGGCGGAGGGCTCGCGGCGGGCCAACGCCGTCGAGCGGGAGTGCGTGGACGTCGTGGAGGCGGCGCTGCTCGCGGACCGGGTGGGCGAGGTCTTCGACGCCTCCGTGGTGGATGTGCGGGAGCGCGAGCCGGGCGTCGGCACGGTCCACCTGGAGGAGCCGGCCGTGGTCGGCCGGGTGGAGAGCCCCCGGCCGCTGCCGCTGGGGGAGCGCCTGCGGGTACGCCTGGCGCGGGCCGCCCCGGGCACGGAGAAGGTCCTGTTCGTCCCGGCCTGACCGCGGCTCCCCCCGGGCCCGGCTACGGCTTCGGCTTCGGCTTCGTCCCCGCCTCGACGCGTGCGGCGAGCCCCGCGATCATGCGGCGGACGACCGCGGCCTGGGCGGGCGCGAAGTCGTCCAGGAACGCGTCCCCGAAACCGTCCGCCCAGCTCTCCGGCCCGCCGCTCGCCCCGCTCGCCATCATCCGGACCATCTCCTCGGGCATGACCGAGGCCAGCTCGTCCCCGAGCGGGCCGACGCGCGGATCGTCCGGGCCCGCCCCGGCGAGATCGTCCAGCCGCCCGTACAGCTCCGCCACCCGCGCCGTCAGCGCGCTGTCGTCGGCGAACGGCCGGAGCGCGGTGAAGAACCTCTCCCGCTCGTCCGCCGACATCACCGTGTCCAGCAGCGCCAGATGCGTACGGTCCTTCGCGGCCATCGGGGAGCCCCCGACGGGCAGCGCCCCGAGCAGCGCGGTCAGCTCGGGCGACACGGGTCCCTCGGCGGGCAGCCGGCCCTCCCGCGCCTGCGCGATCAGCTCCCCGAGCCGGGCCCGCCGCCCGGCCAGCTCGGCCTCCTGGCGGGCCAGATCGGCGTCCAGCTCCGTCAGGATCTCCACCGACTCCCGCCCGGCGTCGTCCGCGAGCACATCGCGCACCTCGGCCAGCCCGAGCCCCAGCTCGGTGAGCCGCCGGATCCGGGCGAGCACGACCGCGTGCCGCAGCCCGTAGTCGCGGTAGCCGTTCGCCCGCCGCCGGGGCTCGGGCAGCACCCCCAGATGGTGGTAGTGCCGGACGGCGCGGGTGGTGACGCCGACCAGCGCGGCGAGTTCTCCGATTCTCATGCCTCCAGTGGAAACCATGACGTCGCGACAGGGTCAACGCGGCCGTGCCCGCCGGGTAGCATGGTCGACACGGCAGACGAGCCGGGCGGACGGCCGCGTGAGGATCTTCGGACCCTCCCGAGGAACGTCCGGGCTCCACACGGCAGGGTGGTGGGTAACGCCCACCCGGGGTGACCCGCGGGACAGTGCCACAGAAAACAGACCGCCAGGGATCTCGGTCCCTGGTAAGGGTGAAACGGTGGTGTAAGAGACCACCAGCGCCTGGGGTGACCCAGGCGGCTAGGTAAACCCCACCCGGAGCAAGGTCAAGAGGGGCCGCGGTGAAACGCGGCCCTGCGCGGACGTTCGAGGGCTGCCCGCCCGAGTCCGCGGGTAGACCGCACGAGGCCGGTGGCGACACCGGCCCTAGATGGATGGCCGTCACCCCGACGACCGCGAGGTCCCGGGGGACAGAACCCGGCGTACAGCCCGACTCGTCTGCCGCCTCCGCCCCCGCGAGGGGGTGCAGTAGCCCCTGTGACCTGCCGCTTTGCGGGCCAGAGGGCTATTTCCCATCGCGCCGCAGATCCGGACGCGGATCGCGACGCCTGCGGCCGCGCAGGTGGCCGTCGTGCTGGTGCGGCTGCCGCTCCGGACGTCTGTGATGGCGGCCGCGCACAACGATCGACACAGCTCGGTTCCGATGTGGGATCGGCCGTCTGGCGGGAGCTGCGCGGACCGCCCTGGGGATTCGAACCGCAACCGCGAGCTGAGTCCGCTTCCCTGTTCGGCTGTTCCGCCGCAGGAGATCGATTCCACGCCGTACAGTCGGGCGCGTGCACTCAGCGACGAAGAGAGCCCCCGCTGGGCTGGTCGCGGTCACCGGAAGTTCGGGCCAAGTCGGAGCGGCCCTGGCCGAGGCGCTGGACGCGGCCGGCTGGGCGGTCCGAGGCGTGGACCGGATTCCCGGTCGCTGGACGAGTGTCGTCGGAGATCTGCGCGACCGGCCGGTGCGACTGGCCGCGTTGCGGTCGGCCGATGTCCTGGTCCATGTCGCCGCGCTGCACGCCCCCCATGTCGGCCGCCTGGCCGATGAAGAGTTCCGAGCCGTGAACGTAGGTGCGACCGCGGGCCTGCTCGACGACGCCGACCGCCTCGGCGCCCGGCGGGTTCTCTACATCAGCAGTACGAGTGTGTACGGACACGCCCTGGAGCCCACCGACCGCGCTGTCTGGGTGGACGAGCGGCTCACGCCGCTTCCCAGGGACATCTACGACGAGACCAAACTGGCCGCGGAGGAGCTGGTCGCCGGCTGCGCCGTCTCCTCGGTCACGCTGCGGATATCGCGATGCTTTCCGGAGCCGCCGCCGGTGCGGGCCCGCCATCTGCTCCACCGGGCGGTCGACGTCGCCGACGTGGCAGCGGCGGGGGTCCTGGCCGTGGCACACCCCACCGTTACGGGCAGGTTCAACATCTCGGGGCCGCACCCGTTTCACCGCGAGGACTGCCGTGCCCTTTCCCGCGATGCGGGCGCGGTGCTCGCCGAACGGGCTCCGGACGTCGTCCGGGCGTTCCGCGACCAGGGGTGGCCCGTGCCCGATCGCCTGGACCGGGTGTACGACTCGACTGCCGCGGCGAACGCGTTCGGTTACCGACCTGTTCGCGGAGTCCGGGAACTGCTGCGCGATGCCGCCGGCGGTCCGGGCCCTGAGTGATCGGACGGCTCGGCCCGCCGTCCACGACTCCGTGGGACCAACGTCGTGAGACACCGCTCTCGGCCGTCCCGCAGCTGCTGCGCACGGTGAAATGATTGTGATGCCTCTCGTGTGATCACGGCGTTGGAGCCTCCTGGACAGCCCCGTTCGCCGATTTGAGCCCGCGCTGCCTCCGCCGGCTCGAGACCGCGTCGCGACGTCTCCGCCGCCAGGACCGCCAGGACCGCCTGACCGCCGGGCCGCCTGAGCGCCGGGCCCGGCGGCCGCCTGAGGTGCCGCATCGGTCCCTGAGCGGGTCAACCGATCGGCTTGGTCTGCCATCTATCTGCCGGGGGCCCGAGGCCGGGCCGGGGGCGCGTCACCCTGTCGGGGCGGCGGCGGAACGCGTCTCCGGCCGGGTGTTCTGGCCGAGGGGATGTCGGCTCGGAGGACGGCGGCTGCCGGACGGGGGATCGCGGATGACGCGGAAGGAAGCGGGGCACGGTTTGGGGGATCCGGCGGCCCGGCGGGGTCGAAAAGGAGCCGGTGGCGGGCCTGTTGGCGGGGTAGCGATGTCGCGGGGGCGCGGTGCGACGCGCGCGGCGCGGGGACCTGTCGTCAAATGATCTTAAATGGTGGACCATGGTCGGGTGATATGTCTTCATGAATTATCCGATGCGGAATGGGAGCGCTTTCATCCGCCGCTGCCGGAGTCGTCGGGCGGCCGGAATCGGCCGGCCGGCCGGACGGTCCTCATCGGGAGCGTGGGGAGGGGCCGGGCCGGGGCGGCCCGGTGGGGCGTGCCCGAGCGGTACGGAACGCGGGGCGGGCTTCCGCGGTGCGCCGGGCGCGGCGCGTTCGGGCGGACGCCTCGGGCGGCGCGCGTCCGGACGGGCGCGTACGAAGACATCACAGGGCCGGGGTCGGCCGACCCCGGGATCGCGCGGGCCGGCCGGTACGCCGCCGGGGCCCGAAGAGGGGGCACCAGGCATCATGGACCGACCTGAGACGCTCGACAACCCATCACCGTGCTATTCGGGAACGCCGACCCGGTCGTACCGGTCGCCGAACCGGCGCGACGCCCCCGAGATGACGGAGATGTGCCCGTCCGTACCGGTACGGCCCCCGGCGTGGAGGCCCCGGAACCGGTCGGCGGGCTGGTGGAGACCGGCGAACACGGGCCGCGGAATGGTCCGTTCGACCTGCCGGTTACCTCCCGTGGGCCGGCCCGGCGGCGGCGCCGTACTCGCGCGGCCGTGTCACGCGGACCCTCCGGCGGGCGGACGGGCCGGGCGGCGGCCGTCCCCCTCGCCGGGGTCTCCGACGGCGCGTCGCCGCGCCGGCGGCACCGCCCTCCCGGGGCACGCGATCCCCAGGGGACCACGGCCGTGCCGGACCCGAGGGCCGACGTCCCTCCCGCGGGACCGCGAAGAAGACAACGGTGCAATTCGATCTACGCGAGCGGCTGAACGAGGAAATCAGGGCGATCGCCGGCCGCTCGACCGTACAGACGGGGAGCGTTAGTGGAATTCCGGGTACTGGGACCGTTGGAAGCGTCGGCCGGGGACCGCAAGCTGACACTGGGAGGGCACAAGCAGCGGGCGGTTCTGGGTCTGCTGCTCCTGCGGGCGAACCGGGTGGTGGCGACGAGCGAACTGCTTTGCGCGCTCTGGCCCGACGACAACCGGCCGCCGACCGCCCGCAAGATCGTGCAGAACGCCGTATGGGGATTGCGGGCCCTGTTCGCCGAAGAGGCCGCCGACAGCGGGGGAGCCGCCCCCGAACTCGTCACCAAGGCCCCCGGATACGTTCTGCGGGTCGCCCCCGACCAGGTCGACCTGCACCGCTTCAACCACCGGGTCGCCGAAGGGCGGTCCGCGCTGACCTCGGGGCGGCCCGAGGAGGCCGCCCGGCTGCTGGGCGCCGCCCTGGAGGAGTGGCAGGGGCCGGCGCTGGCGGACCTCGCCGAGGCGGGCACCGACTGGCCCGAGCTGACCGCGCTGGGCCGGCTCCGGCTGGACGTCATGGAGGACCGCTTCGAGGCCGAACTGCGCAGCGGACACCACCACTCCGTCCTCGGCGAGCTGGTGGCTCTCGCCGAGGAGGAACTGCTGCGCGAACGGCTCTGCGGCCAGCTGATGCTGGCCCTGTACCGCTGCGGCCGGCAGGCGCAGGCGCTGGACGTCTTCAGCCGCGTACGCCGGGCCCTGGTCGAGGAGCACGGGCTCGAACCCTCCCGCGAACTGCAACTGCTCCAGCAGAACATCCTGACCCACGATCCCTCGCTCCGCCCCCCGGCCGCTCCCGCTCCTGCCCCCACCCCCATCGCCGTCCCCGCGCGGCCCGAACCGCTCGAACAGATCGAACCGTCCGGGCCGACCGTGCCGCAGCAGCGGGCCGCGGACGTCGTCGCCCATCCGTCGTCCCCGACGCGGCCGCCGACGACGCCCGCGCACTCGGAACGGTCGCGGAACCGGCCGCCGGGCACCGAGCGCCGATCGGTCGCCGTTCTGCTCGTCAGCGCCCGCTTCCCCGACGAGGTCGTCACCGACGCGCAGTCGTTCCGGACCCTGTACGACGCCGCCACCACGGTCGCCGAGTGCGTCGGCGAGTTCGGCGGCATCGTCGCCGGGTCGCTGGGCCGGGTCTCGGTGGCCGTGTTCGGGCTGCGCGCCGACAGCGAGGGCGCGTCGGCCGACGCGGTGCGGGCGGCCATGGCGCTGCGCACCCGGCTGGGCCGGGCGCCGGGGTCGACCTGGCGCGCGGTGGTGTCGGCGGGCGAGGCCCTGGTGCGGCGGGACCCGGACGACGCCTCGGCGCCCGTCCTGGTCGTGGGCCGGCTGGTGGACCAGGCGCGTCTGCTGCTCGCCAGCGTGCCGCCCGGCGAGATCCACCTCAGCGGCGAGGCGGTGGAGCGCACCGCCGGGCTGGTGCGGCAGCTCCCGACGGACCACCCCGAGGTCCGGGCGGTCGCGGGGCCGCTCCCGGTCGGCGGTCCGCCCGCGCAGCCCGATCTGTCCTGCGGCGCGGCCGAGCTGAGCATCCTGCGCAGCCTTCTCGCGCGGGCCCGCCGCCACTCCGCCGCGCATCTGGTGACCGTGCTGGGGGAGCGGGGCGCGGGCAAGCGGAAGTTCCTCGGCGACTTCCTCGGCGGCATCCAGGACGAGGCGGTGCGGGTGGTGCGGGTCCGGGCCGGGGGCGGAGCCCCGTGGTCGGTCTACGACGTACTGCGGGCGTGCTGCGGGATCGGCGTCTCCGAGACCGACGACAGCGGACTCACCGAGGCCGTACGGCGGGTCGCGGGCCGGGGCGAGACCGCGGAACGGCTGCTGCTGCGGATCGGCGCGCCGCGGGAGCACGACGATCCGGACGCCGCCGCCGACGCGCTCGACGCCTGGTGCGACCTGCTCGTGCCGCTGGCCAGGGAACGGCCCCTGGTGCTCTGCCTGGAGGACGCCCACGCCGCCGACGACACCGTGCTGAATCTGGTGGAGCGGCTCGCGTCGGTGCCGCAGGACGTGCCGCTGTTCCTCGTGGTGTGCGCCCGGCCCGCCGAGCTGATGCGGCGGCGGCCCTTCTGGGGCAGCGGGCTCCGGCACAGCGGGACGCTCACTCTGGACCGGCTGTCCTGCGGCGGCGCCGACCATGTCCTGAGAGGGGGCCGGCTGGACGTCCCCGCCGCGTCGGCCGTACGGCGGGCGCACGGACGGTCCGGCGCGGTCACCCCGTGGCGTGACCGGGCGGTGTGAGACGAGGACCGGACCCCGCTGCCGCACGGAGGCGGTCGCGCGGTCCGGTCCGTCCGTCGTCCGGCGGGCGTGCGTACCGGCTGGCGTACTTGAACGCGCCGAGTACGCCGGACGAGTCGCTCAGCCCCGGACCCGCCAGGTCGAGGGCGGGGCGGCCGGCCGGTAGCGGGTGACGCGGTCCTCCGTGCGGCGGCGGGTCGAGTCGCAGACATGGATCTCGCCGGGCGGGGTGCGGCACAGCATCGTCTCGCAGCGGTCGACGAGGTCCCCGCCCGTCCACGGCTCGCAGCCGCCCGCCGATACGGGGGGCCACAGCCGTACGTAGCCGGTGCCCGTCGCCACCGCGGCGTGCACCGAGAGCCCTTCGGGCACCGGGGCGGTCGGCGCGGCGGCCAGGTCGCGCAGGAGGGCGCGTACCGCGAGTCCCGACCGTACGGCCCGTTCCGCGCAGTCGTCGTCGTCCGGGGAGTCCTGGAAGAAGCCGAACAGCACGGATCCGATCGAGGTCGCCGCGCAGCCGCCCGACCGCATGATCTCCTCGCGGGCCAGCTCGCACACGGTGTCCAGCACGCGATCGGCGTCACGGGCCGACAGATGGTCGAACTCCTCCCCGAGCGAGAACCGCAGCAACAGCACACTGCTGGGCCGGTGCCCGCCGAGACCGTCGGCGGCCGGACCGCCCGCCGGGGGCCGGTCCGGGGGTACGGGGGCGCTGTCGCCGCCGCCGGGTCCCGGCCCGGCGGTGACGGTGGTGGCGGTGGCGACGGCGGGGCGGCTCCCCCCGGCGGCCCCCTGGACGGCCCCTCCTCCGACCGTCCCTTCCCCGACCGTCCCTTCCCCGGCCGTACGTCCGGGCCCGCCCCGGTCCGCGAACCCGCCGGGGTCCGTCGGCCCGCCCGGGCGCGGCACTCGCGGAGGACGCCGCGAACCCGGCCCGGCAGAGGCAGAGGCAGAGGGAGAAGCGGAGCCGGACGACGAGGACGCGGGCGCGGGCGCCGTCCCGGCCCGGGCCGCGGGCTGTTCCCCGGCCCGGCTCGGAGCCGCCCCGGCCCCCGGACCGCCGTCCGCCCCGGCGGCCCTCCCCGCGCCCCCGGGCCGGCCGGCCGTACGCCCGCCCCCGGAGGCCGGCCCCGGCCGGACGCCGTTCCCCGGGCCCGCCGCCGCTCCCGGCGTACGGCGTCCCCCCGGCCGCGCCCCCGTCTCGCCGGCCGTCGTACGGCGTCGCGGCGAGGGCGGGTCCAGCCAGGGATCCTGGGTGAGGACGGCCCGTTGCAGCCGCTGAAGCTCATGACCCGGCTCCAGGCCCAACCCCTCGGACAGGGCTGTGCGGGTACGGGCGTACACATCGAGGGCGTCCGCCCGGCGGCCGCAGCGGTACAGCGCGAGCATCAGCTGCGCCACCGCCCGCTCCCGCAGGGGCTCGGCCTGGGTGAACGCGTCCACCTCGCGCAGTACGGACCGGTGCCGCCCGCAGAGGAGTTCGACCTCGAAGCGGTCCTCCATCGCGTCGAGCCGCTTCTGCTCCAGCGCGGCCAGCTCCGGCCACGCCGTGCCCTCCTCCGCGAGATCCGCGAGGGCCGGGCCCCGCCACAGGACCAGCGCCTGGCCCAGCGCCTCGCGGGCCTGCTCGGTGTCGCCCGCGAGCAGGGCCGACCTGCCCCGGGCGGCCAGCCGCTCGAAACGCACCAGATCGATCTGCTCGGGGGCCACCCGCACCAGATAACCGGGCTCCCGGGTCAGCAGCTGCGGCGACAGTCCGTCCGGGGGCGCGTCGAGGGCCCGCCGCAGCCGCCAAATGGTGTTCTGGAGGATCTTGCGCGCCGTGTCCGGCGCCCGGTCCGCGGCCCATACGGCGGACTGCAGCCGCCGGGTCGAGACCACCTGCCCGGCGTGGAGCAGCAGATACGCCAACGCGGCACGCTGCCTGGTGCCGCCGAGCGGCACCAGACCGGACGCGCTCTCCACTTCGAGTGGTCCCAGAAGCCGGAACTCCATGGTCTTCTCCCGTCTCCACGCCGACCCGTCTCCGCGCCGACCCGAGTCGTGGTGGTCGAGGTCGGTTGTGCCGGGGAGGCGGCGTCCCGGCGCCGTGCGCACGGGCGCGACGGCGGTGTCCCGGGACGGGGCGGCGACGCGTGGCCTTCCCCGGGGGGCGAGTCAGCCGGACACCGGGGCCCGCCCGGCCAGGCGCTCGCCGTCGCCGTCGCGCAACAGCCGGCAGACGTCCCGCAGCCCGGCCTCCAGCTGAGCCGTCTCCGCGTCCGTCAACCGCACCGACGGCTCGAAGCGCAGGGTGTTCAGGGCGCTCGCCGTCGGGAAGGTGCGCACCCGGTGCTCACGCAGCAGATGCCCGGCCAGGAAGTAGCCGAACAGCCCGGTTTCGGCCAGCTCGCGCACCGATCCGGAGACGGCCCCCGTGTGGTCGTGGAACTCCAGACCCAGCATCAGGCCCTTGCCCCGCACCTCCTTCACCTGCTCGGGGAAGTCGGCGCGCACGGACTCCAGCACGGCTCGCAGCGCCGCGCCCCGCTCCCGGGCCAGCCGGTAGACCGCGCCGCCGTCCGCCTCCAGCAGCTCCAGCACCTTCAGGGCGATCGTGCAGGAGAAACTGTCCTTGGCGAAGGTCGAGCTGTGCACGATCTCGAACTCCCGCCGGTAGCGGGCCTTCCGTACGAGCATCACCGAGGTCTTCGCGATGCCGCCGCCGAGGGCCTTGGCGAGGGTGTAGTAGTCCCCCCGCAGCCCCACCTGCGAGGAGGCCAGCAGCGTGCCGGTGCGGCCCATGCCGCTCTGGATCTCGTCGACGACGATCGGGCAGTCGATCTCCTCGCAGAAGCGCTGGACGGCCTCCGCGAACTCGGCCGTCAGCACATGGACGCCGCCCTCGCCCTGGACCGGCTCCAGGAGGAAGGCGCAGAACACCGGGAACTCCCGTTCCACGACGTCCACCCGGCCGTCCGCGACGGTCAGCGCGTACACCACGCCCCGCTCCCGGGCGTAGATCTCCTTCAGCGCCTCGGGCCGCTCGCGCGGGACGAACCGGGCCTGCGCCCCCAGTGCGCGGAAGGGCGCGCGGTATCCCTCGTTGTGGGTGAACTGCACGCTCAGGCCCAGCTTTCCGTGGAACCCGCCCTCCAGTGCCAGGAAGAGCGGCGGCCGCTCCCACTCGGCCGCGTTGAGCGGACCGAGAAGCTCCACCAGCTTTTCCAGGGCGGCGGCCGGGTCCGGGGCGGCCGTGATCCCGAACCGGGCGAGCACCCGCTCCGGGACGGCGGCCGTGCCCGCCGCCACGGCGGCCCGCGCCGAGCGCACCGTACGCTCCGTCTCCGCGCGCAGATCGGCCAGGCGCATCACCCGGTCCATCTCCGCGTGTTTGACCGCGGCCTCGACGGCCTCCGCGCCGCTGTTGGCGAAGACGGCGAAGTACGGTTCGTCGGTGCCGAGTTCGCGGTGGATGATCCGGTTCAGCTCCGCCGCGACACGGTTGGCGTAGGGGTGCCGGGAGAACTGGGCGTGGACGGGCGTGCCCGCGTCGAGCAGCTCGCGGGCGCACCGGACGATGTCCGGGTGGCTGTGGCCGAGCAGCACGGAGCCGTAGCCGCCGGCGAAGTCGGCGACCGGTGTCTCTCCGCCGTCCTCACCGCGCCGGTACAGGGTGTTGCCCTCGGCGCGCACATACTCGACGGCCAGGCCGGCCGCCCCCAGCACTTCCCGCAGATGTGGTTCGGCGAGTTCCGTCCGGTCGGCTTCGGAGTTCATCGTTTCCATGACCATCAGGTTCGGTCATGCGGGTCAGCGACCGGTCATCGCGGAATCTCCGGCGGCGTTCGCCCCGGGCGAGAGCGGCCGATTACCGGAGGATGAGAGATCGCCGCGCGCCCGTCGTTACGTTGGCGGCGCGGGCCCTCGCCCCGCCAATGGCAGGGCCTGAGCCGCCCCGCGAAAAGGATCGGAGAATACGGAAATGAATTCCGCGCCCGCTGACCTCGACGCCGCTTCCGCATGCCCGCCGGCCCACGATGAATTGACCCCGTCGGTGTTCCGCGCCGTGATGGGGCGGTTCGCCACCGGGGTCACCGTCATCACGGTGGGCGGGGAGCGTCCGCACGCGATGACGGCCAACGCCTTCAGTTCGGTGTCCCTGGAGCCGCCGTCCGTGCTGTGCAGCGTGGGGCGGGGCGCGGTGATGCACGGGGCGCTGACCTCGGCCGGACGGTTCGCGGTGAACATACTGGGCGCCGGACAGGAGCGGCTCGCCCGGCACTTCGCCGACAACGACCGCTCCCTCGCCGCCCAGTTCGACGGCGTCCCCTGCACGGCGGGCCGGGAGACCGGCGCCCCGCTGCTGGGCGGCTCGCTCGCCTGGCTGGAGTGCGAACTCACGGCGGCGCACGCCTTCGGCGACCACACCGTCTTCATCGGGACCGTGCTGGGCACGGGCCGGATCGCCGACGGCCGGGGGCTGCTCTTCGCCGACGGGCGTTTCGGCAGGCCGGAGCGGGACGCGGACTGAGCGCGCCGCCCCGCCGTGCCCGGCCCGCCCGCTGAGCCCGGCCCGCCGACGCTCGGAAGGCCGTGTCCGGTACGCCGTGCCCGGCCCGCCCGCGCCCGAGGCCCCCCGCCCGGCCCACCGCGCCCGAGGCGCGGCCCCCACCCCCGCTGACCGGGCGCTGACCGCCCGGTGACCGTCCGATGCGGGGACCGTGCCCGGCCGGTTCCCCGCTCTTGCTTTGCTGACCGGGCAATTCAACGACCTCTGTGAGACGGAGTCATTCATGGCGGAGACAGACCGCGCCCCGGTGACGGTCATCGGCCTGGGGCTGATGGGCCGGGCGCTGGCGGCCACCTTCCTCGAAGCGGGGCATCCGACGACCGTGTGGAACCGCTCGGCGGGCCGGGTGGAGGATCTCGTCTCCCGGGGCGCGGTCGTCGCGGCCGACCCGGCCGAGGCCGTGACAGCCGCCGATCTGGTCGTCGTCTGCGTGTCGGACAACGACGGGCTGCACGCCGTCCTCGACCCGGTGGCCGACCGGCTCAAGGGCCGCGCCCTGGTCAATCTGTCGTCCGGCTCGTCCGACCAGGCGCGGGCCAACGCGGTCTGGGCCGAGGAGCTGGGCATCGGCTACCTCGACGGCGCGATCATGACCGTGCCGGCCCTGGTCGGGGCCTCGCACTCGGTGTTCTTCTACGCCGGCCCCCAGGACGTCTACGAGCGCCACAGCACGGCGCTCGAAGTGCTCGGCGGACGCACGACCTACCTCGGCGAGGACCACGCGCTCGCCCCGCTCTACGACGTGGCGCTGCTCGGCGTCATGTGGGGGACGCTCAACAGCTTCTTCCAGGGCGCGGCCCTGCTGAGCACCGCGGGCGTCAAGGCGTCCGACTTCCTGCCCTGGGCGAGCACCTGGGTCGACACCGTGAAGCTGTTCGCCACGGACTACGCCGGCCAGATAGACGCCGGCGACCGCGCCTACCCCGCCAACGACGCCACGATGGAGGTGAACCTCGGCGCGCTCAAGCACCTGCTGCACGAGAGCGAGTCGCAGGGCGTCAACGCCGAGCTGCCGCGCTTCGTCCACGGACTGATGGAGCGCACCGTGGCCCAGGGGTTCGAGCAGAACAGCTACGCCAGCATGTTCGAGCTGTTCCGCACCCCCGAGCGCCCGGCGGAGTAGGGCGGGCGGGGCGCTCCGGCGTACGCCTGGACGCCCCGGCACGACACGGGCCCGGACCGCAGCGGCGGTCCGGGCCCGTCATGTCGGGGACACGCGGCCGAGGGGCGCCGCACCGAGGAACCGGGCGGGGCCCCCGGGCCTCAGAGGAAGTAGGTGCCGGGCTCCAGACCCAGCAGCACCCGCCCCTGCACCTCCAGATTCGCGCCCAGCTGGACCAGGGCGTGCAGCGAGAAGCCCTGGATGTCCCGGTGGAAGCGCTGGAGGTCCACATCGGTGCGGATCACCGAACCGCCGCTCGCCGCGTACAGCAGCTCGACGGCCTCCTTGGACAGCTGGCCCGCGTAGGCCGTCTGGCCGCGGATGATCGCCTTCTCCTCGTCGGTGGGCTGCTCCCCGGCGTCGGCGCGCCGCTGGAGCAGCTCCAGCCAGCGCTCGGAGAGCGCCCGCGCCGCCGCTATCTTGTTCGCGGCGACGGCCACCTGCTGCTGGGTCACCGGATGCTGCCGCTGGTCGGTCCAGTCCGTGTAGGTGATGCCGCGCCCGGGCACCCGCTCCAGGAAGAGTTCGTAGGAACCCTGGGCGATGCCGGTGAGGGCGGCCGCCACACTCGACAGGATGTACGCCAGCAGGCCGTAGTTCCGGCCCGTCGCACCGGTGTTGGAGCGGTCGCCGGTGGCGGCGTACATCGCCTCCTCCAGCGATACGGTGCGGTGCGCCGGCACGAACAGTCCGGCGGCCTTCACCGTGCAGCTGCCGGTGCCCGCGCCGGAGGAGACGTGCCAGTCGTCCTCCAGGGCGAGCTGTTCCGTCGGCACCAGGGCGATCAGCTCCTGATGGGACCCGTCGGGCAGCTCGACCATCGCGGCCAGCAGATCCCAGTCGGCGCCGCGCACCCCGGAGTTGTAGCGCCAGACGCCGTCCAGCCGGTAGCCGCCGTCGACCGGGGTGAGCGTGCCGGTCGGGGCGAACACGATCGAGACCCGGGTGTCGCCGCCGGTGAAGACCTCCTCCTGGGTCCGGTCGGGGTAGAGGCTGACGGCCCAGGTGCTGGTCAGCCACACCATGGCGAGCCAGCCGGTGGAGGGGCAGCCCCGGGCGATCTCGGAGATGACCCGCGACTGCTGTGCCGCGTCGAGGTCCAGTCCGCCGAACTTCTGGGGGACGGCGGCGCGGAAGACGCCCGCCTTCTCCAGGAGCCGCAGGTTCTCCTCGGCGATCCAGCGCTGCCGCTCGCCCTCCCGCCCGTTCCGGCGCAGGGCCGGCACGGCGGCGCGCACCCCGTCGAGAACGGAGGCGAGTTCTGCTTCAGTGGCCATGGGTGTTCCCCTCATCGTGCGGGATCGGAGGTTTGCCCGTCACGCTAGGGGGCGCGATTCTTGCTCCAGGAAACTCACGGTCTTGCCCCGGTAAGCGGCCCCACGTGCCGACACCGCGCGGAAACCGCCCGGCGGCGGCCCGCCGATGAGCAGGCGATGACCGGGCGGTGGGCGGAGACAGGGCCGGCCGCGCCGCCGTGAAGCGACGGGGAAGCGGCCGTGCGGCCGGGGCGCCGCCGGTTACGGAGTCGTTGGATCCGGCGGCGTGGGGCGCGGGTACGCCGCCGGCGTACGGGAGGGGTACGCGGACCTCGGGCCGGTACGCGGACCTCGGCCGTACGGGGGGCCGGGCCGCGTACCGTACGGGGCCCCGGGCCTGGGCCGTCCGGGACCGGGCCCGAGGCGTGCGGATCCCGAGGCGTACGGATCCCAAGGCGTGCGGATGCCGAGGCGTACGGATCCCAAGGCGTGAGGGCCCCGAGGCGTGGGGATCCCGATGCGTGCGGCTGCCGGGCCGTGCAGACCGAGGCGTGCGGGCCCTGCGACCTGCGACTCCCGCTCCCGGGCGGCCCCCGCGGCGCGAGACGAAGGACGCCCCCCTGGAGACTTCCCAGGGAGGCGCCCTCGCGCGCGGACCGCCCGGCGGGCGGCCCGGGGCGGCCGCTACTCGGCGGCCACCAGCCCCGTCGTGGCCACCGGACGGTCGATCGCCATCAGCCAGCGGCCGTCCTTGCCGAGCCGCAGCACATCGGTGCAGTAACCCTCCACCCGCACCGGCCCGTTCGGGCCCGGGTTGTCGATGGTGTACTCGACCTTGATGAGGGCCACGTCGCCCGCCACGTACGAGGTGGTCAGCTCCGCCGTGCTCACGGGATTCGTCGCCAGATACTCCCGGATGAACGCCCGCCTGGCCTCGCCGGTGAGGGGCTCGCCGGAGAAGTTGGAGATGGAGTCCTCCAGATACAGGCTGTTGAACAGATCACCGTCGCCGGAGTTGAACGCCTGCATGAAGATCTCGTTCTGGATGTCCCGGTCGTCGGTGAGGTCGGGGTTTTCGCGGTCGAAATCGGTGTTGATGTCGTAGGCCATCGGGAATCGGCCCGCCTCTCTGTAAAGGTGACTGGGTCGGTGAAGGTGATCGGGGAGTCCCGGCCGTCCGCCCGGCGCCGGAGACCGGCGGGGAGCGGCCGTGACCGTGACCGCGTACGGGGCGCGGACGGCGTCGGCGGGGCGGGGCGAGGGGGCCGTACGGCCGCGGGGGAGACCTCGGGCCCGCCCGGCGCTCACTCCTGGCCGAACGGGTCGTCGATCGCGTAGCGCCAGACCCCGTCGTCCCCGAGCCGCAGGACGTCGACGCCGGTGCCCTGCACCCGCTCCGGCTCGCCGCCGTCGGCGGAGGGCGTGTCGATGAACCAGTCGACGATCAGGAGCGCGGTGTCATCGGTGATGAAGCTCTGGCGCAGCGTCGTATTGATCTTGGGACCGAGGGAGAGGTACTCCCGCTGAAAGTCCCGCCGCGCCTGCCCCGTGAGCGGCTTGCCCGGCTCCCACACGGCCACAGCTTCCTCCGTGTAGAAGGCCTCCGTGGCCTCGAAGTCGCCGGCGTTGAACGCCTCGGTGTACTGCGCGAGGTGCTTCTTCAGATTTTCCAGCTGCTGGGACATGGAAGGAGTCGACCTGCCTTTTCGCTAGTCGGCGTTGGGGTTTCCGACTAGGGAAGCTATTCGGTCCCGTTCTCCCGGCCGCCCATCGTCCGGTAATCACCCGGCCTCGGCGGAAAGGGAGTTATTCGTTTGAGGTCGATTACTGAGGAACAGGAGAGAACGCCCTGCCTAAGATCGGCCCGCGAGTTGCACCCCATGCGCAGAGTCCTGGCAATTCGGCCGGAAAGGCAGTCGAGCGAGATGACGAATCAGCACGAGTCGGAGACCAGCACGCGGCACGCCGGCGAGGAGGGGACGATCGCGGTCGTCGGGCTCTCCTGCCGTCTGCCGGGAGCCGACGGCCCCGAGGCGTTCTGGAATCTGCTGAGCACCGGCGCCGACGCCGTCACCCCGGTCCCGGAGGGCCGCTGGCGGTCCGCGACGGGCGAGCCCGCTCCCGAGGGCACCGAGCCCGGGATGCGGCGGGGCGGCTTCCTCGACCGGGTCGACGCCTTCGACGCCGCGTTCTTCGGCATCGCTCCCCGCGAGGCCGTCACCATGGACCCGCAGCAGCGGCTCGTGCTCGAACTCGCCTGGGAGGCCCTGGAGCACGCCGGGATCGTCCCCGCCGGACTGCGCGGCAGCCGCACCGCCGTCTTCGTCGGCACCCTGCGCGACGACTACGCCGCCCTCCTCTACCAGCACGGCGCCGGCGCGATCACCCAGCACACCATGGCCGGCGTCAACCGGGGCGTCATCGCCAACCGGGTCTCCTACCACTTCGGACTCCACGGCCCCAGCCTCACCGTGGACTCGGCCCAGTCGTCCTCGCTCGTCGCCGTCCATCTCGCCTGCGAGTCGCTGCGCTCCGGGGAGGCGGAGGCGGCCATCGTCGCGGGCGTCAATCTGAACATCCTCGCCGAGGGCGCGGTGACCGAGGAGCGCTTCGGCGGTCTCTCCCCGGACGGCACCACCTACACCTTCGACGCCCGCGCCAACGGCTTCGTCCGCGGAGAGGGCGGCGCCGCCGTCGTCCTCAAACCGCTCTCCCGGGCCCGCGCCGACGGCGACACCGTCCTCGCCGTCATCCGCGGCAGCGCCGTGAACAACGACGGATCGACCCCCGGCCTCACCGTCCCCGCGCGGAGCGCGCAGGAGCAGGTGATCCGGGAGGCGTACGAGAAGGCGGGCGTCGCTCCCGCGCAGGTGCAGTACGTCGAGCTGCACGGCACCGGTACACCGGTCGGGGACCCGATCGAGGCCGCCGCGCTCGGCGCGGTGCTCGGCGCGGACCGCCCCGGCGGGCAGCCCCTGCGGGTGGGCTCGGTGAAGACCAACATCGGTCACCTGGAGGGCGCGGCGGGCATCGCGGGCCTGGTCAAGACCGTACTGGCACTGAACCACCGGACCCTTCCGCCGAGCCTCAACTTCGAGACCGCGAACCCGGCCGTCCCGCTCGCCGAGCTGGGCCTCGACGTGCAGCGCGGTACGACCGGCTGGCCCGCGCCCGGCCGGCCGCTGGTGGCGGGGGTGTCCTCGTTCGGCATGGGCGGCACCAACGCCCACATCGTGCTGGCGGAGAACCCGCTCCCGGCCCCGGCCCAGGAGCCCGCGTCCGCTCCCGCCGTCGCCCAGGAGCCCGCTCCCGAGCCCGCCGCCGCGCGACAGCCCGCCGCCGCCCCGGCCCAGGAGCCCGCGCCCGCCCCGGCCGCCGAGCCCGACCCCGTAACCGCCCGAGAGCCCGACCCGGCCCCCGGTCGCACCGCGCTCCTGCCCTGGGTGGTCTCCGCCCGGGGCCCGGAGGCCCTCCGCGACCAGGCGGCCCGGCTGCGCGACGCCCTCGGCGGCGACCCGGCCCCCCGCCCCGCCGACGTGGGCCGCTCCCTCGCCGCCACCCGGACCGTCTTCGAGCACCGCGCCGTCGTCCTCGCCGCCGGCCGGGACGGCATGCTCGACGGCCTCGCCGCGCTGAGCGCGGGCGACCCCTCGGGCCAGGTCGTCACCGGCGACGCCCGCCCCGGCCGTACCGCCTGGGTGTTCTCCGGCCAGGGCGCCCAGCGGATCGGCATGGGCCGCGAACTGTGCGCCGAGTTCCCCGTCTACGCGGCCGCCTTCGACGAGGTGTGCGCGGCCTTCGCCCCGCTGCTCCCCCGTCCGCTCGCCGAGGTCGTCGACACCGGCGAGGGCGTCGACGACACCGCCTTCGCCCAGCCCGCGCTCTTCGCCGTCGAGGTCGCGCTGTACCGGCTGATGGCCTCCTGGGGCGTCAAGGCCGACCTCGTCGTCGGCCACTCGATCGGCGAGATAGCCGCCGCGCACTGCGCGGACGTGCTGAGCCTGCCCGACGCCGCGCGGCTGGTCGCCGCCCGGGGCCGGCTGATGCGGGCGCTGCCGCCCGGCGGGGCCATGGTCGCCGTCGAGGCCGCCGAGGCCGAGGTGCTGCCGCTGCTGGAAGGCCATACGGACCATGTCGCCGTCGCCGCCGTCAACGGGCCCCTCTCGCTGGTGCTCTCCGGCGACGAGGAACGCGCCATGATGATCGCCGAACAGATCGCCGCCATGGGCCGCCGCATCCGCCGGCTGGCCATTCCGATGGCCTCCCACTCCCCGCTCATCGTCCCCATGCTGGAGGAGTTCGGCCGCGTCGCCGCCGAACTGGAGTACCACGAGCCGAAGATCGCCGCCGTCTCCACGGTCACCGGCGAGCTGGTCGTCCCCGGCCAGTGGACCGACCCCGAGTACTGGGTCGAGGAGGTGCGCCGCCCGGTCCGCTTCCTGGAGGCCGTCCGCACCATGGAGGCCGAGGGCGTCAGGACCTTCGTGGAGCTGGGCCCCGACACCGTCTGCGCGACCATGGCCGCCGCCAGCGTCCGCGACCCCGACGCCGTGAAGTCGCTCGCCCTGCTGCGCGCGAAACGGCCCGAGCGCGACACCCTGCTCGCCGCGCTCGCCGCCGCGTTCGTCCGCGGCACGGACGTCGACTGGGCGGCCGTGCACGCCGCCGACGGGGGCGGCCCGCGCGTCCCCCTGCCCACCTACGCCTTCCAGCGGGAGCGCTACTGGATCGGCGGCACGGCCCGCGCCGCCGCGCTGCCCGAGGACGGCGACGGCGCGCACTCCGCGCCCGCCGCCCCGGCCGCCGGGCCCGTACGCCGGATCAGGGCGGGGGCCGACGCCACGGCCGTCGTGCTCGACCGGGTCGCGGCCGTGCTCGCCTACCCCGAGGGCCGCCGGGTCGAGACGCACGCCACGTTCAAGGACCTGGGCCTCGATTCGCTGATGTCCGTCGAACTCCGCGACGCGCTCGCCGCCGCCACCGGACTCCGGCTCCCGGGCAGCCTGCTGTTCGACCACCCGACGCCCGGCGCCCTGATCGCCCGGCTCGACACCCTGCTCGCCGGCGCGGACGGCGCCGATCACCCCGCCGGCGCCGACCTTGACGCCGACGCCGACTACCCCGACGGCCCGGGCCGCCCCGTCGCCGCGGACGAGCCGATCGCGATCGTGGGCATGGCCTGCCGCTATCCGGGCGGGGTCGGCTCGCCGGAGGACCTGTGGCGGATCGTGGCGGAGGGCGGGGACGTCATCTCCGGCTTCCCCGACGACCGGGGCTGGGACACCGGCCTTCTCGACGGCGACAGCGGCGCCGAGGAGGGCCGCAGCGCGGTGCGGGAGGGCGGATTCCTGCACGACGCCGCCCTGTTCGACAACGAATTCTTCGGCATCTCGCCCCGCGAGGCCCTCGCCATGGATCCGCAGCAGCGGCTGCTGCTGGAGACCGCCTGGGAAGCGGTCGAACGCGCCGGTCTGGACGCGGCCGGCCTCAAGGGCACGCGTACCGGCGTCTTCGTCGGGGCCACCGCCCTGGAGTACGGGCCCCGGATGCACGAGGCGTCCGACGCCGTCGAGGGCCATGTGCTCACCGGCACCACCCCGAGCGTGCTGTCCGGCCGTATCGCCTACCACCTCGGCCTGATCGGCCCGGCGGTC
Source organism: Streptomyces sp. NPDC014894 (assembly GCF_043080985.1). Taxonomy (NCBI): domain Bacteria; kingdom Bacillati; phylum Actinomycetota; class Actinomycetes; order Kitasatosporales; family Streptomycetaceae; genus Streptomyces; species Streptomyces sp. NPDC014894. Next base: position 701,946 of record NZ_JBIBWD010000003.1, read on the forward strand.
ACCGTGGACACCGCCTGCTCCTCCTCGCTCGTCGCCCTCCACCTGGCCCTGCGCTCCCTGCGCTCCGGCGAGACCAATCTCGCCCTGGCCGGCGGCGCGACCATCATGTCCTCGCCCGGGATGTTCGTCGAGTTCTCGCGGCAGCGGGGGCTGGCTCCGGACGGTCGTATCAAGTCGTTCGCGGGGGGTGCGGACGGTACGTCGTGGTCGGAGGGTGTGGGGTTGTTGCTGGTGGAGCGGTTGTCGGACGCGCGTCGGCTGGGGCATCGGGTGTTGGGGGTGGTGCGGGGCTCGGCGGTGAATCAGGACGGTGCGAGCAATGGTCTGACGGCGCCGAACGGACCCTCGCAGGAGCGGGTGATCCGTCGTGCGCTGGCGGACGCGGGGGTGCGGCCCTCCGACGTGGACGTGGTGGAGGCGCACGGTACGGGGACGCGGCTGGGCGACCCGATCGAGGCGCAGGCGGTGCTGGCGACGTACGGCCAGGATCGTGAGGTGCCGGTGTATCTGGGGTCGTTGAAGTCGAATATCGGGCATGCGCAGGCGGCTGCGGGTGTCGGTGGTGTGATCAAGATGGTGGAGGCGATGCGGCACGGTCGGCTGCCGAGGACGTTGCATGTGGATGAGCCGTCGCCGATGGTGGACTGGTCGAGCGGTGCGGTGGAGCTGCTGACGGAGGAACGGGAGTGGCCCCGGTCCGCCGACCGGCCGCGCCGGGCCGGCGTCTCCTCCTTCGGCATCAGCGGCACCAACGCGCATGTGGTTCTCGAAGAACCCGAGCCTGTCGCGGTACCCGGGGCCGAGCCCGGGGCCGGGACCGAGCCTGTCGCGGAGCCCGAGCCCGAGCCCGGATCGGCCCCCGCCCCCTGGCTGCTCAGCGCCCACAGCCCCGAGGCCCTCACCGCCCAGGCCCAACGCCTGCGCGCCTTCGTGACCTCCGGCGACGCCCGCCCCGCCGACATCGGCTGGTCCCTCGCCGCCACCCGGACCGCCCTGCCCGCACGGGCCGTCCTCACCGGCTCCACCCCGGACGGGCTGCTCGCCGCCCTGGACGCGCTCGCCGCCGGAGAGCCCGCGCCCGCCGTCCTCACCGGCACCGCCGCCGGAGCGGGCCGTACCGCCTTCCTCTTCACCGGCCAGGGCGCCCAGCGCGCGGGCATGGGCCGGGAGCTGTACGCGGCCTCCCCGGTGTACGCCGCCGCCTTCGACGAGATCTGCGCCGCCTTCGAGCCGCACCTCGAAGAGTCCCTGCGCGAGGTGGTGTTCGCCGCCGAGGACACCCCCGCGGGCGCGCTGCTCCAGCGGACCGACTACACCCAGCCCGCGCTGTTCGCGGTGGAGACCGCCCTCTTCCGGCTCGCCGAACACCACGGCATGACGCCCGATCTGCTGGCCGGCCACTCGATCGGGGAGATCGCCGCCGCCCACGCGGCCGGTGTGCTGACGCTGCCCGACGCCGCCCGGCTGGTCGCCGCGCGCGGACGGCTGATGCGGTCCGCGCGGGCCGGCGGCGCGATGGCCGCGATCGAGGCGGAGGAGTTCGAACTCCTGCCCGACCTGGCGGAGTTCCACGGGCGGCTCGACCTCGCCGCCGTCAACGGGCCCGCCGCCTCCGTCGTCTCCGGCGACGAGGACGCCGTCGAGGAGCTGGCGGAGCGCTGGCGGTCGCGGGGCCGCAGGACCCGCGGGCTCCGGGTCAGCCACGCCTTCCACTCGCCGCACATGGACGAGGTGCTGGACGAGTTCCGGGCGGTCGCCGAGAGCCTCGACCCGCGCGCGCCGGACATCCCCGTCGTCTCGACCGTCACCGGCGAACTCGCCACGGACGAGCAGCTCGCCTCGCCCGCCTACTGGGCGGACCAGATCCGCAGGCCGGTCCGTTTCCTCGACGCGCTCCGCGAACTCGCCCGCCAGGGCGCGACCGTCCTGGTCGAGACCGGACCCGACGCGGTCCTGACGCCCCTCGCCCAGTCGGCGCTCGGCGACGCCGTCACCGCCGTACCGCTGCTGCGGGCGGGCCGTCCCGAGCCGGAGACCCTGACCGCCGGGCTCACCCTCGCCTGGGCGCACGGCGCTCCCCTGGACGGCACGGCCCTCCACCCCGGCGGACGGCGCGTCGAACTGCCGACGTACGCCTTCCGGCGCGCGCACTACTGGCTCGCGCCGGCCGGCCCCGCCGACGCGCGCGGCCTCGGTCTCGACCCGGCCGGGCACCCGCTGCTCCGGACCGCGCTCGATGTGGCCGGGCGGGACGACGTCCTGCTCACCGGCAGGCTCTCCACCGACAGCCACCCCTGGCTCGCCGACCACGCCGTCGGCGGCGCCGTCCTCGTACCCGCCACCGCCTTCCTCGAACTGGCCTTCGCCGCGGCCGACCGCGCCGGAGCCGGCCGGATCGAGGAGCTGACCGTCGAAGCCCCGCTGGTGCTCGCCGAGCGCGCCGCCGTGCGCGTCCAGGTCGCCGTGGGCGCGCCCGAACCGGACGGCGGACGCGCCTTCACCGTCCACGTCCGGCCCGACGCCGGCGCGGACGATCCCGAGCCGTGGACCCTGCACGCCTCCGGAGTGCTCGGCGGCACGGCCGCGGGCGAGGGACCCTCCGTACCCCGGCAGTGGCCGCCCGCCGGCGCGAAGCCCGAGCCGCTGGACGGCGTCTACGACCGGCTGGCGGACCTCGGCTACGCGTACGGGCCGGCGTTCCAGTGCCTGGACGCGCTGTGGCGCTCCGGCGACGAGCTGTACGCCGAGGTGTCCCTGCCCGTGGAGCAGCACGCGGCGGCGGAGCGCTTCGGACTGCACCCCGCGCTGTTCGACGCGCTGCTGCACCCGCTGGTGCTGCACGCCGCCGAGGCCGGGACGCCGGGCGAGGGCGTCCGGCTGCCGTTCGCCTGGACCGGCGCGGCGCTGCGGGCCGCCGGGGCCACCGCGCTCCGCGTCCGTATCGCCCCGACCGGCCCCGACGCCTACACGCTGGCCGCCGTCGACCCCGCCGGGCAGCCCGTGATCTCCCTGGAGGGGCTGACCCTGCGGCCCGTCGCCGCCGAGCGGCTCGCCTCCGTCGCCGTCCGCCGCCCCGACCTGTACGAGGTCGAGTGGACGGCGGTCGAGGCGGCCGGGGACACGGGCCCGGGCGGGACCGGGACGCCGGTACTCCGCGTCGTCACGCCGACGGCCTCGGGGCTCCCGGAGGAGCTGCCGCGCGCCGATGTCCTCCTGGTCCACGCCGAGACGCTCGCCGGACCGGTCGGCGAGGACGGCCCTGACATTTCGGACGCCCCCGACGGCTCGGACAGCTCGGACGGCGGCCCGGTCGGCGATCTGCCCGGCGTCGCCCGCCGGACGGCCGCGGCCTTCCTGGAGCTGCTCCAGCGCTTCGTCGCCGACCCCGCGCTCGACGACGCGAAACTCCTCGTCGTGACCCGGGGCGCGGTCGCCGCCGTACCGGGCGAGGACGTGCGATCCCTGGCGTCCGCGCCCGTATGGGGTCTGGCCCGCACGGCGCAGTCCGAGTACCCGAACCGGATCGTGCTGCTCGACACCGATACCGACACCGACACCGACATCCACATCGATACCGACACGGACGCGGAGTCAGGCGCCGACGACCTGCGGTTGTCCGCCGTGCTGGCTTCCGGTGAGCCGCAGTTGGCGGTTCGTGGTGGTGGGCTTCTGGTGCCTCGGTTGGTGCGGGCGGCGGTTGTGGGGGGTTCTGGGTCGTCGGTGTCGTCGGTGTCGTCGGGGTCGTCGGGGTCGTCGGTCTTTGGTGGGGGTGGGGTGTTGGTGACGGGTGGTACGGGTGGTCTGGGTGCTTTGGTGGCGCGGCATTTGGTGGTGGTGCATGGGGTGCGGGATTTGGTGTTGGTGAGTCGTCGTGGTGTGGGGGCTCCGGGTGCGGAGGGTTTGGCGGCGGAGTTGTCGGGGTTGGGGGCTCGGGTGGTGGTGGAGGCGTGTGATGTGGGTGATCGGGGTGCTTTGGCGGAGTTGTTGGCTCGTGTCGGTGGTGGTTTGTCGGGTGTGGTGCATACGGCGGGGGTGTTGGACGATGCGACGGTCGGTGGGTTGTCGGGTGAGCGGGTGGGTGCGGTGCTGCGGCCGAAGGCGGACGCGGCGTGGTATCTGCATGAGTTGACGGCTGGTCTGGGGTTGTCGACGTTCGTGTTGTATTCGTCGGTGGCGGGGTTGTTGGGTACGGCGGGTCAGGCGAACTACGCGGCCGGCAACGCGTTTCTGGACGCTCTGGCCGGTTACCGGCGGGCGCGGGGGCTGCCCGCGCTCTCCCTCGCCTGGGGCCTCTGGGACAGCGCCCACGGCATGGGCGGCGCCCTCGGCGAGTCCGAGCTGAACCGATGGAGCCGGGCCGGACTCCGCCCGCTCCGCCCCGAACAGGGCCTCGCGCTCTTCGACGCCGCCCTCACCGGCGACAGCGCCCTCCGCGTCCCCGCCGTGATCGATCTCCCCGCGCTGCGCTCGGCCGGGGAAGAGCCCCCCGCCCTGCTGCGCTCCCTGGTGCGGAGCCGGGTCCGCCGGGCCGCCGCCGGTGCGCCGGCCCGGGGCGCGGACGGCGACTGGTCCGCCCGGATGGCGGCCCTCCCCGCCGAACAGCGCGAGGAGACCGTACTCGACCTGGTGCGGAGCACGGTCGCCGGAGTCCTCGGCCACACCGACCCGGCCCGGCTGGACCCCGGGCGCGCCTTCAAGGAGATGGGCTTCGACTCGCTCGCCGGGCTGGAGCTGCGCAACCGGCTGAACTCGGCCACCGGAACCCGGCTGCCCGCCACCGTCGTCTTCGATCACCCCTCACCGCGGGCCGTCGCGGACTTCCTGCTGTCCCGGCTGACCGGCGTCGCCGCCAAGGCCGCCGGGAGCGGCCGGGCCGCGGCCGTCGCCGCGGACGATCCGATCGCGATCGTGGGCATGGCCTGCCGTTATCCGGGCGGGGTCGGCTCGCCGGAGGAGCTGTGGCGGCTGGTCGCCGAGGGCACGGACGCGGTGACTCCGTTCCCGGACAATCGCGGCTGGGACCTGGACGCCCTGCACCACCCGGACCCCGACCACATCGGCACCTCCTACGTGCGCCACGGCGGCTTCCTGCACGACGCCGACCGCTTCGACAACGGCTTCTTCGGCATCTCGCCGCGCGAGGCCACCGCGATGGACCCGCAGCACCGGCTGCTGCTGGAGACGGCGTGGGAGACCTTCGAGAGCGCCGGACTCGACCCCGCCGCCCTGCGCGGCTCCGGCACCGGCGTCTTCGTCGGCGCGATGTACGACGACTACGTGTCGCGGCTCGCCGCGAGCCCCCAGGAGTACGAGGGCTTCCTGCTCGCCGGGAACCTCTCCAGCGTCGTGTCCGGCCGGCTGTCGTACACGTACGGACTGGAGGGCCCGGCGGTCACCGTGGACACCGCCTGCTCCTCCTCCCTGGTCGCCCTCCACCTGGCGGCGAACGCCCTGCGCAACGGCGAGTGCGATCTCGCCCTCGCCGGCGGCGTCACCGTCATGGCGGGCCCCAACGTCTTCGTCGAGTTCTCGCGGCAGCGGGGGCTGGCTCCGGACGGTCGTATCAAGTCGTTCGCGGGCGGTGCGGACGGTACGTCGTGGTCGGAGGGTGTGGGGTTGTTGCTGGTGGAGCGGTTGTCGGACGCTCGTCGGCTGGGGCATCGGGTGTTGGGGGTGGTGCGGGGGAGTGCGGTGAATCAGGACGGTGCGAGCAATGGTCTGACGGCTCCGAACGGTCCGTCGCAGGAGCGGGTGATCCGTCGTGCGCTGGCGGACGCGGGTCTGCGGGCGTCCGACGTGGACGTGGTGGAGGCGCACGGCACGGGGACCCGGCTGGGCGACCCGATCGAGGCCCAGGCGGTGCTGGCGACCTACGGCCAGGACCGTGAGGAGCCCGTCTTCCTCGGTTCGCTGAAGTCGAATATCGGGCATGCGCAGGCGGCTGCCGGTGTCGGTGGTGTGATCAAGATGGTGGAGGCGATGCGGCACGGTCGGCTGCCGAGGACGCTGCATGTGGATGAGCCGTCGCCGATGGTGGACTGGTCGAGCGGTGCGGTGGAGCTGCTGACGGAGGAGCGGGAGTGGCCCCGGTCCTCGGACCGGCCGCGCCGGGCGGGCGTCTCCTCCTTCGGCATCAGCGGCACCAACGCGCATGTGGTTCTCGAAGAACCCGAGCCGGAGCCCGAGCAGCCCCGGTCGCAGCCGGAACCCCGGTCCGGGCCCGAGCCTGTCGCGGTACCCGGGGCCGAGCCTGTCGCGGAGCCCGAGCCCGAGCCCGGTTCTGCCCCCGCCCCCTGGCTGCTCAGCGCCCACAGCGAGCAAGCCCTCGCCGCCCAGGCCCAGCGGCTCCACGCCCACCTCACGGCCCGCCCCGACACCCCCCTCGCGGACATCGGCCTCGCCCTGGCCGTCCACCGCACCCTGCACGACCGGCGGGCCGTCGTCGTGGCCGCCGACCGGACGGAACTGCTCGACGGACTCGCCGTCCTCGCCCGGGGCGAGACCGGGAACACCGCGCGGCGCGCCCCCGGCGGACAGCCCGGCAAGACCGCCTTCCTCCTCACCGGCCAGGGCTCCCAGCGCCTGGGCATGGGCCGGGAGCTGTACGCGGCCTCCCCGGTGTTCGCCGCCGCGCTCGACGAGGTCTGCGTCCACCTCGACCGGGAACTGGTCCGGCCGCTGAAGTCCGTGCTGTTCGCCCCCGAGGGCTCCGCCGACTCCGCGCTGCTCGATCAGACCGCCTACACCCAGGCCGCGCTGTTCGCCCTGGAGACCGCCCTCTTCCGGCTCATCGAACACCACGGCCTCGCCCCCGACTATCTGCTCGGCCACTCCGTCGGCGAGGTCACGGCCGCCCATCTCGCCGGAGTGCTGGAGCTGCCGCAGGCCGCCGTCCTCATCGCCGCCCGCGGCCGCCTCATGCAGGCCGCCCGCGAGGGCGGGGCCATGGCCGCCGTCGAGGCCGCCGAGGACGAGGTGCGCACCGCCCTCGAACCCTACGGCGGCCGGCTGACGGTCGCCGCGGTCAACTCGCCCGGATCCACCGTCCTGTCCGGCGACGCCGACGCCGTCGACGAGCTGACCGGCCGCTTCGAACAGCTCGGCCGACGCGTCCGGCGTCTGCCGGTCAGCCACGCCTTCCACTCGCCGCACATGGACGAGGTGCTGGAGGAGTTCCGCGCCGTCGCCGCCGACCTCGACTACCGTGCCCCGCGCATCCCCGTCGTCTCCAACGTCACCGGCGAACTCGCGACGCCCGAGGAACTGTCCTCGCCCGACTACTGGGCGCGGCACATCCGCCAGTCCGTCCGCTTCCTCGACGGCGTCCGTCTGCTGGAGGAGCGCGGCGTCACCGAATGGCTGGAGCTGGGCCCGGACGGGGCGCTGACCGCCCTGGTGCAGCAGTCGCTGACCGCGGAGCCCGGCACGGTCGCCGCCGTGCTGCGCCGGGGCCGGCCCGAGAGCCGGACCTTCACCACCGCCCTCGGCCTGCTCGCCGCGCGCGGGGCCCGGCCGCGCTGGGACGCCTTCTTCCCCGGCGCCCGGCCCGCCGCCCTGCCCTCGTACGCCTTCCAGCGGCAGCGCTACTGGCTGGACGCCCCCACCACGGCCGGTGACGCGGCCGGATTCGGGCTGACCGCCGCGGACCATCCGCTGCTCGGGGCCGGCACCGCGCTCGCCGACCGCGACGAGCATGTGTTCACCGGACGCGTCTCCCGCCACACCCACCCCTGGCTGGCGGACCACGCCGTCGGCGGCGCGGTGCTGGTGCCGGGCACCGGACTGCTGGAGATCGCCCTGGCCGCGGGCGAGCGCACCGGCGTCCCCGAGGTCGGCGAACTGACCCTGGCCGCCCCGCTGCCCCTGCCCGACCGGGGCGGCGTCCGCCTCCAGGTGACCGTCGGAGCGCCGGACGGGACCGGAGCCCGCCCGGTGCGCGTCCACTCCCGCCCCGGCGCGGGCCTCGAAGAGGACGAGTGGACCCTCCACGCGCAAGGAACCCTCCATCCGCAGGGCGCCCTCCACGCACAGGACGCCCCGCGCCCCGCCGGCCCCCCGCCCGGCGACGGCTCCCTCACCGCCTGGCCGCCGCCCGGCGCGACACAGACCGATCTGACCGGCGTCTACGAGCACCTCGACGGCCTCGGCTACGCCTACGGGCCCGCCTTCCGCAATCTGCGCGGCCTCTGGACGGCCGGCGACGAGCTGTACGCGGAGGTCGCGCTCGACGCCGAGCAGCGCGCCCGGGCCGGGCACTACGCCCTGCACCCCGCCCTCCTCGACGCCGCGCTGCACACCCTGCTGCCCGGGGTCGCCCGGGACTCCGGCCCGTCCCTGCTGCCCTTCAGCTGGTCGGGCGTCCGGCTCGCCGCCGCCGGGGCCACGGCGCTGCGCGTACGGCTCGTCCGCTCCGGCGGCGACGCCGAATCCCCGACGGTCGCCCTGACCGTCGCCGACGAGACCGGGGCGCCGCTCGCCGAGATCGCGGAACTGACCCTGCGCCCGCTGTCCGCCGACGCCCTCCCCGCCGCCGCGACCCGGGCCGACGGGCTGCTGCGGGTCGACTGGACGCCGCTGCCCGCCACGGCGACGGCGGACGACGCCGCGGCCGCCGACGGCTGGGCGCTGCTCGGCGAGCCCGCCCCGGACGCCCCGTCGCCGGTCCCGGCCGGAGCCGCCGCGTACGCCGACGCCGACGCCCTGCTCCGCGCGCTCGACGAGGGCGCGCCCGCGCCGTCCGTCCTGGTCGTCCCGTACACCGGTACGCGGGACAGCGGCCGGAGCGTGCCCGAGGAGGTGCACACCGCACTGTGCGCGGCCCTGGCGGACGTCCAGACCTGGCTGTCCGACGACCGGCTGAGCGCCACCCTGTTCGTCGCCGTCACCAGCCGCGCGGTCGCCGCCGGACCGGACGAGGACGTGACCGATCTCGTCCGTGCCCCGCTGTGGGGGCTGCTGCGCTCGGCGCAGTCCGAACACCCGGGCCGGCTGCGGCTGGTCGACGCCGACGACCTCGCACACGCCGCCGCCGTACTGCCCCGCGCGCTGGCTTCCGGTGAGCCGCAGTTGGCGGTTCGTGGTGGTGGGCTTCTGGTGCCTCGGTTGGTGCGGGCGGCTGTTGTGGGGGGTTCTGGGTCGTCGGGGTCGTCGGTGTCGTCGGTGTCGTCGGTCTTTGGTGGGGGTGGGGTGTTGGTGACGGGTGGTACGGGTGGTCTGGGTGCTTTGGTGGCGCGGCATTTGGTGGTGGTGCATGGGGTGCGGGATTTGGTGTTGGTGAGTCGTCGTGGTGTGGGGGCTCCGGGTGCGGAGGGTTTGGCGGCGGAGTTGTCGGGGTTGGGGGCTCGGGTGGTGGTGGAGGCGTGTGATGTGGGTGATCGGGGTGCTTTGGCGGAGTTGTTGGGCCGTGTTGGTGGTGGTTTGTCGGGTGTGGTGCATACGGCGGGTGTGTTGGACGATGCGACGGTCGGTGGGTTGTCGGGTGAGCGGGTGGGTGCGGTGCTGCGGCCGAAGGCGGACGCGGCGTGGTATCTGCATGAGCTGACCGCTGGTCTGGGGTTGTCGGCGTTCGTGTTGTATTCGTCGGTGGCGGGGTTGTTGGGTACGGCGGGTCAGGCGAACTACGCGGCCGGCAACGCGTTCCTGGACGCTCTGGCCGGTTACCGGCGGGCGCGGGGGCTGCCCGCGCTCTCCCTCGCCTGGGGCCTCTGGGAGCAGGCCGGCACCATCTCCGGACATCTCACCGACGCCGATCTGCGCCGGCTCGCCCGGTCCGGACTGCTGCCCCTGGCCACCGACGACGCCCTCGCCCTCCTGGACGCCGCGCCCTCGGCCGGGGAGAGCGTCCTCGCCGTCACCCGGCTGGACGCCCGCGCCCTGCGGGACGCCGACCCCGAACAGATCCCGGCCGTCCTGCGCGGACTGGTCCGCACCTCCCCCCGGAGGGCCCGCACGACCACCGGCCAGGCCCCGGACCGGGGCCCCGGGCTCGCCGAACGGCTCGCACCGCTGTCCGCCGCCGAACGGGACCGCCTCCTCACCGACCTGGTGCGCGCCAGGGCCGCCGAGGTGCTCGGCCACGCCGACCACACGGCGGTCGAGGCCGACCGCCCGGTCCAGGAACTCGGCTTCGACTCGCTGACCGCCGTGGAACTGCGCAACCGCCTCAACGCCGAGACCGCGCTGACCCTGCCCACCACCCTCGTCTTCGACCATCCGACGCCGAGGGCCCTGGCCGCGTATCTCGCCGAACGGCTCGACGTCGGCGCCGCCGCGCCCGACGAGCCCCTGCTCGCCGAGCTGTCCCGGCTGCGGACCGTCATCGAGTCGGCCGCGGCGGACGCGGAGGCCCGGGGCCGGATCACCGCGCGGCTGCGGGAGCTGCTCGCCGCGGCCGACACGGCGGCCGCCGCCGCCGAGACCGCTCACGGCCCTTCCGGCGACGACTCCGGCGCCGATCTCGACTCGGCCACCGACGAGGAACTCTTCGCCCTCGTGGACGAACTGGACTGACCCGGCACACCCGTCAGGACCAGCAGCATCAGACAGGCCCAGCCCCACCGGACATCCGGTAAGCCGCCGCACCAGACCGGGAGTTGAAGGACCATGGCGAGCGAGGACAAGCTCCGCGACTATCTCAAGAAGGCCGTCGCCGACGCTCGGGAAGCACGCAGGCAGCTGCGCGAGCTGGAGGAGAGGTGCCACGAGCCGATCGCGATCGTGGGCATGGCCTGCCGTTATCCGGGCGGTGTCGGCTCGCCGGAGGAGCTGTGGCGGCTGGTCGCCGAGGGCACGGACGCGGTGACCGCCTTCCCGGACAATCGCGGCTGGGACCTGGACGGCCTCTACGACCCGGACCCCGACCGGACCGGCGCCTCCTATGTGCGCCACGGCGGCTTCCTGCACGACGCCGACCGGTTCGACAACGGCTTCTTCGGCGTCTCGGCCCGCGAGGCCGCCGCCGTGGACCCGCAGCAGCGGCTGCTGCTGGAGACGGCGTGGGAGGCGCTGGAGGACGCCGGCATCGACCCCGCCGGCCTGCGCGGCTCCGGTACGGGCGTCTTCACCGGGCTCATGTACAGCGACTACGGCTCCCGCCCCCATCTGCCGCCGGAGGACGCCGAGGGCTATCTGTTCAGCGGCAGCGCGGGAAGCATCGCGGCCGGCCGGCTCTCGTACACCTACGGCTTCGAGGGCCCGTCGGTCAGCGTGGACACCGCCTGCTCGTCCTCCCTGGTCGCCCTGCATCTGGCGGTGAACGCCCTGCGCAACGGCGAGTGCGATCTCGCCCTCGCCGGCGGTGCCACGGTGATGTCCACACCGGTGGCCTTCGTCGAGTTCTCCCGGCTGCGGGGGCTGGCTCCGGACGGTCGTATCAAGTCGTTCGCGGGGGGTGCGGACGGTACGTCGTGGTCGGAGGGTGTGGGGTTGTTGCTGGTGGAGCGGTTGTCGGACGCGCGTCGGCTGGGGCATCGGGTGTTGGGGGTGGTGCGGGGGAGTGCGGTGAATCAGGACGGTGCGAGCAATGGTCTGACGGCTCCGAACGGTCCGTCGCAGGAGCGGGTGATCCGTCGTGCGCTGGCGGACGCGGGTCTGCGGGCGTCGGATGTGGATGTGGTGGAGGCGCACGGTACGGGGACCCGGTTGGGGGATCCGATCGAGGCGCAGGCGGTGCTGGCGACGTACGGCCAGGATCGTGAGGTGCCGGTGTATCTGGGGTCGTTGAAGTCGAATATCGGGCATGCGCAGGCGGCTGCCGGTGTCGGTGGTGTGATCAAGATGGTCGAGGCGATGCGGCACGGTCGGTTGCCGAGGACGCTGCATGTGGATGAGCCGTCGCCGATGGTGGACTGGTCGAGCGGTGCGGTGGAGCTGCTGACGGAGGAGCGGGAGTGGCCCCGGTCCGCCGACCGGCCGCGCCGGGCCGGCGTCTCCTCCTTCGGCTTCGGCGGCACCAACGCCCACGTGATCCTGGAGGAACCGCCGGCCGCCGACCTCGCAGACCCCGCCGGCCTCGGAGCCCCTGGGGACGCATCGCCGCCCGTCACCCTCCCGGCGCTGCCCTGGCTGCTGAGCGGCCGCACCCCCCGGGCGCTCGCGGACCAGGCCGCACGGCTGCGGGCCCATGTCGAGCGACACCCCGCCCTCGATCCCCTGGACGTGGCGTACACCCTCGCCACCGGCCGGGCCGCCCTCGCCCACCGCGCGGTGGCCGTCGGAGCCGGTCGTACGGAACTGCTCGGCGGACTGGACGACCTCGATCCGCGTACGCGTGCCGATGGCGCGGTGGGGTTCGTGTTCTCGGGTCAGGGTGCTCAGCGGGTGGGGATGGGGCGGGAGCTGGCGGCGGCGTTTCCGGTGTTCGGGTCGGTGTTGGACGAGGTGTGCGGGGTCTTGGACGGGTTGTTGGGCGGTTCGCTGCGGGAGGTGATGTTCTCGGAGGAGGCCGGTTCCGGGTTGTTGGATCGGACGGGGTGGGCGCAGCCGGCGTTGTTCGCGTTCGAGGTGGCGTTGTTTCGGTTGGTGGAGTCGTGGGGTGTGGTGCCTGG
>NZ_JBIBWD010000004.1:0-50962 GCF_043080985.1 Streptomyces sp. NPDC014894
GCGATCGACACGGAGACCGGTGGCCGGATCGGGGTGACGTATTCGCCTCGTGAGTGTTCGGTTCTGCCGCCGAGGAAGATGCCGGCGTCTCCCGAGTCGAACGCGATGCGGTGTTTCCCGCAGTTCTGGATGCCCAAGGGCGCTCTGAAGATGCAGGAGGACTGGTTCCACAAGTATCTCGTGACCGAGGTCAAGGAGATGGACCTGGTCTCGGACAGTCCGACGAAGGTCACGGGGTATGAGTTCATCGGTTCTCCCGCGTGGGCGTTCGATGATTCGGAGTTCGCGGAGAAGAAGTACCGGACGTGGTCGCAGTATCGGGGTTATGAGCGGGTGCGTACCCGTCTCGGCGCCGGTGACGATGTCAAACAGCTCTCCGAGCACCGTTATTTCCGTGGAATGCACGGTGACAAGCTGCCCACCGGCACCCGTACGTCCGTCATCGAGGATTCGCGTGGCGGAAAGTACGACGACCTGCCGCACTATCAGGGGCAGATGCGTGAGCAGATCACGTACGAGTCCGACGGCGGTGCGGTCGATTCGTCGACGCTGACGACGCCGTGGTCGGTGAAGACCGCCACCCGTACGCGTCCGGGGACCACGCCTCTTGAGGCGTGGATGACCCGTCCGGAGACGGTCTCGACCCGTGAGCGGGTCAAGGGCGACACCTGGCGGACCTCGACCGAGAAGACCACGTACGACCAGTACGGTCTGCCGACCGAGGTCGACGAGACCACCGTCAGCGGCAAGCGCATGTGCTCGACCACCGAGTACGCGCGCAACACCGCGGCGTATCTCTTGGAGTCCGAGTCCCGCCAGCTGACCGCCCTGGGCGCCTGCGGCACCAAGGGCGGCAAGGTCATCGAGGACACCCGGACCTACTTCGACAAGCTCGCTCTCGGCGCGGCGCCGACGAAGGGCCTGCCGACGAAGGTGGAGGAGCTGAACGCCAAGGGCGACGGCTACATCACCATCGACCGGACCGAGTACGACATCCACGGCCGCGACACCGCGACCTGGGACACCGCCGGCAAGAAGACGTCGGTCGACTATCTCCCGGCCACGATCGCGCGTCCGACGAAGCAGGTCTCCACGGACCCCCTGGGTCACACGGAGACGACGGAGTTCGACGACGCCCGGGGCATGCCGCGGGTCGAGACCGACGCCAACGGCAAGCGCGCCACGATGGAGTACGACCCGCTCGGCCGGCTCCTGAAGGTCTGGGAGATCGACCGGGATCCGGCGACGCAGACGCCGACGGCGACGTACGACTACACGGTCCGCCGTGACAACGAGACGATCGTCACCAGCCGCACGCTGAAGGACAACGGCGAGTACGCCGTCTCCTACGAGATCCTCGACGGCCTGCTGCGCGAGCGGCAGACCCAGGACGAGGCCATCGGCGCCGGCCGCATCGTCAGCGACACGTTCTACGACACGGCGGGCCGTGCGTGGAAGACGAACGACGGCTTCTACAACGATCTGGAGCCCAAGCCCGAACTGCTCCAGGTCGGCGACAACGAGGTGCCGTCGCAGAGCCGGACCATGTTCGACGGCATGGGCCAGCCCACCGCCGACGTCACCTACCACCGGGGCGTGGAGAAGCTCCGCACCACCACGGAGCGCGACGGCGACGTCTCGACCACGATCCCGCCCAAGGGCGACACGGTCACGGCGACCTTCGAGAACGCCGACGGCCAGATCGCGAAGCTCCGCGAGTACAGCAATGAGGCCCGCACCGAGTGGCGGGACACCCTCTACGAGTACGACGACCTGGAGAATCTGGTCAAGGTGACCGCTCCGGGCGGCGCGGTGACCACGTTCGAGTACGACGGCCGGGGCCGCCAGACGGCCACCGTCGACCCGGACAGCGGCAGGACCTCGTACACGTACGACGACACCGACAATGTCGTCTCCACGACCGACCAGCACGGAAACTCGCTGGTCACGACCTATGACGACGGCGGACGCCCGACCTCCCTCCGCGAGGGCAGCGCGACCGGCCCGAAGCGGATCGAGTGGACGTACGACAAGCTCGGCAAGGGCCTCCCGGTGGCGGCGATCCGCCATCACGAGGGGCGCGAGTACCGCGACGAGGTCACGGCCTACGACAACGCCTACCGCGTCAAGAGCACGAAGGTGGTCGTCCCGGCCGAGGAGAAGGGCCTGGGCGGCACCTACGAGAACGAGTACTCCTACACCCCCACGGGCAATCTGGCGTGGGCGAAGGTGCCCGGAGTGGGCGGTCTGACCACGGAGCGCGTGGTCTTCCGGTACAACTCCGACGAACTGCCGATCTCGATCTCCGGCGCGTCGACGTATCTGAACGACGTCAGCTACTCCGCCTTCGGCGAGATCATGCGCACCGAGGCGGGGCCCGCGACCAAGCGGGTCTACGGCACGTACATCTACGACGAGTTCACCCGCAGGCTCCAGCAGTCGACGTACGATCGCTCGCTGGCTCCGGGCCGGATCGCCGACACCCGCTACACGTACGACGAAGCGGGCAATGTCACCAAGATCTCGGACACCGCGGGCGCCGCGGTGGCGGGCGGCGGGCAGACCGACACGCAGTGCTTCGTCCACAACAAGCTGCGAGAGATGACGTCGGCCTGGACGGCGACGAAGGACGACTGCGCGGCCGGTCCCTCCAAGGACACGGTCGGCGGTCCGGACGCGTACTGGCAGAGCTACGAGTTCGACAAGGCCGGCAACCGCAGCAAGCTGGTCGAGCACGACATCACGGGCGACACCACGAAGAACGTCACCCGCGAGTACACGTACGGCAAGCCCGGTGTGGGCGGTCCGAACGCGCTGGCGCAGGTCAAGTCGACCGGCCCGGGCGGCGAGCGGCTGAACGCCTTCACCTACGACAAGACGGGCAACACCAAGACCCGTCAGCACCAGGGCACCACCCAGACGCTCGACTGGGACGTCGAGGGCCAGCTGCGATCGGTCTCGGAGCCCGTCGAGGGCGGCGGGACCAAGACCACCTCGTATCTGTACGGAGCCTCGGGCGACCGGCTGATCCGCACGGCCCCGGACGGCGCGAAGACGCTGTATCTGGGCGACGCGGAGCTGACCGTCAGCGCTGATCTGCTGACCCAGAAGGCCGAGCGCTTCTACACCCACCCCGACGGCTCGACCACGGTCCGGTCGACGGGCGGCGGCCGTCAGCTTCTGCTGGCGGACCACCACGGGACCTCGAACACCGTGGTCGACATGGTCGCCGCGGACATGGGCGTCACCCGGCGCAAGTCGATGCCGTTCGGCGAGGAGCGCGGCGCGGTGCCGACCACCTGGCCGGGCTCGCGCGGCTTCGTCGGCGGCACGGTCGACAAGGACACCGGCCTCACCAGGGTCGGAGCCCGGGACTACGACCCGGCCACGGGAAGGTTCATCTCGGTCGACCCGATGGTCGACTACGGCCAGCCGGCCACGATGAATCCGTACGCCTACAGCAACAACGCTCCGGCGACGTTCTCCGATCCGTCCGGGCTGTTCTTCCCCGTGCTGATCGGGTTCGCGGCGCGGATGGCGATCCAGGCGGCGATTCGTGCGGCGGCTCGTCGTGCGGCGCAGATCGCGGCCCGCAAGGCGGCGGAGGCGGCTGCCCGTCGCGCTGCGGCGCTGGCCAAGAAGCGTGCCATCGAGGCGGCGAAGCGCGCGGCGGCCAAGGCCAAGCGTGAAGCGGCCAAGAAGGCGGCGGCGGCCAAGCGCGCCGCCGCGAAGAAGGCCGCTCAGCGTGCGGCCGCCAAGCGGGCTGCCGCGAAGCGCGCGGCGGCGGCAGCGCGGGCGAAGGCCCAGCGGGCCGCGGCCCGGAAGGCGGCTGCCAAGAGAGCTGCCGCTCGCAAGGCTGCCGCGAGGCCGAAGCCCAAGCCGAAGCCCCGCGCCCAGCCCAAGCCCAAGCCGAAGCCCTCACAGGCCAAGCGACCCGCTCAGCGGGTGGTCAAGCAGGCGAAGAGCGAGGCCCGGGAGGCTGTTCAGCAGGAGGCCCAGGGCGCGACCTGCGAGATCAACAGCTTTGTGCCGGGGACCCTGGTCCTGATGGCCGACGGGTCGAAGAAGCCGATCGACAAGATCAAGATCGGCGACAAGGTCATCGCGACCGACCCGAAGACCGGCGAGACCACGAGCAGAACGGTCTCCGCCACGATCGTCGGCGGCGGCTACAAGGAACTCGTCAAGATCACTGTCCGTGACGGCGAGAGCGGCCCGGCCACCACGGCGCCGGCCGTCTCCGGCGGAGGCGACGGCGGCCACGGCTCCGGCCAGGCGCACGCCTCGGCCTCCGGCGAGCACCACGGCCCCGGATCCGGATCCGGCGGTTCGGTGACCGCCACCGAGGGACACCCCTTCTGGATCGAGGCCCTCGGCGAATGGGTCGACGCCGGCGAACTGGAACCCGGGCAGATGCTCCGGACCAGCTCCGGCACCTGGGTGCAGATCGAGACCGTCGAATCCTGGACCGCCCAGCAGGAGGTCCACAACCTCACCGTCGACGACGTCCACACCTACTTCGTCGAGACGGGTTCGGCAGCGGTCCTCGCCCACAACTGCGGTGAGGACGAGACCAAGGCGGAGCTGACTCAGCTCGGCAGGGCCCAGATCGAGAAGGTCAAGTCCGGCCTCGGCGAAGGGGACGAACTCCCCGGCGCCTTCAGCGTCGGACGCGACCGGACCACGGGCAAGGTGTATTACGGGGAGAGCGGACCGGCGACGGGCCACCACTCCGATGTGGAAGGGCTGCTCCCGGGCGAGTCCCAGCTCCCCAACGGCCGGCCGCCGGGCGTCTGCGCCGAGGCCCGTATGTGCACCAACGCACGTAAGGGCGGCGCACTGCTCGCTAATCTGGACATCATCACCCTGAACCCCAAGGGGAAGAAGTTCAAGATGTGCGGAAACTGCCAGACCTGGGTGCCCGGAGCGGTGAGGAATGTGCTGACAGGATGAGCGATTCAGCCGCCGACAAGCGCCTCGCCGAACTGCGGGAGACCTTTCCCGAAGCGCTCCGACTGGAGCTGGGCACGGCCTCGCTGGACGAGGTGTGCGAACGGTACGAGGCCTCCGGGCATCCCGTGGGGGAATCCCTGCGAGGATTTCTGGAGAAGTACCGGGAACTGACGGTCACCTGGCTGTTCCGGGGGACCGAGGTCAGTTTCCGGATCGATGTCGAGGAAGCGCTCGACGTCTATCCCGGGAATATCAAGATCTACTCGAAAAGGGTGGGCAGGCCGTTGATTCCGGTCGGCCTGGCCTTCGACACGGAGGAAGCGGTTCTGCTCGCGGAGGACGGCGACGTCTTCTTCGCGGGCGACGCCGGGATTCAGCGCGTGGGACAGGGATTCGCGCGTTCCGTGCGGTCCCTCATCGCCGATGACTGGGACAAGACCTTCTTCTGACGGATCGAGTGAGTGAAAGCGTGAGGGGCCGCCGGTCACGGCGGCCCCTCACGTCGTTCCACGGGCCGTCCGGCCCGCTCTCAGTTCCCCGCCACGTCCTTCACCGCGACCGCCACCGGCACCGATCCGCCGATCAGCTCCAGCGTGAGTCCGGCGGTGGCCGGGGTCTCCAGCAGCTCCGCCAGGACGGCGGCCACGTCGTCGCGCGGCACCGGGCCCCGGCCGGTGGAGGCCTTCAGCCGGACCAGGCCGGTGCCGGCGTCGTTCGTCAGTCCGCCCGGGCGCAGGACGGTCCAGTCGAGGCCGGAGCGGGAGCGGACGTCGTCGTCCGCCGCGCCCTTGGCCCGCAGATAGGCGTCGAAGACCTCGTCGCCCTCGTGCCGGGCGTCCGCGCCCATCGAGGAGACGACGAGATACCGCCGTACGCCCGCCCGCTCCGCCGCGTCGGCGAAGAGGACGGCGGCTCCCCGGTCCACCGTGTCCTTCCGGGCGACGCCGCTGCCGGGGCCCGCGCCCGCCGCGAAGACCGCGGCGTCCGCGCCCCGCAGGGCCTCGGCGACCTCGTCCACCGAGGCCGACTCCAGGTCCAGGACCACCGGTTCGGCTCCCGCGTCGCGCAGATCCTGACTCTGCCCGGGGTCGCGGACGACGCCCACGACGTGGTGTCCGCCCGCCGAGAGCAGCCGCTCCAGACGGAGTGCGATCTGACCGTGTCCTCCAGCGATGACAATGCGCATGCCCCCGACCGTACGTCCGATGGTCCGGCGACGCTTGGCGACGGCGCGCGACACGGCCGGATCCGGACGGGCGCGCTCCGGGGCGACGGGCCGCGCGCCAGGGCCCCGGGTCGGGCCCCACTCGCGCCCGCCGCGCGTCGCACGGTCCGCTCCGGGTCGTGCCCGCCCCGGCTCACACGGTCCGGTCGGGCTCGTGCCCTACGGCTCACGCTCCACGGCTCACGCTCCACGGCTCGCGCCCCGGCGGACCGGGCTTCGGCGACCGGGCTTCGGTCCGGCTCGTGCCCCCGGACTCCCGAGAGGCCGGGCCTAGCGATCGCCTCAGGGCCGCCCCTGCCTCGGCAGTTCGAGCGCCACCGCCACCGCCGAGTCGCAGTACTCCCGCACCGCGCTGGTCCGCGCGACCACCCGGCCCCGGTGGATGACGACCCTGCTGTACGCCAGCGACAGCACCCCCGCGATCCGCTCGCCGCGCACCGCCAGCAGCTCCGCCGGGAACCCGGCCTCCACCCGGACCTCCGGCAGCCCCATCGCCTCCCGGGCCGTCTCCGCCACCGCCCCGTACGCCTCCCTGGCCTCCAGACCGCTCTGGGACGCCAGCAGATACGCCGCCTCCAGCGGATCGCCGCGCCCCACCGGATTCGACACGTCCCGCAGCGCGCCGCCGCCCGCCGCGACCCGCACCCCGGCCGCGCGCAGCAGCCGGACGGGGGCGCCGCCCCGGTGCTCGGTCGCGCCGCAGCCGCCCTGGGGCAGACAGATCACGCTCACCCCGGCGGCCGCCAGCCGGTCCGCCGTCCGGGAGGCCACCTCGCGCGGCAGCCGGGCCAGCCCCGCGCAGGGGCCGACGGCCACCCCCGCCCGCAGCCCGCCCGCCATCGCCGCCAGCCGGGCCAGCCGGGCGGGATCATCACCGTGCGTGTGCAGATCGACGGGGCAGCCGTGCTCGGCCGCCACCTCCAGCACCGCCTGTACGTAGCCGGTGGGGTCGGGGTCGGCGTCCGGGCAGCCGCCCACCACCGCCGCGCCCATCTTCACCGCGTCCCGCAGCATCGCGAGGCCGTCCGCGCCGGCCACGCCGGTCAGCAGCCGGGGCACGGCCACCGCCGTCAGATCGGCGAGTCCGCGCAGCGAGCGCCGGGCCTGGAGGACGGCCTCCAGCGGGCCGAGGCCCTGGACGTCCCCGATCCGCACATGCGAGCGGAGCGCCGTCGCGCCGTGGCCGAGCTGGAGCAGCGCGGCCTCGGTGGCGCGCCGCTGGACGTCCTCGGGGGCGTACGAGACGGGGCCGGGGGAGTCCGCGGTGAGCGCGGTGTCGGCGTGGCCGTGCGGTTCCGCGGGCGCGGGCAGCAGCAGATGGCCGCTCAGATCGACCCGGGCGGAGTGCGCCGGGAGGCTGCCGGCCGTGCCGACGGCCTCGATGCGCCCGCCGCCGAGCCGTACGTCGACCGTGCGGCCGTCGGTGAGCCGGGCGCCGCACAGCAGCAGGGCGGTGGAGTCGGCGGTCGCGCCGTCGGGGGGCCGCGGCTGGCTGTCGGGCATCGCGCTCCTGCGGGGAGGTCCGGCTCGGGCCGCGTGGGACGGAGAGGAATATCACGCAGCGTGAGTCGAGCCTAGGGGCGCTGCGGGCGGGCTTCGAGGAGGAGCGGAATAGTCGTACCGGTGGGGTTGCGCGGGGCGCGAGGGGCGGGCGAGGCGTCCCGGGCGGCGGTCGCCGGGGGGCCTCTGCGGACGCGCGGGCGGGACCCCGGCGGACGCGCGGGCGGGGCCCCGGCGGACGCGCGGGCGGGGCCCCGGGCGGTGTCGCGCGGGCCCCGGGGGAGGGAGCGGCCGATGCCGGACAGGGGGCCACGAAACGGATTTGGGCGAACGGCGGGCGACCGTGTAATGTCTTCATCGCTCGCCCCAATAGCTCAGTCGGTAGAGCGTCTCCATGGTAAGGAGAAGGTCTACGGTTCGATTCCGTATTGGGGCTCTGATATCGGTGATCCTCGCCCTCGGGCGAGGGGATCCGGTATCGCAGCGGTGTAGCTCAGTCGGTAGAGCAAGCGGCTCATAATCGCTGTGTCACCGGTTCAAGTCCGGTCACCGCTACACATAGTAGCCGATTGCGGGGTCGGTCCTCGGATCGGCTACTCTTGTTGCGTTTGCGTCAATCCGTCCATCCGTCCGTCCAAGGAGCACTCACGTGGCTGCCACCGACGTCCGCCCGAAGATCACGCTGGCCTGCGTGGAGTGCAAGGAGCGGAACTACATCACCAAGAAGAACCGGCGTAACAACCCGGACCGACTGGAGATGAAGAAGCACTGCCCGCGCTGCAACTCTCACACGGCGCACCGCGAAACGCGCTGATCAGGCTCGTACACGAGGCCGTCCCCGACTTTTGGGGACGGCCTCGTGTCGTTTGTCCGGCGTCCCGGCGGCCGTCCGGGACGTCTGCCCGCCGGACCGTCGGCGGGCGAGGTCCATCTGTTCAGGAGGAAGCCACGCCATGGCGCTCGACCAGTCCTTCGTGGGGCGGACCTATCCGCCCACCGAGCCCTATGAGGTCGGCCGGGAGAAGATCCGTGAGTTCGCCGAGGCGGTGGGGGACGCCAACCCCGCGTACACCGACCCGGACGCGGCGAAGGAACTCGGCCACCCCGATGTGATCGCTCCGCCCACCTTCGCCTTCGCGATCACCTTCCGGGCCGCCGGCGAGGTCATCCGGGATCCGCGGCTGGGTCTGGACTACAGCCGGGTGGTGCACGGCGACCAGAAGTTCGCCTACACCCGTCCGGTCCGGGCCGGGGACCGGCTGAGCGTGGTCTCCACGATCGAGAGCATCAAGTCCCTGGCGGGCAATGACGTCGTGACCGTCCGCGGTGAGGTGCACGACGAGACCGGCGGGCATGTGGTGACCGCGTGGACCAAGCTGGTGGCGCGTGCCGCCGAGGGGGCGTGATGACGGCGAGGATCGCGTACGGGGACGTCGAGGTCGGCACCGAGCTGCCGGCCAGGACCTTCCCCGTGACCCGGGAGACCCTGGTGCGGTACGCCGGGGCGTCGGGCGACTTCAACCCCATCCACTGGAACGAGAAGTTCGCCGTCGAGGTCGGACTCCCGGATGTGATCGCGCACGGCATGTTCACCATGGCCGAGGCGATCCGCGTGGTGACGGACTGGGTCGGGGACCCGGGCGCGGTGGTCGAGTACGGCGTCCGCTTCACCCGGCCCGTGGTGGTGCCCAATGACGACAAGGGCGCGGTCATCGAGGTCAGCGGCAAGGTCGCGGCCCTGCTGGACGACGGTCTGGTGCGGGTCGATCTGCTCGCGACGAGCGACGGCGCCAAGGTGCTGGGCATGTCCCGGGCCGTGGTCCGGCTCGCCTGACCGGACCGCTGGACACACCGTCAGGGGCGCTCTCCCGCAGGGGGAGCGCCCCTGCGGCGTTCCCGCCCGCCGCCCTTGACTCGTTAGTGATCAGTCAATAACTTTCTCTCCATGGTCAGGATGAGTGCGGCGGAGCGCCGTGAGAGCGTCATCCGCGCGGCGATCGGCGAGTTCTCGCGCGGCGGCTACGAGGGGACCTCCACCGAGGCGATCGCCCGGCGGGTCGGCGTCTCGCAGCCGTATCTCTTCCGGCTGTTCAAGAACAAGAGGGAGCTGTTCCTCGCGGCGGCGGTGCGCTGTCTGGAGGAGACGCCCAGGGCGTTCGCGGACGCCCTGGACCGAAGGCCCGGCAGCTCGCCCCTGGAGGCCATGGCGGCGGCGTACGTCCGGCTGATCGAGGACCGCGAGCTGCTGCTGATGCAGATGCAGGTGTACGTCGCGGTCGCCTCGGCCGAGGCCGCGGGCGACCGCGAGTTCGGCGACGAGATCCGGGCCGCCTGGCTCGACATCTGGGACCGGGTGCACCTCGTGCTCGGCGCGGACGCCGAGGCCGTGACCCGGTTCATGGGGGCGGGCGCGCTGATCAACACGCTGGTGGCGCTCGGATTCCCGCAGGGGCACCGGGTGTGGTCGGGGCTCGAACTGGACGGCGGGGAGCCGGCCTCCTAGGAGGTGCGCGCCCGGGGGCCGAGCTTCCGGCTGCCCCGAGAAGTTAGTGATTGATAACTAATCCTAAGTAAGTGGGGGAGCCGTGGGGGAGACAGTGGACAGACCCGACGACGCGGGCCACGGCCACCGGTCCGACACCGCCCGCCGCTCCGACAGCGGCCACCGGTCCGACAGCGCCCGCCGCTCCGGCGCCGCCTGGACCCTGGCGATCACCGCCGCCGCGGGATTCATGGCGGCTCTCGACAATCTCGTCGTCACCAGCGCGCTGACCGCCATCCGGGAGGACCTCGGCGGCTCGCTCCCGGAGCTGGAGTGGACGGTGAGCGCGTACAGCCTCGCCTTCGCCGTCCTCCTGATGCCCGGCGCGGCCCTCGGCGACCGCTTCGGCCGCCGCAGGCTCTTCACCCTGGGCCTGGCGGTCTTCACCGCGGCCTCGGCCGCCGCCGCGCTCGCCCCCGGCGTCGAGGCGCTCATCGCCGCCCGGGCCGTCCAGGGCGCAGGCGCGGCGGTCATGACGCCGCTCGCCCTCCTCCTGCTCACGGCCGCGGTCCCCGCGGCCCGGCGCGGCGCGGTGCTCGGCGTCTACAGCGCCGTGACCGGCGTCGCCGTCGCCGGGGGACCGCTCATCGGCGGCGTTCTCACCGAACACATCTCCTGGCAGTGGATCTTCTGGCTGAATGTGCCGATCGGCGCGTCGCTGATCCCCCTGGCCCGGATCCGGCTGACGGAGTCGTACGCCCCCCGGGCCCCGTTCGACGTCCTCGGCGCGCTGCTCATCGGCGGCGGACTCCTCGGACTGGTGTACGCCCTGGTCAACGGGCACGCCGACGGCTGGACCAGCGTCCCGGTCCTGACCGCCGCCGCCGCCGGGGCGGCCCTTCTCGCGGCCTTCGTCCGCCACGGCCGCACCCACCCGCACCCGGTGCTCCCCATGCGGCTCTTCCGCGGGCGGGCCTTCGCCGGGATCAACGCGGCGAGCCTGCTGATGCACCTCGGGATGTTCGGCTCGATCTTCCTGCTCAGCCAGTACCTCCAGGGCGGCCTCGGCCTCTCGCCCACCGAGGCCGGGGTGCGGATGCTCCCCTGGACCGCCGCGCCCCTGCTCGTCGCGCCCTTCGCCGGACGGCTCGCCGACCGCGTCGGCGGCGGGCCGGTCGTGGCCGCCGGGCTCGGGCTCCAGGCGGCCGGACTCGCCCTCTTCGCGCTGGTCCTGGAGCCCGGCGTGCCGTACGCGGCGCTGCTGCCCGCGCTGATCGCCGGCGGCGTGGGCATGGGGCTGTTCTACGCCCCGGCGGCCAGTGTCCTGATGTCCTCCGTCGTGCCCGCCGAGCGGGGCGCCGCCTCCGGCGCGAACAACGCCCTGCGCGAGGTCGGCGGCGTCCTCGGCATCGCGGTCCTCGGCGCGGTCTTCGCCTCCCGGGGCGGTTTCGCCTCGCCGGAGGACTTCCGGGGCGGGGTCGCCGCCGCTCTGTGGACCGGCGCGGCCGCCGTCGCCCTCGGCTGCCTCGCCGCCCTGCTCGTCCCGGCCCGCCCGGCCCCGAAGCCCGTCCCGGCCGCGGCCGGGCGCGCCTCCGCCGCCGGCTGACCGCCCCGGCCCCGCCCCGGGCCGCCGCCGGGCGCGGACCGTACCCTGGTGCGCGTGCTGGAAATTCACGACGCTCCCCTCGCGCCCCTGACCACCTTCCGTCTCGGCGGTCCCGCGACCCGGCTGATCACCGCCGTGACCGACGACGAGGTCGTCGCCGCCGTGCGCGAGGCGGACGCCGCCGGCACCCCGCTGCTGATCATCGGGGGCGGCAGCAATCTGGTCATCGGCGACAAGGGCTTCGAGGGGACCGCCCTGCGCATCGCCACCCGGGGCTTCGCGCTCGACGGCGCCCGGCTGGAGCTGGCCGCGGGCGAGGTGTGGACGGACGCCGTCGCCCGCACCGTGGCCGCCGGGCTCGCGGGCGTCGAATGCCTGGCCGGGATCCCCGGCTCGGCCGGAGCCACCCCCATCCAGAACGTCGGCGCGTACGGCCAGGACGTCTCCGCCACGATCCGCGAGGTCGTCGCCTACGACCGCCGCGACGGCGTCACGGTCGCCCTCGACAACGAGGCGTGCGCCTTCTCCTATCGCCACAGCCGCTTCAAGCAGGACCCCGACCGCTATGTCGTCCTGCGCGTCCGCTTCGAACTGGAGGACGCGGCGGGCCTCTCCGCCCCGGTCCGGTACGCCGAGACCGCCCGGCTCCTCGGCGTCGGGCCGGGGGACCGCGCCGAGCTGTCCGCCGTGCACCGCGCCGTACTCGAACTGCGCGCCGGCAAGGGCATGGTCCTGGACCCCGCCGACCACG
Organism: Streptomyces sp. NPDC014894; assembly: GCF_043080985.1. Classification (NCBI taxonomy): domain Bacteria; kingdom Bacillati; phylum Actinomycetota; class Actinomycetes; order Kitasatosporales; family Streptomycetaceae; genus Streptomyces; species Streptomyces sp. NPDC014894. The sequence goes on from NZ_JBIBWD010000004.1 coordinate 12,518, forward strand.
ACACCTGGTCGGCCGGCTCGTTCTTCACCAATCCGGTCCTGGACGCGGGGGAGTACGAGACCTTCCTCGGCCGCGTCCGCGACCGGCTCGGCGACGAGGCCGCGCCCCCCGCCTACCCGGCCGGGGACGGCCGCACCAAGACCTCGGCCGCCTGGCTGATCGACCGGGCGGGCTTCGCCAAGGGATACGGCAGCGGCCCCGCGCGGATCTCCACCAAGCACACCCTCGCCCTCACCAACCGGGGCGAGGCGACCACCGAGGACCTGCTCGCCCTCGCCCGCGAGGTCGTGGCCGGGGTCCGGGACGCCTTCGGGGTCACCCTCGTCAATGAGCCGGTGACCGTCGGCGTCAGCCTCTGACGGACCGCCGCACGGCCGTCGGCGCCTCGCCGGCGCTCCGTCAGTACGCCACTCCCACGGCCTTCCGCACCGAGGCGGGATCGTCCACCAGCGCGAGCATCGCGTGGGCCACGTCGGCCCGGGCGATGGTCCGGGCGCTGCGCGGATTCCCGCCGATCTCCGTCCGGTAGACCCCGGTCGCGGGATCGTTCGTCAGCCGGGGCGGGCGCACCGACGTCCAGTCGGCCGAGGAGCGCTCCAGCTCCGCCTCCATGGTCCGCAGATCCGCGTACACCTTGCGGAAGACGACGCCGACCAGGACGGCCGCGGCGCGGTCGCCGAGCGGCTCGTCCGCCGGGGCGCGGCCCAGCGGCGCGGCGGAGACCACCAGCAGCCGGCGGGTCCCCCGGGCCGCCATGGCGCTCAGCACCGACCGGGTCAGCCGGGTGGTGATCCCGGCGTCCGACGACTTGCGCGCGCCGAGCCCGGAGAGCACCGCGTCCCGCCCGTCGACCGCCTCGTACAGCGACTCGCTCCGGGACGGGTCGGCCTCGACCACGCTGAGACTCCCCGCCCCCGGCCCCGCGACGGCCGGGGCCCTGAGGCGCGCGGCGTCCCGGACCACCGCCGTCACCTCGTGACCCGCCGCCAGGGCCTGCCGGACGATCTCCCCGCCGACGCCGCCGGTCGCACCGAACACCGTGATCCTCACGATCACGCACCTCCCATAGGTGAGTAAGTATTCACTCACCCCTAGAGTGGGTATTCGGACACCCGTACGTCAAGGCCGATCGAGGCCCGGCCGGAGGAATCATGCAGAAGCCCGCTCGCGCCCGTCTCCTGGACGCGGCCCACGATCTGATGCTCAGCCTCGGCCTGGCGCGCACCACCACCAAGGAGATCGCCCGGGCGGCCGGCTGCTCGGAGGCCGCGCTCTACAAGAGCTTCGCGAGCAAGGAGGAGCTGTTCATCGCCGTCCTGGACGAACGGCTGCCGAAACTCGGCCCCCTGCTGAGCGATCTCGCCGCCGGGGCCCGGCGGGGCAGCCTGGAGCAGAACCTCACGGAGGTCGCCCGCGAAGCCGCCCGCTTCTACGCCCAGACCGTCCCGATCGCCGCCTCGCTGTACGCCGATCCCCGGCTCAAGGCCCGCCACGAGGCGGCCATGCGCGCCCTCGGCACCGGCCCCCACCGGCCCATCCAGGGCCTGGACGCCTATCTCCGCGCCGAGCAGCGCGCGGGCCGGGTCGACCCCGGCGCGGACACCTACGCGACGGCCTCCCTGCTGCTCGGGGCCTGCACCCACCGCGCCTTCGCCTACGACGAGGCCGAGGGCGGGGTGGCCGCGCCGCCGCTGGACACGTTCGCCGAGGGGCTCGTCCGCACTCTGCTGGAGGGCATCACCCCCCGGATGTGAGCCGGCCGCCGCCGACGGGCCTCACTCCCGGCGGCGCTCCGGCCGTCCCGGCCGGCCGTCACTCCTCGGTCCTGAGCCGGTCGTCCCGGCCGGCCGTCACTCCTCGGTCCTGAGCCGGTCGTCCCGGCCGGTCGTCACTCCTCGGCGGCGAGCCAGTCGTCGATCCCCGCCAGCAGCCCGGCGCGGAGGTCCGCGGGCGCCGCCGACCCGCGCACCGACTGCCGCGCCAGCTCCGCCAGCTCGGCGTCCGTGAAGGCGTGGTGCCGCCGGGCGAACTCGTACTGGGCCGCCAGCCGCGATCCGAAGAGCAGCGGGTCGTCCGCGCCGAGCGCCATCGGCACCCCGGCCTCGAAGAGCGTCCGCAGGGGCACGTCCCCGGGCTTCTCGTACACCCCCAGCGCCACATTCGACGCCGGGCACACCTCGCAGGTCACCTGCCGCTCGGCCAGCTTCCGCAGCAGCCGGGGGTCCTCGGCCGCCCGTACGCCGTGCCCGATCCGGGTGGCGCGCAGATCGTCCAGACAGTCCCGTACGGACGCGGGCCCGGACAGCTCGCCGCCGTGCGGGGCCGCGAGCAGCCCGCCGTCGCGGGCGATGGCGAAGGCGCGGTCGAAGTCCCGCGCCATGCCCCGGCGCTCGTCGTTGGAGAGCCCGAAGCCGACGATGCCGCGGTCCGCGTACCGGACGGCGAGCCGGGCGAGGGTCCTGGCGTCCAGCGGATGCTTCATCCGATTCGCCGCCACCAGCAGCCGCATCCCGAGCCCGGTCTCCCGCGAGGCGCTCTCCACGGCGTCCAGGATGATCTCCAGCGCGGGGATCAGACCGCCGAGCATGGGCGCGTACGAGGTGGGGTCGACCTGGATCTCCAGCCAGCCGGAGCCGTCCCGGAGATCCTCCTCGGCGGCCTCCCGGACCAGCCGCCGGATGTCGTCGGGGGTGCGCAGACAGGAGCGGGCGATGTCGTAGAGCCGCTGGAAGCGGAACCAGCCCCGCTCGTCGGTGGCGCGCAGCCGGGGCGGCTCGCCGCCGGTCAGCGCGTCGGGGAGATGGACGCCGTACTTGTCGGCCAGCTCCAGCAGGGTGGTGGGCCGCATCGACCCGGTGAAGTGCAGATGCAGATGCGCTTTGGGAAGCCGGCTGACGTCTCGTACATGCTCCATCCCAAGATCCTGCCGTACGACCGGGCCCGGAGGTAACCCGATTCCCGGATCGGGTCCCGGCCCGAACACAGGAACGGCCCCGGCCGGGGGATTCCCGGCGGGGGCCGTTCGAGGCTTCGCGGCGAGCGGATCAGACGGTCGCCTCGGCCAGCAGCTTCTGGATCCGGGACACGCCCTCCACCAGGTCCTCGTCGCCCAGCGCGTAGGACAGCCGCAGATAGCCGGGGGTGCCGAAGGCCTCGCCCGGGACGACGGCGACCTCGACCTCCTCCAGGATCAGCGCGGCCAGCTCCACGGACGACTTCGGACGCCGGCCCCGGATCTCCTTGCCCAGGAGCGCCTTCACCGAGGGGTACACATAGAACGCGCCCTCCGGCTCGGGGCAGACCACGCCGTCGATCTCGCCGAGCATCCGGACGATCGTCCGGCGGCGGCGGTCGAACGCCTCCCGCATGGCGGCCACCGCGTCCAGGTTCCCGGAGACCGCGGCCAGCGCCGCGACCTGGGCGACGTTGGAGACATTGGAGGTGGCGTGCGACTGGAGGTTCGTCGCGGCCTTCACCACGTCCTTCGGGCCGACGATCCACCCGACGCGCCAGCCGGTCATCGCGTACGTCTTCGCGACCCCGTTGACCACGACGCACTTGTCGCGCAGCTCGGGGACGACGGCCGGGAGCGAGGTGAAGACGGCGTCGCCGTAGACCAGGTGCTCGTAGATCTCATCGGTGAGCACCCACAGGCCGTGCTCCAGGGCCCAGCGGCCGATCGCCTCGGTGTCCTCACGGCTGTAGACCGCGCCGGTCGGGTTGGACGGGGAGACGAAGAGCACCACCTTCGTACGCTCCGTGCGCGCCGCCTCCAGCTGCTCGACCGAGACCCGGTAGCCGGTCGTCTCGTCGGCGGTCACCTCGACCGGGACGCCGCCCGCGAGCCGGATCGACTCGGGGTAGGTGGTCCAGTAGGGAGCGGGGACGATCACCTCGTCGCCCGGGTCCAGGATCGCCGCGAACGCCTCGTAGATCGCCTGCTTCCCGCCGTTGGTGACGAGCACCTGGGCGGGGTCGACGGCGTAGCCGGAGTCGCGCAGGGTCTTCTCGGCGATGGCCTTCTTCAGCTCCGGGAGGCCGCCGGCCGGGGTGTAGCGGTGGTACTTCGGGTTGCGGCAGGCCTCGATCGCGGCCTCGACGATGTAGTCCGGCGTCGGGAAGTCGGGCTCACCCGCGCCGAAGCCGATCACCGGACGCCCGGCGGCCTTGAGGGCCTTGGCCTTGGCGTCGACGGCGAGGGTCGCGGACTCGGAGATCGCACCGACGCGGGCGGAGACCCGGCGCTCGGTCGGAGGGGTTGCAGCGCTCATACGGTCCATCGTCCCAGACGCCCCGGTCCGGCGGCACAGGTGTTTCGACTCCCGGACACCGGCCCGGACGGTACGCGGCCGGGCGGCCGGGGCCGGGGCCGTCCGGCCGCCCGGGCGGCGTCTCCCGGCAGGTCCGGACGGCCCCCCGGGGCGGGCCTTCCGCAGGCCCGGCGGGCGGCGGACAAGAACCGCTCGGGAGCCGTCTGTTCGACGCCGGGCCTGCGAGCACGTACACTCACCTGTCGTTGGCCCGCATCAACCACATCCTCGGATGCGGTAGGTTGGGGAAGCCACAAAGGGTCGTAGCTCAATTGGTAGAGCACTGGTCTCCAAAACCAGCGGTTGGGGGTTCAAGTCCCTCCGGCCCTGCTACACACACCTTCGCCAGGCGTGTGCGCATGTACGTAGATTCAAATGAACCGCCGTGCGGCTCCACCGGGCGCGGCACGGCCACGACCCGGAATCAGGTGAAAGAACGTGACGGACGCCGTGGGCTCCATCGACACGCCTGATGCCGAGGACGAGACGCCTCAGAAGTCTCGCAGGGGCGGCAAGCGCGGAAAGAAGGGCCCATTCGGGCGTCTCGCGCTCTTCTACCGGCAGATTGTCGCCGAGCTGCGCAAGGTCGTCTGGCCCACGCGCAACCAGCTGACGACCTACACCACCGTGGTGATTGTTTTCGTCGTCATCATGATCGGTCTGGTGACCGTGATGGACTATGGATTCCAGGAAGCCGTCAAGTACGTCTTCGGCTGATCCCGCGGAGGGTGTCGGCCTGAGGCGCATCTGCTCGGCGGCAGCCTTTCGCATGTTCCACCCATCTGTATCCAGAAAGAAGCAGCCACCGTGTCTGACCCGAACCTGAACGAGGCCGTTGAGCCCGGCGACGAGAGCTTCGAGTCCGCCGAGTCCGCCGAGGACGAGCTCGACATCGTTGAGGCGGCCGACGAAGACCAGGCGGAAGCTGCTGACGCCGAGGCCGGGGATCCGGCCGAGGAAGCCGCGCTGCACATCGACGACGACACCGAGGCCCTGATCGAGGTCGACGCCGAGGGTGTCGCCGAGGTCGTCGGTGACGCCTCCGACGAGTCCGACGAAGAGTCCGACGAGTCCGACGAGGACACTGAGTCCGACGATGACGAGGACGCCGCCGAGGAGGTCGTCGAGGCCGAGGCCCCGGTCGACCCGATCGCCGCGCTCCGCGACGAGCTGCGCACGCTGCCCGGCGAGTGGTACGTCATCCACACCTACGCCGGGTACGAGAAGCGCGTGAAGGCCAACCTGGAGCAGCGCGCCGTCTCGCTCAACGTCGAGGAGTTCATCTACCAGGCCGAAGTGCCCGAGGAAGAGATCGTCCAGATCAAGAACGGCGAGCGCAAGAACGTCCGCCAGAACAAGCTTCCCGGCTACGTCCTGGTCCGTATGGACCTCACCAACGAGTCCTGGGGCGTCGTGCGCAACACGCCCGGCGTCACCGGCTTCGTCGGCAACGCCTACGACCCGTACCCGCTGACCCTGGACGAGATCGTCAAGATGCTCGCCCCGGAGGCCGAGGAGAAGGCCGCCCGCGAGGCCGCCGAGGCCAAGGGCGAGCCCGCTCCGGCCCGCAAGGTCGAGGTCCAGGTGCTGGACTTCGAGGTCGGCGACTCGGTCACCGTCACCGACGGCCCCTTCGCCACCCTCCAGGCGACCATCAACGAGATCAACGCGGACTCGAAGAAGGTCAAGGGCCTGGTCGAGATCTTCGGCCGGGAGACCCCGGTCGAGCTGAGCTTCGACCAGATCCAGAAGAACTAGTTCCCGGCGGCATCCGCCGGAACGCGAAGAATCCGACCAGGTCAGAACGGCCCCTCACGGGCGTTCTGACCTGTCGGTTTTTAACCGGACACCCATACCCGTTATCGTTGTGCGGTATGCCTCCATCCGGATGACCGGGTGGAGTGCTGAAAACTCTCACTAGGACCCGGAGAGAGCAATGCCTCCCAAGAAGAAGAAGGTCACGGGGCTTATCAAGCTCCAGATCAATGCCGGCGCGGCCAACCCGGCCCCGCCGGTCGGCCCCGCGCTGGGTCAGCACGGCGTCAACATCATGGAGTTCTGCAAGGCCTACAACGCCGCGACCGAGTCGCAGCGTGGCATGGTCGTGCCGGTGGAGATCACGGTCTACGACGACCGTTCCTTCACCTTCGTCACGAAGACTCCGCCGGCCGCCAAGCTGATCCTCAAGGCCGCTGGTGTGGACAAGGGCTCCGGCGAGCCGCACAAGACGAAGGTCGCGAAGCTCACCCGCGACCAGGTCCGCGACATCGCCACCACCAAGATGCCCGACCTGAACGCCAACGACCTGGACGCCGCCGAGAAGATCATCGCCGGCACCGCCCGTTCCATGGGCATCACGGTCGAGGGCTGACAGTCCCCGTCTGACCTCTGTGGCAGGACCACGCGCTGGTCCGCACCACAACTCCACACCTGAACCACCAGGAGAAGCAGTGAAGCGCAGCAAGAATCTCCGCGCTGCGGACGCCAAGATCGACCGGGACCGCAACTACGCCCCGCTCGAGGCCGTCCGTCTCGCGAAGGAGACCGCCTCCACCAAGTTCGACGGCACCGTCGAGGTCGCCTTCCGTCTGGGCGTTGACCCGCGTAAGGCCGACCAGATGGTCCGTGGCACCGTGAACCTTCCGCACGGCACCGGTAAGACCGCCCGGGTCCTGGTCTTCGCGACCGGTGACCGTGCCGAGGCCGCGCGTGCCGCGGGCGCCGACATCGTCGGCGCCGACGAGCTGATCGACGAGGTGTCGAAGGGCCGTCTGGACTTCGACGCCGTCGTCGCCACCCCGGACCTCATGGGCAAGGTCGGCCGCCTCGGCCGCGTCCTCGGCCCGCGTGGTCTGATGCCGAACCCGAAGACCGGCACCGTCACCCCCGATGTCACCAAGGCTGTGACCGACATCAAGGGCGGCAAGATCGAGTTCCGCGTCGACAAGCACTCGAACCTGCACTTCATCATCGGCAAGGTCTCCTTCGACGAGACGAAGCTGGTCGAGAACTACGGCGCCGCGCTGGAGGAGATCCTCCGTCTGAAGCCGTCCGCCGCGAAGGGCCGCTACATCAAGAAGGCGACCCTCACCACGACGGTGGGCCCCGGCATCCCGCTGGACTCCAACCGCACCCGCAACCTGCTGGTCGAGGAGGACCCGGCCTCCGTCTGATCCTGACGGCGGCCGCTGGTCCCTCCGCCCGGCGGAGCGAACGCAGTGCCTTGTCCGGCCCCCGCGTCTCTCACGAGACCGCGGGGGCCGGATTTTTCTGTTCCCGGGCTGTCAGTGGCGTGGGATACCGTCCATCTGTTCGTAAAGGATGAAAAAAGAGCCAAGGGGCGGGTCATGAGCAAGACCGTGTGGAAGCGCGCCGGACTCCCGGCGGCGGCGATGGCCGTGGTCGTCGCGGTCGCGGGCTGCGGCACCGAGTCGGGCGCGCGGGAGCGCACGGTGACACAGGCCCTCACCGCGTCGTACAAGGAGACCGAGAAGGCCGGCACGGCCAAGGTCGCGCTGGAGATCGCGTTCAAGAACGGTCCGAAGGGCGACAACGGGACCGCGAAGATCTCCGGCGTCCAGGGCTGGGACCCCACCCTGATGGACCTCACCATGACCGGCGGCGGCGAGCTGTTCGGCGGCGGGGCCGGCGGCCCGGAGAAGATGACCATGAAGTGGGTCGACAAGACCCTCTACATGGACATGGGCGCCGAGGCGGCCAAGGGCATGGACGGCAAGCGCTGGATGAAGATGGACCTCGGCGCGATGGCCGAGATGTCCGGCGAGAGCGGTGACCAGGAGCTTCAGAAGCAGCTCACCGGCGGCCTGGACTCGATGAACCAGGACCCGGCCCAGCAGACGGCCCTCCTCCTGGAGTCGCCGAACATCGAGCGCGTCGGCGAGAAGAAGATCGACGGCGTCGCGACGCAGCACTACCGGGGCAGCCTCACGGTCGAGGAGATGCTCAAGGCCGACAAGACCACGGACCTCCTCGGCGAGAAGGAGCGCGAGGAGCTGCTCGACGGTATGAAGGCGTCCGGCGTCGAGAAGTACGACACCCAGCTGTGGATCAACGAGGACGATCTCCCGGTCCGGATCGAGGTCTCGCTGAAGACCGCCGCCGGAGACATGGACATGACCTCGACCTACTCCGACTACGGAGTGAAGGTTCAGGTCGAGGCCCCGCCCGCCGGCCAGACCGCGGATCTGATGGAGATGTTCAAGGACCTCGGGAAGGCCGTGGAGGAGTCCGCGCCCGGCGAGGAGCCCGCGACCGGGGACGGAGCCGGGGACGAGCCCGGAGCCGGGGACGAGCCCGCGACGGACGCGGGCGACACCCCGGTCAGCGCCGAGCTGGAGAAGGAGCTCAAGGAGCTGGAGAAGCTGGGCGTCGAGAAGGACCCGAGCATCGAGAAGGAGCTGAAGGAGCTGAAGCAGGCCGAGAAGGATCTGCAGAAGGCCGAGGCGGAGCTGAAGGAGCTGGAAGGCTCCACCGCCACCGGCTGACGCTCCTGAGCGCCCCTGACGCCGCCGGGGGCCGCGGGCAGCCCCAGGCCCCCGGCCCCGGTTGTGCGGATTTGCCTCGGCGCGATCCGCTCGCGTACTCTTCCGGAGAAGCCAAAGACCGCTGGTCGTTGCCGCGTGCTCGTAAGAGGGTGCGGCGGCCGAAGGATCCGCTGATGACGGACGACCCGCGTAGGTGACTGTGGATAGTTCCCGGACATTTTTCGGTTGAGCTGTGCCCCGTGCGCCTGCGCTCGGGGCGTTTTGTTTTTTGAGGTGTCTCCTTCGGGTCCGCGCGGTCCTCATCACCCGGAAGGAGGCCGACGCTCATGGCAAGGCCCGACAAGGCTGCCGCGGTGGCCGAGCTGACGGACCAGTTCCGCAGCTCGAACGCCGCCGTGCTGACCGAGTACCGGGGTCTCACCGTGGCTCAGCTCAAGGAGCTGCGCCGTTCGCTCGGTGAGAACGCCCAGTACGCCGTGGTGAAGAACACGCTGACCAAGATTGCGGCCAACGAGGCCGGGATCAACTCGCTCGACGACCTGTTCACCGGTCCGACGGCGGTTGCCTTCGTCACCGGTGACCCGGTGGTGTCGGCGAAGGGTCTTCGTGACTTCGCCAAGGACAACCCGAACCTGATCATCAAGGGCGGTGTCCTTGACGGCAAGGCGCTGTCCGCCGATGAGATCAAGAAGCTTGCGGACCTCGAGTCCCGCGAGGTTCTGCTCGCCAAGCTGGCGGGCGCCATGAAGGGCAAGCAGTCCCAGGCTGCCGCGCTCTTCCAGGCGCTTCCCTCGAAGTTCGTCCGCACCGCGGAGGCGCTTCGTGCCAAGCAGGCCGAGCAGGGCGGTGCCGAGTAATTCGGCTCGCGCATTGATCGGCGCCCCGTGAGGCGGCGCTGATCGCAGCGGGCCGTACGCCCGCCGACACATACACCCGGCACACGCCGAATTAGTGGAAGGATCGCCCATCATGGCGAAGCTCACCCAGGACGAGCTGCTTGCCCAGTTCGAGGACATGACCCTCATTGACCTCGCCGGCTTCGTGAAGGCGTTCGAGGAGAAGTTCGACGTCACCGCCGCCGCCCCGGTCGCCGTCGCCGCCGCCGGTGGCGCTGCCGCCGCCGCCGAGGCCGTCGAGGAGCAGGACGAGTTCGACGTCATCCTCACCGCCGCCGGTGACAAGAAGATCCAGGTCATCAAGGTCGTGCGCGAGCTGACCTCCCTGGGCCTCAAGGAGGCCAAGGACCTCGTGGACGGCGCCCCGAAGCCCGTCCTCGAGAAGGTCGCCAAGGACGCCGCCGAGAAGGCCGCCGAGTCCCTCAAGGGCGCCGGCGCCTCCGTCGAGGTCAAGTGACCTCCTGAGTCACCCTGTGACTCTCCGGGCCTCTCAGAGGCCCCCTGAGGGTCCCGAGAAGGGCTGAAAAGCATCCTTCCAGGGACCCCGGTGCGGCCGCTCAGGGCTCAACCGAAGGGCGATCACCCATCCGGGTGGTCGCCTTTCGGCGTTGAGCGAGGGCTGCGTTGCACTTCCCCGGGCGGGGAGTATGGTGATCATCGCCGTGCGCATCAGGCCCAGGTCAGCCCCTGGTCAGTGACGATCCCAGCAGCCGGTACGGGGCGGGGGGCCTTGACGAACCGCACGCAGCGCGCAATTCTCAGGACGCGTCGTCACAACGATCCGGATCCGAGGCATGGATCGACGGCCGAACGGGCAGTATCGAGGTGCGCCTCATGGCGCGGGGTAGCGCGGAGTTGAGAACAACGAGGGTCATCAGAACCCGCACTGGACATCAGTGTGCCAAGTGGCTACACTGACCCTTTGCGCTGCCTGTTAGCTGCCCCCTGCCCGTCACCAGGGGCATCCCCTCGCATCAGCACAGTGGATTGATCCATCCCTGACCTGGGATTTCTCTCCCTGTGCCTGGCTTGGGACCGGTACGCGCGTAGTGAGTCCGAGCCCTCGGAAGGACCCCCTCTTGGCCGCCTCGCGCAACGCCTCGACCGCGAATACGAACAACGGCGCCAGCACTGCCCCGCTGCGCATCTCCTTTGCAAAGATCAAGGAGCCTCTTGAGGTTCCGAACCTCCTCGCGCTCCAGACCGAGAGCTTCGACTGGCTGCTCGGCAATGCCGCGTGGAAGGCTCGGGTCGAGGCGGCTCTGGAGAGTGGACAGGACGTCCCCACCAAGTCCGGTCTGGAGGAGATCTTCGAGGAGATCTCCCCGATCGAGGACTTCAGCGGGTCGATGTCCCTGACCTTCCGGGACCACCGCTTCGAGCCTCCCAAGAACTCGATCGACGAGTGCAAGGAGCGCGACTTCACCTTCGCCGCGCCCCTCTTCGTCACGGCCGAGTTCACCAACAACGAGACCGGCGAGATCAAGTCCCAGACGGTCTTCATGGGCGACTTCCCGCTCATGACCAACAAGGGCACCTTCGTCATCAACGGCACCGAGCGTGTCGTCGTGTCGCAGCTGGTCCGCTCGCCGGGTGTCTACTTCGACTCCTCCATCGACAAGACGTCCGACAAGGACATCTACACGGCCAAGATCATCCCCTCCCGGGGCGCCTGGCTGGAGATGGAGATCGACAAGCGCGACATGGTCGGTGTCCGCATCGACCGCAAGCGCAAGCAGTCCGTCACCGTGCTGCTCAAGGCTCTCGGCTGGACCACCGAGCAGATCCTCGAGGAGTTCGGCGAGTACGAGTCGATGCGCGCCACCCTGGAGAAGGACCACACCCAGGGCCAGGACGACGCGCTGCTCGACATCTACCGCAAGCTCCGCCCGGGCGAGCCGCCGACCCGCGAGGCCGCTCAGACGCTGCTCGAGAACCTCTACTTCAACCCGAAGCGCTACGACCTCGCGAAGGTCGGCCGCTACAAGGTGAACAAGAAGCTCGGCGCCGATGAGCCGCTGGACGCCGGGGTGCTCACCACCGACGACGTCATCGCCACGATCAAGTACCTGGTCAAGCTGCACGCCGGCGAGACCGAGACGGTCGGCGAGTCCGGCACGCAGATCGTCGTCGAGACCGACGACATCGACCACTTCGGCAACCGCCGTCTGCGCAATGTCGGCGAGCTGATCCAGAACCAGGTCCGTACGGGTCTCGCCCGTATGGAGCGGGTCGTGCGCGAGCGCATGACCACCCAGGACGTCGAGGCGATCACGCCGCAGACCCTGATCAACATCCGGCCGGTCGTCGCCTCCATCAAGGAGTTCTTCGGCACCAGCCAGCTGTCGCAGTTCATGGACCAGAACAACCCGCTGTCGGGTCTCACCCACAAGCGCCGTCTGTCGGCGCTCGGCCCGGGTGGCCTCTCGCGTGAGCGGGCCGGCTTCGAGGTCCGTGACGTGCACCCCTCGCACTACGGCCGCATGTGCCCGATCGAGACGCCCGAAGGCCCGAACATCGGTCTGATCGGCTCGCTCGCCTCCTACGGCCGGGTCAACGCGTTCGGCTTCGTCGAGACCCCGTACCGCAAGGTCGTGGACGGCCAGGTCACCGACGACGTCGACTACCTGACCGCCGACGAGGAGGACCGCTTCGTCATCGCCCAGGCGAACGCGATCGTCTCCGACGAGATGCGCTTCACCGAGCCCCGCGTGCTGGTCCGCCGCCGCGGCGGCGAGGTCGACTACGTGCCGCCGGCCGAGGTCGACTACATGGACGTCTCGCCGCGCCAGATGGTGTCGGTCGCGACCGCCATGATCCCCTTCCTGGAGCACGACGACGCCAACCGCGCCCTGATGGGCGCGAACATGATGCGTCAGGCCGTTCCGCTGATCACGGCGGAGTCGCCGCTGGTCGGCACCGGCATGGAGTACCGCTGCGCGGTCGACGCCGGCGACGTCATCAAGGCGGAGAAGGACGGTGTGGTCCAGGAGGTCTCCGCGGACTACATCACCGTCGCCAACGACGACGGCACGTACACCACCTACCGGGTGGCCAAGTTCTCCCGTTCCAACCAGGGAACCTCGGTCAACCAGAAGGTCATCGTCTCCGAGGGCGACCGGGTCGTCGAGTCCCAGGTCCTCGCCGACGGCCCCGCCACCGAGCAGGGCGAGATGGCGCTCGGCAAGAACCTGCTCGTGGCGTTCATGCCCTGGGAGGGTCACAACTACGAGGACGCGATCATCCTGTCGCAGCGCCTCGTGCAGGACGACGTCCTCTCCTCGATCCACATCGAGGAGCACGAGGTCGACGCCCGTGACACCAAGCTCGGCCCCGAGGAGATCACCCGGGACATCCCGAACGTCTCCGAGGAGGTCCTCGCCGACCTCGACGAGCGCGGCATCATCCGCATCGGCGCCGAGGTCGTCGCCGGCGACATCCTGGTCGGCAAGGTCACGCCCAAGGGCGAGACCGAGCTGACCCCGGAGGAGCGCCTGCTCCGCGCGATCTTCGGCGAGAAGGCCCGTGAGGTCCGTGACACCTCGCTGAAGGTGCCCCACGGCGAGATCGGCAAGGTCATCGGCGTCCGCGTCTTCGACCGCGAGGAGGGCGACGAGCTGCCGCCCGGCGTGAACCAGCTGGTCCGCGTCTACGTCGCCCAGAAGCGCAAGATCACCGACGGTGACAAGCTCGCCGGCCGTCACGGCAACAAGGGCGTCATCTCCAAGATCCTGCCGATCGAGGACATGCCGTTCCTGGAGGACGGCACCCCGGTCGACATCATCCTCAACCCGCTCGGCGTCCCGTCCCGGATGAACCCGGGACAGGTCCTCGAGATCCACCTCGGCTGGCTCGCCAGCCAGGGCTGGAAGGTCGAGGGCAACGAGGAGTGGATGGAGCGGCTGAAGGCGATCGGGGCCGACGACGTCGCCCCCGGCACCAATGTCGCGACCCCGGTCTTCGACGGCGCCCGCGAGGACGAGATCTCCGGTCTCTTCGAGTCCACGATCCCCAACCGCGACGGCGACCGCATGGTCCTCCCGTCCGGCAAGGCGAGGATGTTCGACGGCCGCTCCGGCGAGCCGTTCCCGGACCCGATCTCCATCGGGTACATGTACATCCTCAAGCTCCACCACCTGGTCGACGACAAGCTCCACGCCCGTTCGACCGGCCCGTACTCGATGATCACCCAGCAGCCGCTGGGCGGTAAGGCCCAGTTCGGCGGCCAGCGATTCGGTGAGATGGAGGTGTGGGCGCTGGAGGCTTATGGCGCCGCGTACGCCCTCCAGGAGCTGCTGACCATCAAGTCCGACGACGTCACCGGCCGCGTGAAGGTCTACGAGGCCATCGTCAAGGGCGAGAACATCCCCGAGCCCGGCATCCCCGAGTCCTTCAAGGTGCTCATCAAGGAGATGCAGTCCCTGTGCCTCAACGTGGAGGTGCTGTCCTCGGACGGCATGTCCATCGAGATGCGCGACACCGACGAGGACGTCTTCCGCGCTGCGGAAGAGCTCGGCATCGACCTGTCCCGGCGCGAGCCGAGCAGCGTCGAAGAGGTCTGACGGGTCCGGCCGGGATCACCTCCAGGTGATCCCGGCCGCTGCCCCGGACCCCGTACAGACCACCTTGAGACACAACCCTGAGAGGGATTGACGCATAGTGCTCGACGTCAACTTCTTCGACGAGCTTCGGATCGGCCTGGCCACCGCTGACGACATTCGCCAGTGGTCCCACGGCGAGGTCAAGAAGCCCGAGACGATCAACTACCGCACGCTCAAGCCCGAGAAGGACGGACTCTTCTGCGAGAAGATCTTCGGCCCGACCCGGGACTGGGAGTGCTACTGCGGCAAGTACAAGCGTGTCCGCTTCAAGGGCATCATCTGTGAGCGCTGTGGCGTCGAAGTCACCCGCGCCAAGGTGCGCCGTGAGCGGATGGGCCACATTGAGCTGGCCGCCCCCGTCACCCACATCTGGTACTTCAAGGGCGTGCCGTCGCGCCTCGGATACCTGCTGGACCTCGCGCCGAAGGACCTCGAGAAGGTCATCTACTTCGCCGCGTACATGATCACGTTCGTCGACGAGGAGCGCCGCACCCGCGACCTGCCCTCGCTGGAGGCGCATGTCTCCGTCGAGCGCCAGCAGGTCGAGAACCGCCGCGACGCCGACCTCGAGGCCCGCGCCAAGAAGCTCGAGACCGACCTGGCCGAGCTGGAGGCCGAGGGCGCCAAGGCCGACGTCCGCCGCAAGGTGCGCGAAGGCGCCGAGCGCGAGATGAAGCAGCTGCGCGACCGCGCCCAGCGCGAGATCGACCGCCTCGACGAGGTGTGGAACCGCTTCAAGAACCTCAAGGTCCAGGACCTGGAGGGCGACGAGCTGCTCTACCGCGAGCTGCGCGACCGCTTCGGCACCTACTTCGACGGTTCGATGGGCGCCGCCGCGCTGCAGAAGCGCCTGGAGTCCTTCGACCTCGACGAGGAGGCCGAGCGCCTCCGCGAGATCATCCGTACCGGCAAGGGCCAGAAGAAGACCCGTGCGCTCAAGCGCCTCAAGGTCGTCTCCGCGTTCCTCCAGACCAGCAACAGCCCCAAGGGCATGGTGCTGGACTGCGTCCCGGTCATCCCGCCGGACCTGCGTCCGATGGTGCAGCTGGACGGCGGCCGCTTCGCGACCTCCGACCTGAACGACCTGTACCGCCGTGTGATCAACCGGAACAACCGCCTCAAGCGTCTTCTCGACCTCGGCGCCCCCGAGATCATCGTGAACAACGAGAAGCGGATGCTCCAGGAGGCCGTCGACGCGCTGTTCGACAACGGCCGCCGCGGCCGCCCGGTCACGGGCCCCGGCAACCGCCCGCTGAAGTCCCTGAGCGACATGCTCAAGGGCAAGCAGGGCCGTTTCCGTCAGAACCTCCTCGGCAAGCGAGTCGACTACTCGGCGCGTTCCGTCATCGTCGTCGGCCCGCAGCTGAAGCTGCACCAGTGCGGTCTGCCCAAGGCCATGGCGCTGGAGCTCTTCAAGCCGTTCGTGATGAAGCGCCTGGTCGACCTGAACCACGCGCAGAACATCAAGAGCGCCAAGCGGATGGTCGAGCGCGGCCGCACGGTCGTCTACGACGTCCTCGAAGAGGTCATCGCCGAGCACCCGGTGCTGCTGAACCGCGCGCCCACGCTGCACCGTCTCGGCATCCAGGCCTTCGAGCCCCAGCTGGTCGAGGGCAAGGCCATCCAGATCCACCCGCTCGTCTGCACCGCGTTCAACGCGGACTTCGACGGTGACCAGATGGCCGTCCACCTGCCGCTCTCCGCGGAGGCGCAGGCCGAGGCCCGCATCCTGATGCTGTCCTCGAACAACATCCTCAAGCCGGCCGACGGCCGTCCGGTCACCATGCCCACCCAGGACATGGTGCTCGGCCTCTTCTTCCTCACCACGGACGAGGAGGAGCGCGAGGTCAAGGGCGAGGGCCGGTCCTTCGGCTCCACCGCCGAGGCGATCATGGCGTTCGACGCCCGTGAGCTGTCCCTCCAGGCCAAGGTCGACATCCGCTTCCCGGTGGGCACCATCCCGCCGCGCGGCTGGACCCCGCCGGCCCGCGAAGAGGGCGAGCCGGAGTGGCAGCAGGGCGACAGCTTCCGCCTGCGCACCACCCTGGGCCGCGCGCTCTTCAACGAGCTGCTGCCCGAGGACTACCCCTTCGTCGACTACTCGGTCGGCAAGAAGCAGCTCTCGGAGATCGTCAACGACCTCGCCGAGCGCTACCCCAAGGTCATCGTGGCGGCGACGCTCGACAACCTGAAGGCGTCCGGCTTCTTCTGGGCCACTCGTTCCGGCGTCACCGTCGCCATCTCGGACGTTGTCGTCCCGGAGGCGAAGAAGGCCATCGTCGCTCTGTACGAGGCCAAGGACGAGAAGATCCAGAAGCAGTACGAGCGCGGCCTGATCACCAAGCAGGAGCGCACGAACGAGCTGATCGAGAACTGGACCCGCGCGACCAACGAGGTCGCCGAGGCGATGAACGCGAACTTCCCGAAGACCAACCCCATCTTCATGATGGTGGACTCGGGTGCTCGTGGAAACATGATGCAGATGCGTCAGATCGCCGGTATGCGTGGTCTGGTGTCCAACGCCAAGAACGAGACGATTCCCCGTCCCATCAAGGCGTCGTTCCGCGAGGGCCTGTCCGTGCTGGAGTACTTCATCTCCACCCACGGCGCCCGTAAGGGTCTGGCGGACACCGCCCTGCGTACCGCCGACTCGGGTTACCTCACCCGTCGTCTGGTGGACGTCTCGCAGGACGTCATCATCCGCGAGGAGGACTGCGGCACCGACCGCGGCCTCAAGCTGCGGATCGCCGAGAAGAGCGCCGAGGGCGTTCTGCGCAAGACGGACGACGTCGAGACCTCCGTGTACGCGCGGATGCTCGCCGAGGACGTCGTGGTGGACGGCAAGGTCATCGCCCCCGCCAATGTCGACCTCGGTGACGTGCTCATCGACGCGCTCGTCGCCGCGGGCGTCGAGGAGGTCAAGACCCGCTCGGTCCTGACCTGTGAGTCCGCGGTCGGCACCTGTGCGTACTGCTACGGCCGCTCGCTGGCCACCGGCAAGCTGGTCGACATCGGTGAGGCGGTCGGCATCATCGCCGCCCAGTCCATCGGTGAGCCCGGCACCCAGCTGACGATGCGTACCTTCCACACCGGTGGTGTGGCCGGTGACGACATCACCCAGGGTCTGCCGCGTGTCGTCGAGCTGTTCGAGGCGCGTACGCCCAAGGGTGTCGCCCCGATCTCGGAGGCGGCCGGCCGCGTCCGTATCGAGGAGACCGAGAAGACCAAGAAGATCGTCGTCACCCCCGACGACGGCAGCGACGAGACGGCCTTCCCGATCTCGAAGCGCGCCAAGGTCATGGTCCACGAGGGCGACCACGTCGAGGTGGGCCAGAAGCTCACCTACGGTGCGACCAACCCGCACGACGTGCTGCGCATCCTCGGCCAGCGGGCCGTCCAGGTCCACCTGGTCGGCGAAGTCCAGCGGGTCTACAACTCGCAGGGCGTGTCGATCCACGACAAGCACATCGAGATCATCATCCGGCAGATGCTGCGCCGTGTGACGATCATCGAGTCCGGCGACGCGGAGCTGCTGCCGGGCGAGCTGGTGGAGCGTTCGAAGTTCGAGACCGAGAACCGTCGTGTGGTCACCGAGGGCGGGCACCCCGCCTCCGGCCGTCCGCAGCTGATGGGTATCACCAAGGCCTCGCTCGCCACCGAGTCGTGGCTGTCGGCGGCGTCCTTCCAGGAGACCACCAGGGTCCTGACCGACGCGGCGATCAACGCCAAGTCGGACTCCCTGATCGGCCTCAAGGAGAACGTCATCATCGGTAAGCTCATCCCGGCCGGTACGGGTCTGTCCCGCTACCGCAACATCCGGGTGGAGCCCACCGAGGAGGCCAAGGCCGCGATGTACTCGGCCGTCGGCTACGACGACATCGACTACTCGCCGTTCGGCACCGGCTCCGGCCAGGCCGTTCCGCTGGAGGACTACGACTACGGTCCGTACAACCAGTAAGAGTGGTTTACGCCGAAGGGCGGTCACCCCGAAAGGGGCGGCCGCCCTTCGGCGTTTCCGCCCGGCCCCGGGCCCGCGTCGCGCGGCGGCCCGGGTTCGCGGTGGTGCGGCCGCCGGGGAGGGCGTTACCCTCAAGCTAATCGAACAAAGATTCGAAAGGTGGGGCGCACATGATCGGCAGTGCGCAGGAACGGCTGGCCGAGGTGGTCGCCGCCGCGGTGGAGGTCGCCGCCGAGGAAGGGGAGGCGGGGACCTACTCCGGCGCGGTCGCGCGCACCCTGACCTCCGTGGTGGGCAAGGTCGGCGCGCGGATCGCCGTGGACGCCGAGATCCGCGGATTCACCAGCGGCTGGCAGGAGGCGGTACGGGCCGACGGCGACGACGGGTCGCGGGCGCGACCCGGTGGGGAGGGCGGACGGTGAGACCGGGAGCGCGCAGACGGAGGAGGCGGTCACCCCGGGGCGGGGTGGCCGCCTCTTTCTCGTCGGGGCCGGCGCTCGAACCCGCTGGGGGCGCGGTCTCCGGGCCCGTCGGCGTAGGACGGATATCTGATGCGCGTGTTTCCCGTCCGCCCTCGCGCGGAGGGATCGAGACCCGCGATGCGCGGGCGCGCAACGTCGTCACCGCATGGGCGCGGCCATCGCGTCGAGACGGCCGGAGCCCGCTTCCCGGGGCGGCCCGCGCTCGGGGCCCGCGTACGCCGTGTGCGGCGCGCGGGGGATCGGGCGTCGTCCGCCGGGCCGGGCGCACCGGGCTCGCTCTCCGCAGGTCGGTACGGTCGCGACGCGTGCTCCCGCAGGGGCGGGCGCGGTGCGACGGCGGACGGGGATGCGGGCCGGGCGCGTACGGCCGCGGAGACTCCCGTACCCCGGCGGGAGGTGCTGGGGGCTCGCGCTCGCGTGTGTTGTTTGTGCGCTCGCAATGAGCTGTGCGCGTTTCTTCGCGGAATCAACACCGTGCGCGCGCGGAATCACGTGATTCTGTGCGCGCAAGCGCGATAGTCTGGGGTTCGTTTCGGAGGGAGGCGACCACCCCATGACCGCCAATGACCTGGATCAGTTCGCCGCCTGGATCGAAGAGCTGATCCGCCGCCGGGGCTTCGACATCGACAGCCCGCGCGGCGGCGGCAAGTCCCGGATCGCCGACGAGGCCGGAGTCCACCGGGCCGCCATCACCCGGCTGCTCCAGCGCCAGAGCATGCCCGATCTGGAGACCACCCGGCGTCTCGCCCATGTGCTGGAGGTGCCGGTGCGCGACATGCTCATCCGCTCCGGCCGGCTCACCGAGGAAGACCTCCCGCTTCCGGCGGAGACCGGGCCCGCCCCGGCCCCGGCCCCGGCGGGAGCCCGCCGGCTGACCCTGGAGGAGGCCGCCGCGGGACTGGGCGTCCCCGCCGACCAGCGGGAGCTGTTCATCAAGGTCGCGGGCCAGTTCCTGCCGCCCGCCCCGGCCCGCCGGGCCCCGCTCGCCAAGGACTGAGCGGGCGCGACGGCGCGCCCGCGTCCCGTTTTCCCCCACCAGTAAGCTGATCCAGCCCGCCCCCGCACCGACGCGGGCCTGTGCGCGCGCCCCGGCGGTCAGCGGCTTCGCCGGGGGCTGCCCTCCGCCGGGCGGGCGGGGTGGGCGTCGACGGGACGCGAACGAGAGATACGGATGGCCGAGGGCAACGCGACGGGACACGGCACACCAGCGGCACCACCGCCGCTGCCGGCCGTTCCCCCGGGCGATCTGCCGGGGCTGCTCGCCCTGCTCGGCCGGCTGCTGGAGAGCCACGCCCCCGCCGAGGTCGCCGTGCTGCTCCACGAGGAGATCGACCGTCGCGAGATCGCGGCGTACGCCGACGGCTGGGCCGACGCCGCCGCCGAGTACGGCCCGGCGCTGGAGGAGGCCCGGGCCGCCGCCCTCGCCCGGCCGCTCCGGCTCGTCGGCCGCACGCCCGGCCAGGCCGCCGTCATCCCCTTCCCCCGCGACGAGCAGGGGCTGCCGTACGAGGGGCGCGGCCGCGCCGAAGGGCCCGGCCAGGAGTCCGGCGAACCGCCCGCAGCGCCCGGGGGACAGGAGTCCCGCCGGGCCGCGGAGGCACGCGAGGAGCCCCGGCGGCCCCCGGCGGAGCCGCCGGACCCCGAGGCCCCGGCCCCCGCCCTCGTACCCAAGAACCGCAAGTCCAAGGTGCCCACGATCCCGAGGCTCCCCGGCGCCCGGCGCGCCCGGCGCGACACCTCCTCCGGCGCGGGCGAGCCGCCCGACGGGCACTCCCGCTAGCTCCCCGGGGGAGCCGCCGGCCGGCGCTCAGCGCCGCGACGGCGGCTGGAGGTACGGCTGGAGCCGGTGCAGCCGGGTGTGGTGGTCCGGGTGCGAGGAGAGCAGCTTGCTCAGCGCGCTGGGCTCCTGGAGCGGCATCCCGCCGTTGTACGCCCGCGCCACCATCGCCCGGTGCTGATCGGTCTGGTGCATCCGGTCGAGCACGGCGGCCAGCATCGGCGCGAAACCGAGCGCCGCCGCGTGCTGATCGGCCCGCAGCTCGGCCCGCCTGCTCACCGCCGCGAGGGCGTACGGCACGGCGAGGACGAGCAGCGGTAGCCCGTACAGCGTGCTGACCGTGGCGAAGGCGAAGGCCCCGAAGACCAGCAGCACGAAGCCGATGCCGAAGCAGGAGAAGATCCGGGACACCTTGTAGGCGACCCGGCCGAAGCCGCGCATCAGCCGCCAGGCGGTCCGGCCCGGCAGCGCGTACCAGTGGCCGAGCAGCGACGACCAGGCGTGGCCGCCGACATGGTGGCCCAGCTCATGGGCGAGCACGGCCGCCAGCTCGCCGTTCGGCAGATGATTCATCGCGAACCGGGTCACCCCGACGATATGGCCGGCCGCCGCGACCGCGTTCAGGTCGTCGCTGTCCTCCACCCACAGCTCGTAGTCACGCCCCTCCACACCCGCGCGCGCGGTGACCTCCCGCCACACGGGCTCCAGCCGGGCCCGCTCCTGCGGGGTCGGGTAGCGCAGCCCCAGCAGCCTGCGGGCGATCGCGCTCTCGGTCGGCCGGTGGAAGATGAACACCCCGCTGACCAGCCACGCCAGTATGAAGACCAACGCCAGATCGCCGAAGAGGAGCGAGACGAGGGCGACGACGAAGAGGCTGGCGAGGAAGTTGGGGACGTAGATCAGCAGATTCCCGACGGCGGTCGCGTCCGCGCCGCGCTGACGCGCGCTGAGATGTATCCGGCGCTGCTCGACGGAGATGTGGTGAGGGTGATCGGCGGGGCGCGCCTGGTGCGTCGGCCCGGAGCCCTGTCCCCCGACCGGGCCGGCCCCCGGCTCCGGGCCCGGGTGGGCCCGCGGCGGGGCGGGTGCGCCGGGGTACGGGGGCGCTTCGGCGGCCGGGCCGGGCGCCGGGTCCGTCGGGTGGGCCGGTCCGGGGTGGGCCCGCGGTGGCTGCGGGGCGCCGGGGTACGGGGGCGCTTGAGCCGTCTGCGCGTCCGGTGCCGGGGTCGTGGGTGTGGCGGGTGCGCCGGGGTACGGGGGCGGCTCGGCGGCCGGGCCGGGCGCCGGGTCCGTCGGGTGGGCCGGTCCGGAGTCCGTCGGTCGGGCCGGGCCCGGTGCCGGGCTCTCCGGGTGGGCCGGTGGCGGGCCCGACGGGTGGGTCGCTGCCGGACGGGGCTGTGCGGGGTCAGCCGGATGGGCCGGGCCGGGGCTCGTCGGGTACGCCGGGCCGGGGTACGGGGGCGGCTCGGCCGTCGGGCCGGGGGCGGGCGCAGGGCCCGTGGTCGGCGGCGGGGACGTCGGGGCGGCGGAAGCGCCCGGGTAGGCGGGCGGGTCCGCGGGGTGGGCCGGTACCGGCTCCGACGGGTGTGCGGGAGCGCCCGGGTACGGCGGGGCGGCCGGCTGGGGCGGGACCTGAACCGCCGGGTCGGTGGACGTCCGCGGGTCCTCGGGGCGGGTCGGCGGTTGGGCGGCCGGTGGATGGGTCATCGTGTCTTTCCTTCACGGGTGATGAACGTCAGCCGATGAGCAGGGACGCCGGGAGCAGCACGGTGCCGACGCAGAAGGCGATCAGCCCGGCGCGTATCCACTGGTGCTTGCGCGCGGCGATATGACTGGTCTCGGTGAGTGCCGCCGTGAGCCCGGCGGCCGGGGTCTGTTCCGTCGACGCGAGCGCCGCGGCCAGCTGTCCGGTTCTGGCCGCCTGCCGCACATCGCCGAAGTAGGTGAGCGGCTGTCCCGGCTGCCAGCGGGATCCGCCGTAGCGGGGGAGCACGGCGAGCAGCAGCGCGCTGAGGGCGAGGGCGAAGAAGCCGGCTCCGGTCCACCAGACGGCGGTGGCCGGTCCCGACAGCTCGCGGGGCGTCCAGTCCCGCCCGGCGAGGACTCCGCTGAACACGCCCGCCGTCATGCCGAGCGCCGCCACCAGGACGGACGCCTTGCTGTCGGCGCGGGCGATCTCGGTCCGCAGCTCGTTGAGGAGACGTTCCGCCGGGGTGGGTTCGAGAGGGGCGGGCCGGGGCGGGGCGGCCGGGGCCGGGTCGGTGGTGGTCATCCGGCCGTCTCCTCCCGGGCGCTGTCGGCGGCCGGGCCGGGCTCCGGGCCCTCGGCGCCGGGCTGCGGCTGTGACTGCGGCTGGGGCTGGGCCGCGACCGGGCCGGGCGTCGGCGAGCTGCCGTAGCCGGGCGGGGGCTGCCACCCGGGGATCGTGCCCGGACCCTGGGCGGGGGCCGCCTGCGGTCCGCCCGGGTGGGCGGAGGGCAGGACGTCACCCGGTGCGTACGAGGGCGGGGGCGGCGGCGCGCCGGGCGTCCCGTACGCCTCCCGTCCCGCGCCGGGCACTCCGTACGCCTCCCCGCCGGACGCGGCCCGCGCCGCCGTCCCCGCCGTCCCCGCCGTACCGGAATCCGTCCCCGCCCCGGCCCCGGACGCCGTACCGGACGCCGTACCGGACGCCGTACCGGACGCCGTACCGGAATCCGTCCCCGGCCCAGGGACGGCCCCAGGGACGGCCCCAGGGACAGGCGGGTGGCCGGGAGCGTGGGCGGGCCGGGCCGGAGCGGGGTCCCACTCCGGCCGCGCGGGCTCCGGCGCCGTCCGCCCCGGATGCGCGGACCCGGCCGCCGCGCCGGACCACGGGGCCTGCCCTGCGGGCCGGTCGGATTCGGCGGCGGGCTGCCCCGGCTCCGCGGGGCCCGGGACGGACTGGGGCGCGGGAGCGTCCGGAGCCCCCTCCGGAAGGGGCGGCGGCGCCTGCTCCACACCCGGGAGGCGCTGGTTGAGGATGTCGCTCATCGCCCGCAGCGCCAGCTTCTTGGGCTCCTCCAGCTCGTAGTTCTCCGCGCCGTCGCCGCTCAGCAGCTGCCGCACCAGATCCATCTGCGACTGGATCAGCCGCAGCTGGTCCTCCCGCATGTTGTTCATCACCAGCCGGGAGTCCTCCGGATGCCGCGCCAGATGCAGCGCCCACTGATGCACCCCGCCCTGCTGAAGATGCCACTGATAGAAGTCGATCTTCTCGGCCTCGATCTTCTGCAGCTCGATCTCCTGCCGGCCCCGCAGCATCGCCTGCTCATGCGCCCACCGCTGCTGCTGAAGGGCCAGCTCCTGCTGCGCCCGGCCGTACTCGGAGGCCCGGCCGAGCTGCAGCTCGTCCTGCTGCCGGGCCCGCCGGTCGAAGGCGACGTCGTACTCCATGCCCCGTTCGGCGACCCGGATCTGCTCGGTCGCGGAGTGGTCGATGGCCTGGAGCCGCAGCTGGTGATCGATGTTCTCCTGGTCCCGGCGCAGCCGTACGGTGCAGGTGACCCGGAGTCCGGCGGCCGCGCCCAGCGGGCCCGTCGCGGCGATCCTGCGCAGCATCGTCTCCTCCGCCTCGGCGCTCCGCGCGATGGCGAACTCCCGGGTCACCGGCCGGGCGGCGCGCTGGAGATCGCCCACCAGCAGGGCGGGCACATCGCGGTGACCGCTCTTCACGAACAGCGCGGGATCGGCCACCTGCCAGGACAGATCGACCTCGGCGGTGAACTCG
The DNA here is from genome assembly GCF_043080985.1 of Streptomyces sp. NPDC014894. Classification (NCBI taxonomy): domain Bacteria; kingdom Bacillati; phylum Actinomycetota; class Actinomycetes; order Kitasatosporales; family Streptomycetaceae; genus Streptomyces; species Streptomyces sp. NPDC014894. The sequence continues at coordinate 36,795 of NZ_JBIBWD010000004.1, forward strand.
AAGGCGTCGTTGTCGCTGGGCAGCCCCAGCTCGGCGCTGAAGGGGTGGACGCCCATGTCCACCTCGTACACCGAGGTGTAGCGCTTGGCCGCGACCTCCGAGCGCGAGGGCCGCAGCGGCGGCAGGAACGCGTCGTACGCGCCCTTCGGGCTGGTGAAGACCAGTGCGTGGTCGATACGGGTGAGCGCCCTGCGGGAGAACTCGAAGCGCGACAGCTGCCGCACGGTGAGCACCGGGTCGAACAGGGGGGTGTGCCGGTCTGCCGGTTGCTGCCACTCGGGCTGGCGGCGGAAGTCGGCCATGTCGCGATGTCTCCTCGGGAGCGGTCCCGGCCGGGACGGACGTACGGACGTTCGGTTGTGCGGGTGTGCGGAGGGACGGGTCAGTGGGGCCTCGGCAGAACGGTGAGCAGCCGGGCGGCGACCGGCGGCGGGTCCGCGCCGTCCGCGCCGGGCACGGTCCGCAGCAGATGGGCCAGCCGCTGGGCCTCCGGTACGCCGGTGACCAGCGCGGGCAGCAGTGCGGCCAGCGCCCATTCGGCGGCCTCGGAGCGGTCGGCGGTGAGCACCCATTCGCGCATCCGGTCCAGCGCGAGACGGGTGAAGTGCCGGTCGCCGAGCGCGGCCCGCCAGAGCGCGGCGATGTCGGCGGCGATCCGGGTGTGCTCGGGGGCCCGGGCGTACCGGGCGAGCAGCAGGGGCGTTCCGTACCGTTCGGCGTCCTCGGTGCGGCGGCACGCGCCGAGGAAGCCGCCGAGGGTGAGGTCGTGCACGGCCGCGTCGTCGTCGACGGTGCGCCGCAGCTCGGAGAGGATCTCCTCGTCCGCGTCGGACAGCAGCAGCAGGGCGACCGATTCGCCCAGCTCGCCGGCCATCAGCGGGTCGGGGTTCTGGCCGTCCGCCGCGCCGGCGTAGAGATTGCGGGCGGCTCCGCGCAGGGCGGCGAGCGTCTGCGCGGGGTGCTCGGGCCCGATCAGGGCGTAGGTCCGGACCGCGACCCAGCACAGGCCGAGGTCGCCGGAGTGGCACCACTGGTCGAGGATGCGCGGGACGTTGGGCGTGCCCAGGGTGTGGGTGAGGGCGAGCGCGTTCGCCGCGACCAGCTTCTGCCGGTAGCGGTCCGAGAGCGCCCAGGGCTCGATGATCAGCGCCATGGCGGAGGGCAGATCGGTGCGGGCGAGGATCGCCACGGTGGAGGCGGCCCGGGTGCGCACCAGCGGGCGGCCGTCGTCGGCGAGCTGCCGCAGCCAGCTGACCAGGGCGGGGCGGGCCGAGGGGTGTCCCGTCCACAGCTCGCCGAGCAGGATCAGCGCGGCCCGGTCGTCCTGGTAGGCGGCCTTGGACTGGCTGACCGGGCCCCACTCGGTGTGCTCGTCCTCCTCGTACCGCTCGGCGCGCGCGAGGTGCAGCCGTTTGCCGATATGGGTGCCGAAGACGGGGACGACGGGCGCGGCGGACGGGTTCTCGGTCTTCAGGAGGTACGCGTACAGCAGATCGCTCAGCTCGGCGGTCAGCGCGTACGGTCCGCCGTCGAAGGCGGCGAGGGCCACCAGGAAGGCCTTGTCGCGCAGGGGGATCGAGGTCTCGTCCTCCTCGAACCACTCCTGGACCTGGGCCTTGAGCACGGTCCCGGAGAAGCCCGCGACCTCCTCGGCGGTGGCCTCGCCGCGCGCGTGCCGGGCGAGCACCTCGGCGAAGGCGGCGACCTCGCGCGGCTGGTGGCGGAGGGCGAGGAAGGCGTCGGCGGCCGGGAGCGCCAGCATCCGGGCGGCGGTGTCGTCGTCGGCGAGCGCCCGCAGATGGGCGCCGAGCAGCTGGGCGGCCGGGGGCGGCCGCCACTCGGCGGCGGCGACGCCGTCCAGGGCGGCGGCGGGCCCCACGGTGATCACCAGATAGGCGTTCTCCTCGGTGAGCCGGTCGCGGGCGGCCAGCAGATGGGTCTCGCGCAGCGGCCGGTCCCGGCGGGTGACCAGGTCGCAGAGCAGATGTCCGCCGGCCGTCGGCGCCCCCGCTCCCGGCCCGCCCGCGTGCGCCCCCGGCTCGCCGGCGCGCGGGCCGTCGTCCTCGCCGGGGCGCGCGCCGCCGATCCGGGCGAGATCGGCGGGGGCGGTGTCCTTGGCCAGGGCGCGTACGGGGGTGACGCCGAGGCGGCGCAGCAGCATCAGGGCGGCGGTGCGCCGGCCGGAGAAGTCGGGGCCGGTCAGCACCAGGACGCGTTCGTCGCGGAGCCGTTCCAGCAGCCGGCCGAAGTGGTCGTCGTCGGCGGTGAAGAAGGCGGCCAGCCGGTCCAGCGTGGACCGGGGCACGACGCCGGAGGCCTGGGCCGACGCGGAGCCGCCGATCCGGTAGTGGATCTCGGTCTTGCCGCCCATGAAGACGTCTCCGGCGACCTGTCCGCCGGAGACGCCGTGCTGGTCGCCGCCGACGAGGCCGCCGCCGAACCGGGCGGAGCCGCCGACCCGCATGTTCCTGGGGCTGTGGCCCTGGAGGTCGCGCAGCGCCGACCAGGCGTCCTGCGGCTGATCGGGCCGGTCGCCGTCCTCGCCGCCGCCGTCCGCCTCGCCGTCGGAGCCGGTCTCCCGGGCGTCGTCGTCGCGGGCCTGGCCCCTGCCGCCGTCGGCCGGGGCCGGTCCGGCGCCCGGCGGGGGCCCGGCCATGGGGGCGTCGGCGTCGGTGTCGGCGCGGCTCACCGCCGGGCCTCCGGTCCGCCCGTGCCGCCGAGGTGCACGTCTCCGGTGACCTGTCCGCCGGAGACGCCGTGCTGGTCGCCGGTGACGAGGCTGCCGCCGAAGGAGGGCGAGCCGCCCTGGAAGGAGACGCTGACGCCGCCCCTGGGGGCGGCCGTCCCGACCTCCGGGGCCGGGCGGTCCCCCACGCCGCCCGGCGCCGGGGCCGCCCCCTGCTCACGGTGGTCCTGTGCGTCCTCCGGACGGTGCTCCGGACCGTTCCCGGGCCCCCGTGAGCCCGGGACCGGTCCGTACAGCCACGCGTTCAGCGGGCCGTTCTTGCTGCCGACCGTGACGGCGTGGAAGCGGTCCCGGGGGATGCCCGGGTGGTCGTGCCGCACGATCCCGCTGTGCACGCTCTGGGAGACGCAGAGGGCGAAGTCGTCGGTCCGTTCGCGCAGGGCGTCCCGCAGCAGCTGGGCGTCGAGCAGCCGGCAGGCGTGGTTGAGGTCGGAGCCGACCCAGCCGTTGTAGCCGTCCACGGCCACATAGCCGTCGGCCACGACCGTCCTCAGCCGGATCTGGGCCGATCGCGACGCCATCCGGTTCACCATGCGCAGCTGCACCGGGATCTCGGTGAGCACGGCGCGCAGCAGCGCGGTGGGGGAGGCGTTGGCGTCGATCAGCTCCATGACGGAGTCGCCCCGGTCCGCCCGGATCCGCAGGGTCTCGTCGATGCCCGCGGCCTCCAGGACCTGATCCGTGACGTCGTAGAGCATCCGGCGCAGATAGGCCTGCTCGACATCGTCCCGGTCGCTGTACTTCTCGATGTCCAGCAGCAGGATCACGCGGTGCACGGGCTCGCTCATGGTCGCCTTCCGGAGGGGGGTGTCGTCGCACGCAGCAGCGTCGCCGCCGGGGCGCGCGGGGCGTGAGGGCGGATGACGCACTCGAAGTGTGACCGTGTGCACAGAGTCGCTCCGCGGAGTCCTCCGGGTACGCGGTGTGAGGGGCGGGAGGCGCCCGGCCGGGCTCCCGGGGTCGGCGGACCCGGGAGCCCGGCGGCCCGGCGTACGGCGGACATTCGCGGCGTCCGCCGGGTGCGCCGGGTCGCCGTCAGGTCTCCCGGGGAGCGGGGAGCGCGTCGGGCCCCGGGCGCTCGGCGCGGGCGATCCTGCGCAGCACGTCCGGCCGCATGATCACCAGCGTCCGCCGTCCGGTCGCCACCGCGTCCCGGTCCCGCAACTCCCTGAGCAGCCGCTGCACCATCTCCCGGGACGCGCCGACCGAGCCGGCCAGCTCCTGCTTGCTCAGCGCCACGGACAGCTCGACGCCCTCCTCGGTGCGTCTGCCGTGGGTCCGCGCCAGATCGAGCAGCAGCGCGGCGAGCCGTTCCCGGACGCTCATCGACGCGAATTCCAGCCGCCGCCGGTCGGCCGCCCTGGTGCGGTCGGAGGTGAGTCCGAGCAGGGCGAAGGAGACGGCGGGGGAGCGGTTGAGGAACTCCGTGAAGCGCCCGCGCTCCACGGCGACGGTCCCCACCGGCTCCAGCGCGGTCACCGTCGCCGAGCGCGGCCGGCCGGTCAGCGCGGAGGACTCGCCGATGATGTCGCCGGGGCCGCGGAGCGCGAGGAGCGCCTCGTAGCCGTTGGCCGCCGAAGCGGTGACCTTGGTCCAGCCGCGCACGATGAAGAGCACGTGCGAGGAGGGTTCGTGCTGGTGGAGCACGACCGTGCGCGGTGCGAAGGCGAGTTCGTGCCCCAGGGCGAGCAGGGCCGAGCGGTCCTCCCTCTCCAGCCTGGCGAGAAAGGGAACCCGGTCGTCCAGGCCCCCGTCACTGAGTGAATACGCTGCCGTCATCCAGTCCCCCGATCGTCGTGCGGCGTCCGAAAAGGTACTGAAGGGGGGCGGTGAACGGGCTCGGAACGGCGTGATTGAGCCATGAAAGCCCTTTCACCCATAGGTGCGGACGCGCACACGGGGTCCGCGGGGGACCCTGATGGGGCAATGCGGGCGGAAAGTCCGGCGCGTCGCGGTGGACTCCATTTGTTTTGACCGCAGCCCATGCGGTAGGTACGCTCTGACCTTGTGCCTGGGGTGTGCCTGGGCTCCTGTGCGTGTCCTCAACCGCATGGCGAGCCCGATCAGCGGCCACCGCAATCTGCGCCTTTTCTCGCCTCGCGGCGAGGGTCTCGCAGTTTCGACACACCCGACCGCGTGGGTCGGTGGCGTTCCAGGTTAGTTTCACGAACGGCACACAGAAACCGGAGAAGTAGTGCCTACGATCCAGCAGCTGGTCCGGAAGGGCCGGCAGGACAAGGTCGAGAAGAACAAGACGCCCGCACTCGAGGGTTCCCCTCAGCGCCGCGGCGTCTGCACGCGTGTGTTCACGACCACCCCGAAGAAGCCGAACTCGGCCCTGCGCAAGGTCGCGCGTGTGCGTCTGACCTCTGGCATCGAGGTCACGGCCTACATCCCGGGTGAGGGACACAACCTGCAGGAGCACTCGATCGTGCTCGTGCGTGGTGGCCGTGTGAAGGACCTGCCGGGTGTTCGCTACAAGATCATCCGCGGCTCCCTTGACACCCAGGGCGTCAAGAACCGCAAGCAGGCCCGTAGCCGCTACGGCGCCAAGAAGGAGAAGTAAGAATGCCTCGTAAGGGCCCCGCCCCGAAGCGCCCGGTCATCATCGACCCGGTCTACAGCTCTCCTCTTGTCACCTCGCTGATCAACAAGCTTCTGCTTGACGGCAAGCGTTCCACCGCCGAGCGGATCGTCTACGGCGCCATGGAAGGCCTCCGCGAGAAGACCGGCGCCGACCCGGTCATCACGCTGAAGCGCGCGCTGGAGAACGTCAAGCCCTCGCTCGAGGTCAAGTCCCGCCGAGTCGGCGGTGCCACCTACCAGGTGCCGATCGAGGTCAAGCCCGGTCGTGCCGCCACCCTCTCGCTGCGCTGGATCGTGGGCTACTCCCGCGCCCGCCGCGAGAAGACCATGACCGAGCGCCTCATGAACGAACTGCTGGACGCCTCGAACGGCCTCGGCGCTTCGGTCAAGAAGCGTGAGGACACGCACAAGATGGCCGAGTCCAACAAGGCCTTCGCGCACTACCGCTGGTAGTCGCTACCCCCATCGAGACCGAGAGAAGACTGAGCCATATGGCCACCACTTCGCTTGACCTGGCCAAGGTCCGCAACATTGGGATCATGGCCCACATCGACGCGGGCAAGACGACGACCACCGAGCGCATCCTGTTTTACACCGGTGTGAGCTACAAGATCGGTGAGGTCCACGACGGCGCTGCCACGATGGACTGGATGGAGCAGGAGCAGGAGCGCGGCATCACGATCACGTCCGCCGCGACGACCTGTCACTGGCCGCTCGAGGACGTCGATCACACCATCAACATCATCGACACCCCGGGTCACGTCGACTTCACCGTCGAGGTGGAGCGTTCGCTCCGCGTCCTCGACGGCGCTGTCACCGTGTTCGACGGCGTCGCCGGCGTTGAGCCGCAGTCCGAGACCGTCTGGCGTCAGGCGGACCGCTACGGCGTTCCGCGTATCTGCTTCGTCAACAAGCTCGACCGTACGGGCGCCGAGTTCCACCGCTGCGTCGACATGATCAGCGACCGCCTGGGCGCGACGCCGATCGTGATGCAGCTGCCCATCGGCGCCGAGATGGACTTCAAGGGTGTCGTCGACCTCGTCACCATGAAGGCCTTCGTCTGGTCCGCCGAGGCGTCCAAGGGCGAGATGTACGACGTCGTCGACATCCCGGCCACCCACACCGAGGCTGCCGAGGAGTACCGCGGCAAGCTTCTGGAGACGGTCGCCGAGAACGACGAAGAGCTGATGGAGCTGTACCTGGAGGGCGTCGAGCCCACCGAGGAGCAGCTGTACGCGGCGATCCGTCGTATCACCATCGCCTCCGGCAAGTCCGAGGGCGTCACGGTCACCCCCGTCTTCTGCGGCACCGCGTTCAAGAACAAGGGCGTTCAGCCCCTGCTCGACGCGGTCGTGCGCTACCTCCCCTCCCCCCTGGACGTCGAGGCCATCGAGGGCCACGACGTCAAGGACCCGGAGGTCGTGGTCAAGCGCAAGCCGTCGGACGACGAGCCCCTGTCGGCCCTCGCGTTCAAGATCGCGAGCGACCCGCACCTGGGCAAGCTGACCTTCATCCGGATCTACTCCGGACGCCTGAACTCGGGCACCGCGGTCCTGAACTCCGTGAAGGGCCGCAAGGAGCGCATCGGCAAGATCTACCGTATGCACGCGAACAAGCGTGAGGAGATCGAGTCGGTGGGCGCGGGCGACATCGTCGCCGTCATGGGCCTCAAGCAGACCACCACCGGTGAGACGCTGAGCGACGAGAAGAACCCGGTCATCCTGGAGTCCATGGACTTCCCGGCGCCGGTCATTCAGGTCGCGATCGAGCCCAAGTCCAAGGGTGACCAGGAGAAGCTGGGTGTCGCCATCCAGCGTCTCGCGGAGGAGGACCCCTCCTTCCAGGTGCACACCAACGAGGAGACCGGCCAGACCATCATCGGTGGTATGGGCGAGCTTCACCTCGAGGTGCTGGTCGACCGGATGCGCCGTGAGTTCCGCGTCGAGGCGAACGTCGGCAAGCCGCAGGTCGCCTACCGCGAGACGATCCGCAAGGCCGTCGAGCGCGTGGACTACACCCACAAGAAGCAGACCGGTGGCACCGGTCAGTTCGCGAAGGTGCAGATCGCGATCGAGCCCATCGAGGGCGGCGACGCGTCGTACGAGTTCGTGAACAAGGTCACCGGTGGCCGCATCCCCAAGGAGTACATCCCCTCGGTGGACGCGGGCGCGCAGGAGGCCATGCAGTTCGGCATCCTGGCCGGCTACGAGATGACGGGCGTCCGTCTGACGCTCCTCGACGGTGGCTACCACGAGGTCGACTCGTCCGAGCTCGCCTTCAAGATCGCCGGTTCGCAGGCGTTCAAGGAGGCCGCGCGCAAGGCGAGCCCCGTGCTTCTTGAGCCGATGATGTCGGTCGAGGTGACCACGCCCGAGGACTACATGGGCGATGTCATCGGTGACATCAACTCCCGCCGTGGCCAGATCCAGGCCATGGAGGACCGGGCCGGCGCCAAGGTCGTCAAGGGCCTGGTGCCGCTCTCGGAGATGTTCGGCTACGTCGGAGACCTCCGCAGCAAGACCTCGGGTCGCGCAAGCTACTCGATGCAGTTCGACTCCTACGCCGAGGTTCCGCGGAACGTCGCCGAGGAGATCATCGCGAAGGCCAAGGGCGAGTAACTCACCCGAGTACACGCTTTAGGCTTGTCACCGGAGCCTGCCGAGGACATTCCGGCCGAATACCTACGTATACGGTTGGAGTGTCCCGGGCCCCGGCATTCCAGCAAAGATCACCTGGCGCCGATGAAGCAAGGCGTACAGAACCACTCCACAGGAGGACCCAGTGGCGAAGGCGAAGTTCGAGCGGACTAAGCCGCACGTCAACATCGGCACCATCGGTCACATCGACCACGGTAAGACGACCCTCACGGCCGCCATTACCAAGGTGCTGCACGACGCGTACCCGGACCTGAACGAGGCCTCGGCCTTTGACCAGATCGACAAGGCTCCCGAGGAGCGCCAGCGCGGTATCACGATCTCGATCGCGCACGTCGAGTACCAGACGGAGTCGCGTCACTACGCGCACGTCGACTGCCCGGGTCACGCCGACTACATCAAGAACATGATCACGGGTGCCGCGCAGATGGACGGCGCCATCCTCGTGGTCGCCGCCACCGACGGCCCGATGCCGCAGACCAAGGAGCACGTGCTCCTGGCCCGCCAGGTCGGCGTTCCGTACATCGTGGTCGCGCTGAACAAGGCCGACATGGTGGACGACGAGGAGATCCTGGAGCTCGTCGAGCTCGAGGTCCGTGAGCTCCTCTCCGAGTACGAGTTCCCGGGCGACGACCTGCCGGTCGTCAAGGTCTCGGCGCTCAAGGCGCTCGAGGGCGACAAGGAGTGGGGCCAGTCGGTCCTGAACCTGATGGCCGCCGTCGACGAGTCGATCCCGCAGCCCGAGCGCGACGTCGACAAGCCGTTCCTGATGCCGATCGAGGACGTCTTCACGATCACCGGTCGTGGCACCGTCGTCACCGGTCGTATCGAGCGTGGTGTCCTCAAGGTCAACGAGACCGTCGACATCGTCGGCATCAAGACCGAGAAGACCACCACCACGGTCACCGGCATCGAGATGTTCCGCAAGCTGCTCGACGAGGGCCAGGCCGGTGAGAACGTCGGTCTGCTCCTCCGTGGCATCAAGCGCGAGGACGTCGAGCGCGGCCAGGTCATCATCAAGCCCGGTTCGGTCACGCCGCACACCGAGTTCGAGGCCCAGGCCTACATCCTGTCGAAGGACGAGGGTGGCCGTCACACCCCCTTCTTCAACAACTACCGCCCGCAGTTCTACTTCCGTACCACGGACGTGACCGGCGTGGTGACCCTCCCCGAGGGCACCGAGATGGTCATGCCGGGTGACAACACCGTCATGACGGTGAACCTCATCCAGCCCGTCGCCATGGAAGAGGGCCTGAAGTTCGCCATCCGTGAGGGTGGCCGGACCGTCGGCGCCGGCCAGGTCACCAAGATCGTCAAGTAGTTCTGACGTTCTGACCCGGTAGCTCCGCACAGGGCACCAGGAAGAGGCCCCACACCGAGAGGTGTGGGGCCTCTTCCGCGTCTCCGGCGGAACGGCTTCCGGTGGGTCCGCCGTCCGGCGTCGCTGCTCGGCGCCGCCTTCCGCGGGGTCCGCGGCGCTTCGCGGATCAGATCTCGGGGGCCTGGCTCGCGGCGGCCGTCCGCGCCCCGGGCCGCCAGATCCAGGGCCGGGCGTCCGGGCCCAGACCCACGGCCGCCGGCCCCTGCCGGCTGTCCAGCAGCGCGGGGGACTCCAGCGCCGGCGCCCCCAGCGTCCGGGTGTGGGTCCGGCCCCCCGAGCGCAGCAGCAGCCGCCCGCGCGGATCCCGCGACAGCAGCGCCGGCCCCCGCCGGGTCGCGACGGCGCGGACCGGCCCGTACCCGTCCAGTCCGATCCGTCCCGCGCGCCCGCCCCCGCCCACCAGCGTCACGGCGGCGGTCGCGGGCGTGCGGTAGTACAGCCGTACGCCCCCCTCGCGGCCGGGCAGCGCGGCGACGGGCCCGCCGGGCTCGGGGCCGAGCCCCTCCGGCCGGAAGACCACATCCGCCCCGGGGGCGGGCTGGGCCCAGTGCCGTACGGTCCCGATCCCCGAGCCGAAGACATGGACCAGGCCGCCGGCGTCCACCACGGCCGACAGTCCGTCCTGGACCGCCTCCCCGCCCAGCGCCCGCCAGGGGCCCCAGCTCCCGCCCGCCTCCCGCACCCGTGTGCTGACCCGGCGGTCCGCGTCGCGCACGAAGAGATGGACCCGGCCGTCCGGCGCGGTCACCGCCACCGGGACGCCGATCCGCCGGCCCCGGTCCTCGGTGCTCTCCGGATGGCCGAGCCCGGTCCAGGCGAGGAACGCGCCGCCCGCCGTCCGCTGCTCCAGCAGCACGATCTCGCGCCGATTGGCCGCGCCCCGGCCGCCGAGCGCGGCGATCCGCAGCCCGAACAGCAGCTGCCGGCCGTCCCGGAGGACCGCCGAGCCCAGGGCGGGCGCGAGCGGGCCGCCGCCGAGGTCGTCCGGCGCGCCCCACCGGCCGCTGCCCGCCCCGGTCTCCCGCCAGCGCACCGCCCGCAGCCCCAGCACCCCGTACGCGACCAGCCGTCCGCCGGGCGCTTCGAAGACCGCGGGCCGGGGCCCGGGGTGGCGGTGGTGGGTGGACCGCACCCACCCCTTCTTGTTGGTGAGCGGGCGGTCGCCGCCGACGGCGTAGTCGCCGCAGCCCGCGGAGTTCCCGCACCGCCAGTCCGGGTCGCCGCCGTAGGGGACGAGATGTCCGGCCTTCTCCGCGAGGACGGCGGGCGGCAGATTCTTGGGCCAGTGCCGGTTGTAGTAGCCCCGGAAGGCGTTGGCCACGAAGCCGGGCACCTGCCCGCCGTTCTCGGTGGCCTCCGCGACCCAGCGCACCATCGCGGCCCAGCCGAAGCAGGCGGCGGCGGTGTGGTCGCCGTGGTCGGAGTAGCCGGGCTGCTCGCTGTCCTTGCGCCGGGTCCGCTCGTCGCTGATCTGGATGTCCGGGTCGGGGTCCAGGGTCTGGACGACGGTGGGCCGGTACTGCTCCATCAGCCCGACCAGCACGTCGAGCAGCCCGTCGTAGTCGTACTCGACGGGCTCGCGCAGCGGCGAGCCCTGGGCGGGTACCGTGCGCACACTCAGCGAGCGGTCGTTCCAGAGGCTGGGCAGCGCGGTCCAGTGGCGGCGGGTGTGCTCGGGGAGATTGAGGAAGATCAGCTCCACCCGGCGGCTGCCGCTGGTCAGCGTATTGATCTCGGCCTGACGGTCCCCGCGCAGCGAGGCGACGCCCTTGGTCCACGGGGTGAACATGTCGAGCCCGAGGAGATCGGCGTACGTCTGGCGCAGGCCCTGGTGGCGGGCGGCGGTGTACGCCTCGGTGTCGGGCCGGGGCTTCGGTCCGCCGGGGGCGCGATTCACCCCGGTGTGCTCGCCCGCGGTGATGTAGACGGAGACGAGGGGCACCCCGGCGTCCAGCATCCGCTGGGTGTCCGGGTTCATGAAGTACAGATCGTCGTCCGGGTGGGCGAGAATCTGCATCAGCTGGGCCCGCCCGGCGCTGGCGATGGGCATCCCCGGTGCGGGGTCGGCGGCCGGGACGGGCCGCCGGGGCTCGGGTACCGAGCAGCCCGCGACGGCGGTCGTCGCGCCCAGCGCGGTGAGGGCGGCGATCACGCTCCGGCGGCGGGGCCCGGCCTCGCGCCGGGGCTCCGGTATTCGGGCAGCCGCCATCGCGGCGTCGCCGGGTCCGTTGTTCACTTGTGCGCTGCTCCGTCCGCTTCCCCCGCAGCGGCCGGGCGGCGCCCTCTCGTCTGCGTCTGTGGTCTCTCTGCGTCTGTGGGTGCGAACGGGTTGGTCAGGCCCGTTCGCGCTCAGCTAGACGGATTATCGTAACGATGGGTTGCCTGGGGCCGGGCCCTGCTCCCGTACCACGCGGTGATGGCGCGGCGCGTGGGGCGGGAGGGCTGCCGTGGGGCGGGCCGTTTCCCGGGCGCGGCGAGTCCCGGTCACGTTCCGTGCACGCGAGGAATGTCCTCGGGGGAATGCTCTGTCGCGAGGGGCGGACCACTGCGATGATTTTGATTTCGGCGAACAGGGGAATCGTTTCTGCGGCCCTGTCGCGTGCTCGACCATGAAACAGGGGGAACTGTCATGGCTCTTCACCGCTCCCGCGCTCGGTCCCGCTTCCGCGCTCGGTCCCGCTCTGGTGCGCCGCGCCGGGGACTGGCCGCCCTGGGGGCGCTCGCCGCCCTCGCGCTGCTGCCGCTGACCGGCTGCGGGTCGGGGGAGACCGTGATCGAGACGGACGCCGGGCCGGAGGCGGAGGCGGCGATCGAGGCGGCGGTCGAGGCGGAGGAGGCCGGGGCGGAGGCCGTCGACGGCGAGGACGTCGAGGGGGAGGAGGGTGCGGACGAGTCCGTCGGGGAGCCCCTGCCCGAGCTGGACGCGGACGCGGACGGGGGCGAGGTCGTGCTGCGGCAGGACGAGACGCGCGGCCACGCGGAGCTTCCGTACGGCGGGGGGAGCAAGGGCCGCACGCTGATCGTCGCCGTCAACTGCCAGGGCGCCGGAACGGTCCGGGTCACCCTGAGCCCCACCGGCACGACCTTCCCCCTGGAGTGCCTCGACACGGAGGTGAGCGCCGTCGAGAACCGGATGACCACCTCCGAGTCCCACCGCGCCGGGACCGTCTCCGTACGGGCCGACTCCTCCGTCCGCTGGTCCCTGGCCGTCGCCCGCGACGAGGGTGCGGAGGCCGGACCGCCGGGGTCCGCGAAGGTCGTGACCCCGGCGCGCGGGGGCGACCGAGGCCCGGCCGCCGGGGACCGCCGCGCCAAGGCCCCGTCGTCCAAGGAGGCCGGCGGGCGCTCGGGCCGGGGCGGGCGCTGAGGGGCGCGGGCGACGTCGGAGGCGGTCGGGGAAGGCGGCCGGGGGAGTCCCGGCCCGGGCGGCGGTCTTGTGGCGGGGCCCGGTCTTGTGGCCGGCTCGGTCTTGTGGCGGGGCTCCGGGGGCCGCGGGGCCCGGTCTTGCGGTGCGGATCCGGCGGCCTGGGCTCGGGTGGCGGGCTCCGGTGGCCGGGCCCGGTCACGCGGCGGGGCTCCGGCGGCCGCGGGGCTCGGTCCGGTGGTCTCAGCGCAGCTCCGGCGGCAGCTCGCCGCGGGCGGCCGGGGCGAGCGCCGCCCCCGGGAGTCCGCGCAGCACGCTGTCGCCGATCTCCGCCAGCCGGACCGCGTCCGGGGGCGTCGCGCCCAGCCCGATCGCGTACCGGACCGGGTCGCCGGGGAGCGCCCGCGGCCAGGCGTACGCGTCCGGCGACCCGGCCTCCGCGAGCGCGGTCAGCAGCGCGCGCATCCGGCCCCGGAGCCGGCCCTCGGTCTCCTCGGCGGGGTCCGCGGCGGGGTCCGCGGCGGCTGGGGCGCCCGCCGGGGTGCTCCCGGGGGCGATCGTCACCACCGCCCAGGCCGTGTGATCCGCCCCGAGCGAGGGCGCGGCCCACAGCTCCGGCCGGGGCCCGGCGGCCGCCTCCGTGATCTCCCACCCCCGGTACAGCTCACGGAGCACCAGCTCCCGCCCGCCCGTGCTCAGCTGCCCGGTGCACGTGCGTACCGGCTCGCTCGGCGTCAGCACCTCCCCGCCCGCCCAGTCCCACACCGCCCACCGCGCGAAGAAGTCCGACAGCGGCACCTCGTCCCGGCCGCCCTCCGGGGGCCTCGGGCTCTTCGCCACCGTGCGGGCCGCCAGCACCGTCCAGCCGATCCCCGGCACCCCGCCGAAGGGGGCCGAGTCCAGACCGCGCGCCCGGGCCCAGGTCTTCACCTCGCGGGCGAGCGCGGTGAACGCCTCCCGCCGCCCGTCCGCCAGCCGCAGTACCGCGTCCGCGTCGCTCACCGCGCTCAGCGCGATCGCGGCGGCCTCGCCCAGCTCGGCCCGCCGCTCCACGGCCGCGCCCGGCGGCACCTCGCCCGTCGCGACCACCACCAGGTCGACGGCCAGCCCCGCCACCCGGAACCGCAGCCCGGGCGCCCGGGCCCCGATCACCTCCCGTACGGCGGCGGCCTCCGGCAGCGCGTCCACGATCCGCGCCCGGACCGAGGCCGGATCCACCGCGCCGCCCGGCAGCGCGGCCACCAGATCCAGATCCGCCCCGGGCGCGGCGCACCCCGTCCGCCGCGACCCGGCGAGATGGACCACGCCTTCGGGGAGGGCCCCGGAGACCGTCGCGCGGACCCGCCGCACCAGCGCCTCGACACCCTCCGGATCCCCGGTCCCGGCGGCCCTCACGCCCTCCGCCCCGGCGTCCTGCCCGCCCGCCCGCGCGCCCAC